>CAZHTX010000031.1:0-23231 GCA_964535475.1 uncultured Pirellulaceae bacterium
CCGAACGTGCTGTTTGCATATGTTGTAATCGCCGCTACCGGCACGCCAGTGTTTTGCTCCCGCGCCGTGTCGGCTCGCTCGGAAAACCAAGCCGGCGGTCTTGGAGCCTGCGCGGCCAAGGGGACACTGGTCAATGCAACCATCAACGAGGAACCAAGCAAGACCGCGGTCAGCGATTGCAAGCGACAGATTGAAGCTGGCATGGCTAAAGCTTTTTCGCTAGAGGTTCGGGATGACCAGGTACTACCCTCACTAATGGATCGACAGTCACACGCTGGATTGCCAGTCTCACTGGGGAAATCAACAGGACCGCATTAATCGGCACAGCTTGCCGCGGTGCGCGCCGCGGCACCGCATTCCAGACGTTACAACCGGCAAAGTCGTCGCGCGGTGTGGACACTGCTGGCAAGAAAATCAACCGCATTGAAGACTTCCCGCACGCACCCCTCAATCACGACTTAGAGTTTGCTGCAGAGTTCCGTCTAATCTAAAACCGGAGTCTGTGGCCGTGAGTGAAGATCCTGCGAATCGCGATTTCTTTCGCTGCCCGGTGCAAGCGGAGCAGGCAACTGCGACGATTAAATGTGGCCTCCGCCGCATCCCCGTGACGCTCCGCGAAACTTCAATCGATGGTTTCACCGTCGTGGTCGCCGCACGCTATGCGGGCCAGTTGCGAGTTGGCACCGCTTGGACGCTGATCACCAAAGCAGAGCGAAATATTGTGCACGGTGAATGGATTTTCATGTCCCCCGAGGGTTCCTTGCAGTTGGGCCTCAGGCGTATCCAAGACATCACCCCGATCGCCCAACCTCGTGGCAGTTGGTTGCCAAAGTTTTTATCAAGACGCCAGGGTAAGCACAGTTCGCCAGAAATTTTGCTTGTCGGTGTGATCCTGGTCATCATCATTGCCCTCAGCAGCCCGGGCATGGGGGACACGTTTGGAACGGCCTCGAAAATTCGACGCTTCGTTACGGAAGTGATCGGAGCGATCCGCAGCTTCATTCCGTAAAACCTGCCATCACGTAATGCGACGATCGCCAGGCATTCCCACTGGGGGAGCGATCCATTTTCCTGTAAAACTTGGGCAAGGCCGCCCGTGCTGCCTGAAGACAATCGTGCGCCTCACACATTACGCGCCCCACATTCGGGAATTTTGATGACTGGAGAGCAACCCATGGACCTGCGGAAATTTATTCGCGACATCCCCGACTTTCCTTCACCCGGCATCCTCTTTCGAGACATCACCCCCCTGCTAGCGAATGTCGCCGCTTTGCGATTAGCGTGCGAAGCGATGGCTGAGCCGTTTCGTGACATGAATATCGATGTCGTCGCCGCAGCCGAAGCCAGAGGCTTCATTTTTGCAGCCCCCGTGGCGATGGCCCTCGGCGCCGGTTTCGTGCCGATTCGCAAACCGGGCAAACTGCCCTTCGATCGCCACTCTTTCCACTATGACTTGGAATATGGCAGCGACACCTTGGAGGTCCACATCGATGGCGTCGAAAAAGGCCAACGTGTGCTGGTTGTCGACGACTTGCTAGCCACGGGTGGAACTGTGGAAGCTTGCTGTCGGTTGCTGGAACGCTCCGGCGCGGAAGTGGTCGGCTGCTCGTTTTTAATCCATCTAGTCACGCTGGGTGGCCACGGGAGGTTAAACCCCTACAGCATCCGCAGCGTATTGGAATATGAAGACTCCGACTCGGAAAGTGAGCTGAGTATTCAAAATCGTCAACCTGGTCCCCCCATTTAATGACCGCAGAGCCTATGAGCACGGATGGTAGCCCCTCCCAGACGCCTGAGAATGATGGCCAGGGAGAGAGTGGAAGCGATTTTGATCCGCGGTTTGGCTTCAAACGGGCGGCAGCCAAGGTGCGAGAGTTTCCGCAGACGCCGGGCATCTACCTGATGAAGGATACGGCGGGCCGCGTGATCTACGTGGGCAAAGCCAAGAATTTGAGAAGCCGGGCGGGCAGTTACTTTCTCAAAGCGGCCGCTAGCGATGCGCGAACCGCCGAATGGATCGGCGAAATTGCCGATATCGATTTTGTGCCCTGCGATAGCGAAGTCGATGCCCTCTTGATGGAAGCGCGGCTGGTCAAGGATGTGCAGCCAAAGTTCAACAAGGATCTTAAAGACGACAAGAGCTTTCCCTACTTGATGATCACCACGCACGAGGAATTTCCGCGTGTTGAAGTGACCCGCACGCCGCGCGATCGAGGTGTCAAACTCTACGGCCCCTTCCCCAGCGCCGGCGCGCTGCGAGGTGCCATCCAAGTGATGCAGAAGATTTTCAAGTTCCGCACTTGCAGTTTAGACATCGAGTCCGAGGACGAGCGGTGGCGGTGGTTTCGCCCCTGTCTGCTGGCCAGCATAAACCAGTGCACCGCGCCCTGTAATCTGCGGATCAGCAAGGAAGACTACCGCCGCGATATCAAACGCTTGCGCACTTTCCTCGAGGGTGGCAAAACCCGCCTGCTCGGTGAACTGACGCGGGAAATGCAAGCTGCCAGCAAGGCGTTAGAATTCGAGAAAGCTGCCCGCGTGCGCGACGAAATTCGCATGCTCGAACGACTCGACGAACGTGGCGACTTGGAATCACACGCACAGCCCGAAGTGTTTTACATAGACCCTAAAAAAGGTTTAACAGGACTAAAGAAAGTATTGGGTCTGGCGGAAATTCCCCGCGTCATCGAAGGCGTCGACATTGCCCATTTGGGAGGTGGCGAGACGGTTGCCAGCGTCGTTCAGTTCATCGATGGATTGCCCTTCAAGCCTGGTTACCGGCGTTATCGGATACGCGACGTCCAAGGTGTCGACGACTATCGAAGTATTCACGAAGTTGTTTCCCGCCGCTTTCGCAAGCTCAGCGATAACCAAGAAACATTTCCCGATTTACTGTTAATTGATGGTGGAAAAGGGCAACTCGCAGCCGCCTTGACGGCTTTCCGCGATCAACAAATTGAGCCACCCAATCTAATTTCTTTAGCGAAACGCGAGGAAGAAGTCTTTCGCGTTGGCCAACCCGAACCGCTGCGACTGTCCCGGCACGCCTTCGCCCTTCGCTTGCTGCAATACGTGCGCGATGAAGCCCACCGCTTTGCCCAGCATTACCACCACATCCTGAGGGGCAAGTCGACTTTTGACGAAACCTCGTGAACTCGATACCCCAACGACCTGTCTCGACCTTATAATGGGATGCGAGTCGCCACGCGATTCACTGGTGGCTCCCCCCGCAGACTTTTTGTTTTATTAGATTTCCCAGGCAGTTATTTGCGATTTTCCTGAGGAGGAATGCCCTTATCGTGCGAGATGAACAACGTGTCCAAGGCGTGGCCAGCGAACGTAGCGTGCTTGTTCGCTTACTAACCTCCGATCGTCCGCTAGAAGAACATCCGTTGCGTGAGCTGGAAGGCTTGGCTCGAACGGCTGGCACCAGCGTCGTGGGCGCGATGACTCAGCGACGTGACACCCCCGATCAAACCACCTTTCTCGGCAAGGGCAAGGTAGGCGAGCTGCGCGAATTGATCGAAGAGAATGATGGCGATGTGGTGATTTTTGATAACGATCTTTCACCCGCGCAGACTCGGAATTTAGAAAAAGCGATTCATACCAAAGTTATCGATCGCACCGAGTTAATTCTCGACATCTTCGCCTCGAACGCCAGAACCTATGAAGCGAAGTTGGCCGTCGAGCTAGCGCAGCTGGAATATTCGCTGCCGCGATTAAAGCGAATGTGGACGCACCTCTCACGGCAATCGATGGGCGTGGGCATGCGGGGGCCGGGTGAAAAACAATTGGAAGTCGACCGGCGTTTAGTGGTGAAACGCATTCACGATTTGCGCAGCGAGCTTTCCAAAGTTGAGGAACGCCGGGAACGCCAAGTTCAAAGTCGCAAAGACATACCCACCGTCTCGTTGGTTGGCTATACCAACGCGGGCAAAAGCACTTTGATGAACGCGTTGACTGGCTCGCAAGTGGAAGCGGCCGACAAACTGTTTGCCACGCTCGACACTCGCACGCGACGCTGGAATCTGACCAACTGGGGCAACGTTCTGCTCAGCGACACCGTCGGTTTCATCCGCGACTTGCCGCACAAGTTGATCGCCAGCTTTAAGGCAACGTTGGAAGAGGCCAGGCAGGCCGATTTGTTGCTGCACGTTGCCGACGTCAGCAACCCGGCGGTGCTTGATCAAATTTCCGCCGTCTACACGGTGCTGCAAGAAATCGGCATCGAGGAAAAAGACGCCGTGTTGGTGCTCAACAAAGTCGATATCGCCGCTTCCAAGGAGCTGATCGGCCGCGTGCTCGAACGGTACCCCAATGCGATCCCCGTGAGCGCGGCGACAGGTCAAGGGTTTGCCCAGTTGGCCGCTGACGTGGCGGCCGCTTTGGCTGCGGAGTTCTTCGATCTAGAAGTCGATGTTGATCCATCCGACGGCAAGCTATTGGCTTACCTCGCTGCCAAAGGCGAAGTCATCAGCCAAGATGTCAGCGAAGAACGGATTCGCGTGCACGTTCGCATGCCAGCCAGCGCGATGGGCGAAGTGCAGCGGCGTGCAAAGTCGATTCAGCCCGCGCAAGTCTCTGAGCAACTCACGCTCGACGAACCACCGGACGCCGAGCGGCAAGCGGATGACGAGGTGCTGCCCAACGATGATGGCTCCCTGAGCAGCGAAGTCGCCTGAGTATTAACCACGCGTCGTTTACATTTCATGTTGCGTGCCCGCGAATCACGCCAGGATGGTGTTCAGGATGGTGTCAACGCTGTAGCGCCGCCGTCATCGCATGGCACTGGTGGTGCATGGGGAGCTATAATCACGAAGCAGCAAGCTTGGTGCGCGGGCCAAACGAACCGCGGCTAGCGCCAAAGCGGCTAATGTTTTCGGATAGATGCTAACGCTCTTAATTTCACGCACAGTCAACATTACGGGCAAACGATATGACGCGTTGGGAACCGAGTGGTGCCACTGCCATCGTCACGGGAGCATCGAGTGGGATTGGATATGAGTTGGCATTGATGCTGGCCCAGCGTGGTACCAACGTGGTCGCCGTTGCCCGCCGTGAATCGAGACTCCAAGGTTTGTTGGAAAAATCACGAGATAGCCCGGGCCGCATCGTTAGTTTTGCCGGGGATATTACAGAGCATGAGATCCGCTGCGGGGTCATTGCCTGCGCCAAGGACTTGGGCGAAAGCAAACTTGATCTCCTCGTCAACAACGCCGGTGTGGGTGCGTTGGGACCATTTGCCGAAGCCACCCCGGAACGTCTGCGACGTGTAATGGAAGTCAACTTTTTTGCTCCTGCGGAACTAGCAAGGTTGGCAATCCCGCTGCTTCGCCAAGGACGTGACGCCGTGCTGTGTAACGTGGGAAGCGTGCTGGGACACCGTGCCGTACCCGACAAAAGTGAGTACTGCGCCAGCAAGTTCGCCTTGCATGGTTGGTCCGATGCCGTGCGGGCGGAGTTGGTCGAGGATAACATTCAAGTAACATTGGTCAGCCCCAGCACCACGCAGAGCGAATTTCTCGAGGCTGTGATCGATACTGATGATGGATATAACTCGAGAGCCTTTGGCAGTTGGTCCGCGCGTCGCGTGGCCCGCGCCGCGTTGGCGGCAATCTTGGCGAGACGAGCTGAGGTGATCCTCAGCTGGGGTGGTAAAGCACTCGTCTATGGCGACCGCCTAGCCCCGCCACTGATGAATCTACTGCTCCGCCGCCCGCCGGCCTGAAGCCCCACCGCGGCTCGTCTTGTCGGCCATCGCGCAAGGCAATCAGCACTTCTTTTTGGTACGCGGTTCGCATCTCCAACCGTCGCCGTGGCTCAGCACACGGGATGGTTGGCAGTTATGAATCGATTCGAAAACCATTAGCCGCTTTGGCGCTAGCCGCGGTCCTTTTGGGTTTTCGGATCGGTTTATAACTGCCAAGACTCCACCCGCTGGATGGGCCCAAAAGGAAGATGCGTTTGCGCCGGGCCGGCTGTACTTACCCCAGCTGCTCCGGCGGTAAAACGCAGCACACCGATTAGGAGCAGAGAATGCGAATTGCCCAGGTCGCTCCCTTGGCTGAGAGCGTACCACCGAAGACCTATGGTGGTATCGAACGTGTGGTTTACTGCTTGACGGAAGGTCTAGTCCAAGCGGGACACGATGTCACTCTGTTTGCTAGCGGCGATTCCCGCACCTCGGCCGATTTAGTGGCGACCACCAAACAAGCTCTGCGGCTGGCCAAAGTTCCTCGTGACCCCGCGCTTTGCCGGCTCCAGCAGTTGGTCGAAGTGGTCAACATGGCGGAAAAATTTGACCTTGTCCATTTCCACACCGACCATTGGCACTTTCCCGTCTGGGGGCATCTCAGCACGCCCCAAGTGACCACCTTGCACGGGCGTTTGGATGTACCAGACTTGCAAGAATTTTATCGACTTTTCCCCGACATGGCAGTCGTTTCCATTTCCAATGTCCAACGCCGACCTTTGCCAAATGCCAATTGGGTTGCAACCGTTTATAACAGCGTGCCCCTAACCGGATATACCTTCCAACCTAACATGGGAGACTACTTACTGTTTTTAGGCAGATTTACACGGGAAAAGGGGCCTGAACAAGCCATTGAAATTGCCAAACGATGTGGTATGCCCATTAAACTGGCGGCAAAAATTGATGACGCGGATCGAGGGTATTTCAAAGAAACGATTGTTCCCCTGCTGGCAGACCCGTTGGTGGAATACGTTGGCGAAGCCGATGATCAAATAAAAGATAATCTCCTCAAAGATGCGGCCGCGCTGTTGTTTCCCATCTCCTGGCCGGAGCCCTTCGGGTTGGTGATGGTCGAGGCCATGGTGCGTGGCACGCCAGTCATCGCTTTTCGCGCCGGATCCGTCGACGAAATCATGCAAGCTGGCGTTACCGGATTTGTTGTCGACTCGATCGAAGAGGGAGTCGCAGCGGTGGCGAAGCTCGATCAAATATCGCGCAAAGCTTGTCGTGATTATGCTACGCAAAGGTTTTCTGTTAGTAATATGGTCAACGGCTATCTGGGAGTTTATCACCAATTGCTAGCCAGTCAGCCGAGCGGTATCAGGTCTGTCAAACCGTCACCGACAAATGCACACCACCACCCGGCCTGAGGTGTCGGTCTTTCAACAATCTTCAACGACCTTAATCCATCAAAAACGCATGAATCGTCTCATCGAAAGCAACGATGCTTGTGCCTTGACGGCCAGCTCTCACCGGGATGTGACGGGCGCTCAAGTGCTAAAGTATGGTGACACCTTTTTGCTGCTCGACAAAATGGGCGAAGCTGGGGTTCCCGATATTAATGAACAAGGACTGTACCACGCCGGAACCCGCTATCTTTCCGGCTGGGAATTATTGATTGAAGGAAACAATCCAATGCTGTTGAACTCCACGATGAAAGAGGACAATAGCGTGATGCTGGTGCAGATGACTACCCCCGACCTCAAGTTGCAAAGCGGTGCATGCGTAGCCCACGGTACACTGCATATTTTTCGCTCAATTATTGTTTATGAATCCGCATTTCATGAACGTTTAGAAATCACGAATTACTCACAGCGCACTATCGAACTTGACTTCGGCTATCGGTTTTCAGCTGACTATCGAGATATCTTTGAAGTCCGCGGAGCGAAACGTAAATCGCGAGGCAAACTGCTGGAGAGTCAATGCTCGGCGAATAGCGTGACCTTGGGATATCGAGCACTTAATGATCGCGAGATGCATACCGTCTGCAGCTTTCAAGGACCACTCACCGCACTCGACGATGGGCATTGTAGCTCCAAGTTAACGCTACCGGTGGGAGAAAAAAGATCATTGGAGACAACTGTCACCTGCTCGCCCAGTGAGCAACCGGTGTCAACTTGCTCGCACGCCAAAGTTCGAAGCGCGCTGGCCACCAAAAACAGCCGTGCGGATTCGGAGAAGACGGTCGTTTTGACCTCTAACGAACGTTTCAATCAATGGCTGGAACGCTCCGCTGCGGACCTGCGGATGCTCACGACTGAAATTCCTGAAGGCGTTTATCCTTACGCTGGCGTTCCCTGGTTTGCCACTCCTTTCGGACGCGATGGTATTATCACCGCGCTCGAAACACTCTGGCTGCAACCGGAACTGGCGAAGGGCACTTTGGACTTTCTGGCCCGCACCCAGTCGCACATCACCGACGAGTATGCAGAAGCCGAACCGGGAAAGATTATTCATGAAATGCGTGAAGGGGAGATGGCCGAATTGGGTGAAATACCCTTCCGGCGGTACTATGGCACCGTCGATGCGACGCCCCTGTTTATCATGCTGGCTGGACAGTATTGGCGGCGCACCGGAGATCTCGAATTCATCAAGAGCATCTGGGAAAACATCCGTGCGGCGGTGCGTTGGATGGATGACTTCGGCGATCTTGATGGCGATGGATTTCTAGAATACCAATCGCATCACGATCGAGGATTGACCCATCAGTGCTGGAAGGATTCGGACGACTCCATCTTCCATGCCGATGGTCGCGACGCGTTGGGAAAGATTGCTGTCAGCGAAGTTCAAGGATATAGCTACGCCGCAAAACTCGCCGCGGCCGAACTGGCGGTGATGTTGGGAGAACAGGCGTGGGCAGATAAACTTCGCGATCAAGCGAGCGAGCTTAAAGTGCGGTTTAATGAAGCCTTTTGGTGCGAGCGACTGGGCTCCTTCGCAATCGCACTCGATGGTGAGAAACGCCCCTGCGAAGTTCTCAACTCAAACGCCGGGCACTTGCTTTACACAGGCATTGTCGATGATGCTCACGCGGAGTCGGTCGTGAAAAATCTGATCGATCCACGCTCGTTTAATGGCTGGGGAATTCGCACGATTGCCGCCGATGAAGCCCGTTACAATCCGATGTCTTATCATAATGGTTCCATCTGGCCACACGACACGGCGTTGGGGGTTGCCGGCATGTTTCGCTACGGCTTTCGCCAAGAGGGCATGCAAGTCGCCGAGGGTTTGTTCGAAGCCTCGTTATTTAACGAACTGCATCGTCTACCCGAACTGTTCTGCGGATTTGATCGCATACCTGGTCATGGGCCGACGCTTTATCCGGTTGCCTGCTCGCCGCAGGCTTGGTCGGCAAGTGCTGCTTTCTTAGTCACCCAAGCGATGATGGGATTGACTTTTTCCCCGAGAAAACCACACATTTGCTTTGATAATCCCGAGCTTCCCAAATTTCTCAATTGGGTCAGAATTCAAAACTTATGCGCGGCAGACAGCAGCGTCGATCTTGTCCTTCGCCGCCATCCCCGCGACGTCGGCCTGAGTGTGGACCGAAAAGATGGGGATGTAGAAATCGTGGTGATGGCGTGAGTTAGGCTCGTCGTAAAACTAATCCACTGAACGAGACACACTCGCCAGTGAATGAGAGACTCGCGATCACTCGGCCGGCAGTCGCGAGCATGAGCACAGAGGGTGCCGAGTCTGCTTACCGCCCTTGCAACGCGTGCGCTTGGGCCATCGCGTCCTCAGCCATCTGGATAAAGTTTTTGTCTTGAGTGCCCGCCCAGGCTTTCTGGCAAGTCACACTCATCGCCGTGTAATTGAACGATTCCTCGGGCTCCAGTTCGCAGGCCCGCTTGCTGTGCTCGACCGCTTTCAGATGTTCGCCAAGCTTGGTGTAGACTCGGGCCAAAGCGAGATGTCCCAGCACGAAACTTTCGTCTTCCGCGACGATCTTTAGCAACGCTTCGAGCGCTTCTTCGTTCTGCTCTGCGTCAATGAATTTTTCAGCTTCATTGTAGGCTGCATGTGGGTCATTCATGATCAGTTCCGAGCAAGTGATGGATTAAAAAACTAACAGGGGACGACATTATTGATATCGTCCCCTGATATTTTGACTGTTGAGCCGGCCAGCCAGGGTACTCTCCGGGGGAGAGTAACCAGCCGGCTGGAAACAATTTTTACCGCGGCGGATTACTTGGTCAAGGCAGCTTGAGCCGCAGCCAAGCGGGCAATCGGCACCCGGAAGGGGCTGCAGCTGACGTAGTCCAAACCAACGGTGTGGCAGAACATGATCGATTTCGGATCACCACCATGCTCGCCGCAAATACCGCACTTCAATTTCAGTTTGACGCTGCGTCCTTTGGCGACGGCCATCTCGACCAATTGCCCGACGCCGGTAACGTCGATCGACTGGAAGGGGTCGACCTCGAGCACATCGTGCTTGAGGTAGTCCGGTAGGAAGGTGTTGACGTCATCACGGCTGTAACCAAAAGTCATTTGCGTGAGGTCGTTGGTCCCGAAGCTGAAGAAGTCGGCAAATTCGGCGACTTCATCGGCCGTCAGAGCCGCGCGGGGAATTTCGATCATCGTACCGATCGAGATCGGCAACTTGTCGGTAAACTTCTTAGCTTCCTTGACCGAAACGATTTTCTCTTCGACCTTGGCCCGCAGCATTTTCAACTCAGCGGCGGTTCCGACCAGCGGAATCATGATCTCGGGCTCGGCGCCGATGCCCTTCTTGGTGCAAGAGATCGCCGCTTCGACAATCGCTTGAACTTGCATTTCCAGAATTTCTGGATAGGTCACGCTGAGCCGGCAACCGCGGTGACCGAGCATCGGATTCGATTCGTGCAACTGCTCGGCACGCGCCTTCACTTCGGCCGGTTTCAGCCCCAGTTGCTCGGCCATTTCCTTTTGGGATTTGGCGTCGTTGGGGAGGAACTCGTGCAACGGGGGATCGAGCAAGCGAATGGTCACGGGCAAGCCCTTCATCGCCCGGAAGATGCCTTCGAAGTCCTTGCGTTGGAAAGGCAGCAATTTCTTGAGTGCCGCCCGCCGATCTTCCTCGGTGGTCGCCAAAATCATCGCTCGCATGAATCCGATGCGATCCGCATCGAAGAACATGTGCTCAGTACGGCAAAGTCCGATACCTTCGGCACCAAACTCACGCGCCCGCTTACTGTCGGCTGGCGTGTCAGCGTTGGTGCGAACTCGCAACGTGCGGAACTTGTCAGCCCACAACATCAATTGACGGAAATCGCCAGCCAATGCGGGTTCTTGCGTTTCGACGGAGCCGAGCATGACTTCGCCGGTCGTGCCATCGAGGCTGATCGTGTCCTTGACACCGTACGTCTTGCCGCCGACGGTGATCTTTTTGGCTTTGGCGTTGATTTGAACTTCACCGGCACCCGCCACGCAGCACTTGCCCCAGCCCCGCGCGACAACCGCGGCGTGACTGGTCATCCCACCGGTGCTGGTCAAAATCCCAGCCGCGGCGTGCATGCCGTCGACATCTTCGGGACTGGTTTCTTTCCGCACCAACAGAACTTGTTCGCCAGCTTCGGCGCGTTCTTTGGCCTCTTCAGCGGTGAACGCCAACTTGCCAACAGCGGCCCCGGGGGAGGCGGGCAAACCGGTGGCGAGCGTTTCCGCCGCGTTGCGAGCGGTGGTCTTAAAACTCGGCAACAACAATTGCGTCAAATCATTCGCCGGCACGCGAAGCACGGCCGTCTTCTCGTCAATCAACTTTTCCTTGACCATTTCGACGGCAATCTTAACCGCCGCGACTCCCGTTCGCTTGCCAGTTCGCGTTTGCAGCATGAACAACTTGCCACGCTCAATCGTGAACTCGATGTCCTGCATTTCCTTGAAGTGCGTTTCCAGCTTGTCCTTGATCGCCAACAGTTCTTTGTGAACTGCCTTGTTCCACTTGGGCATCTCGGCAACTGGCAACGGCGTGCGGATTCCGGCTACCACGTCTTCGCCCTGAGCGTTGATCAGGAACTCGCCGAAAAACTTGTTTTCGCCCGTGTTCGGGTTTCGCGTGAAGGCCACTCCGGTGCCCGAGTCATCGCCCATGTTGCCATAGACCATGCTCTGGACGTTGACGGCCGTGCCGAGCAACCCGCGGATACCTTCGATTTCGCGATAGCGGACCGCACGGTGGGTGTTCCACGACTGGAAGACCGCTTCGATCGAAAGCTGCAGCTGCTTGGTCGGATCCTGAGGAAACTCCTCGCCAGTGTGCTTGCGGTAAACTTCCTTGTAGGCAACGCAAAGTTCTTTGAGACCTTCGGCAGGCACGTCGGTATCCAAATCGACGTTATACTTTTTCTTGATCTTATCGAAAGCGGCTTCGAACTGATGGTGATCCATGCCCATCACTACGTCGCCAAACATGTTGATCAAACGCCGATAGGCGTCATAGGCGAAGCGGGGATTGGAAGTGGCTTTCGCCAAACCCTCGGTGGAGACGTCAGTCAAACCCAAGTTGAGAATCGTGTTCATCATCCCGGGCATGCTCACGGCCGCTCCGGAACGCACGGAGAATAGCAACGGATTGGTATCGTCACCAAACTTCTTGCCCAACTCCTTTTCCAACATGGCAACCGCCACGTGGACTTCGTTCATCAAGCCCTGAGGCAATTTCTTGCCAGCCTTATAGTACCTGTCACAAACCTCGGTGGTGATCGTGAAACCAGGAGGAACCGGCAGACCAATCGAGGTCATCTCGGCCAAGTTAATTCCCTTGCCACCCAACAACGGTTTGCCAAGCCCACGGCCTTCGGTCTTCGTCTGACCGAAATAGTAAACCATCTTGTCAGGCTTGGCGGCCGCGGATCCGGCGGCGGTCTTGCGACGGGCTGTCTTTGCCATAAGTCTTCCCTCAGTGTCCAATTAAATGTGCGGTTAGTGGGTGGCTGCCGTGCGGCGACGCTTTGGTCAGCAAAGATTCGACCAGCGACGCGAAGGTCGCTGAACAATCGTCTTGCCCGCCCAACCACCAAGGGTACGAGCGGCTCTCACAGCAATCTTCACATCGAAGCGGATTCGATTCGTGCACGAAAATCTTCGCGCGCACGTAATTACAGTAGCCTCGAAAGCGGCGAATGTAGAATGCCTGCGGCACAGCGTCAATGACGCCACGCCGCGGTGGACAGCCCGAGTGCGATTTTTTCGCCAAAATGATCGCCGCCCAGCAGGCTACCGCGGGCGAACGATGACGCCAGCAACACGAGCCAGCAAAACGAATTCAGCAAATATCGCCTACTTGAGCAAAACATCGACGCCGCAGGCGCGAAGCTGGTCGAGCTGCGTTCCTAACGCTTCTTGGCTGAGCGGATTGCCGCGCAGATACAGCTCAAGATATGGCGCAAATCGCTTGTCACCATCCATGTCCGCACGGCACATTTCCACCAGCGCCGTGAGATCCTGAATCTTGTTTTCACGCGCCAAGATCATGCTCAGCTTTTTCAGCGGACGCAGCGCCTCGAACGACGTAATTTGATTGCGATCGAGATCCAGATGCGTCAACCAGCCTAGCTTGCCGATCGGTTCCAATTGACCATCCTCCAGCGAATTGCCAGCCACATCGAGCGAGCCGATTTTGCTCAAACCGGCGATCGGTGCCAAACTCTCCAATTGATTGTTGGCTAACCACAAGGAACGCATGTTGGTCATCTGCTCCAAAGCCGCCAAACTCTTCACTTGGTTTCCGCCCAAGTTCAGCAGCTGGATGCCAGTCAATTTGGCCAAAGGTGCGATGTCTTGAATCTGGTTGTTCTCAAATTCAATGCTCATCAGCCGCTCCAACCCGGCGATCGGCGTCAAATCGCTAATTTTGTTGTCAGAGAGACGGATCAAACGTAGCGAAACGCAATGCTCCAGCCCAGTCAAATCCTCAATCCCTTTGCCAATCGCTTCGACTCGTGAAATATCCTTCAAATCGTCGATCGTCAGCGGTTCCGTATTGTTGCGTTTGGCGTATACCTCAGCTCGCAATGCCGCCTCCAGGGCTGGGTCGGGTACCAGTTTGGCCGGTTCCGGGGCCGGTTCCTCTGCCGGTTTGGCCTCCTCGGCCGGCGGCTCTTGAGCGAACCCGAGCGAGCCACTTTGACCGAGCGAAACAGGTAACAAGAGAAAGCAAATCGACAGCAGCGAGGCGATAATGAATCGGCAAGTCATGATCAAAATGCTGTGGGGAAAGTGGAAGGTGGGTAAAGAGGGGGAGCTGAAGCGACCGGGATCGCTCAACCCCTTTAGCTTAATCGCGACGCAAGCGTTCGACTACCACCAACCCCTCGCCAAGCCTCGTGGCTCGCAGGTTTCCAGGCAAATTCAGCGACTCCAGCGCCGCCCCCGGCGACCGCGTCAGGCTTTCTGGAGTGATCATGTGCACCAGATTTTCCCAGTGTTGCTGGGTCATCCCGCCGCGAGCCCAGCCACGTTGATCCCAAGCATTCGCCAACGCCATCACCAACACGCTCGATGCCGGCGGACGGCCTGTCGGCGGGCGAATCTCCAGCCGCTGGTCATCACCAACCGGCGAAAACAGCCCCTCAGCCAACTCCGCACTTTGCTGTTTCAAATCATCGACCAACGCCGCTTGCGCAGTGACGGCCCGCAAAATTGCCGCTTCCGCTTGCGGATATTGACTGGTGATCGTGGGCAACAATTCGTTGCGAATCCAATTGCGTTTCCAGTGCGACATGTCGTTGCTCTGGTCGTGACGCCAAGGCTGGCCAATCGCTGTCAACAGCTTCCGCAACTCGGCTCGCCGCACCCCCAGCAGCGGTCGCGCGATCACCGCCTCAGCGCCCAGCGGCCGGAACATCGGGATCCCGGCCAGCCCGGCCGGGCCGGTGCCACGAAAAAGCTGATGCAATACGGTCTCAATCGTATCGTCGGCGGTGTGGGCCACGGCCACGTACCGAGCCCCAATGGCGTGGGCTGTTTTCTCCAAGAAATCATATCGCTGTTGCCGCAGCGACTCTTCGGAAACTTGACCACCAGCGGTTGTCGCGCTACCGACAACGCAGCGGAGCCCCAGGCTCTGACAAGTCACTTCGATGAATTGTTGATCGAGCTCCGAGGCGGCTCCGCGGAGCTTGTGATTCCAATGAGCCACCACTAGATCGCCCCGCAAATCGCCCAGTCTGCGTAAATCACCAGCTCGGCTCTCGGCCGCTCGCTTCGCCCCGGAGGCGATGGGGGCGACGATGGGGGCGTTAAGCGAAAAATCCTCTTGGTGAGAAAAATTTTGCGGGCGATAGAAGTAATGCAGCAGTCTTAGCAGCGCGACGCTGTCGGCCCCGCCGCTGACTGCGACTAGCGTGGTTAGCGGTAGAAAATTGGCCGGTGCCCAGTGTTGGCTCACTTGTTTGGCGAGTTGCGTCAGCAACAGGTGGGGATACAGAGTGGGGGTTGGCATCATGAAGCGGGGTGAGTGGAGGGGGAACGAGAGGCATGGTGCGGTCAACCTTTGCCCGGGTCCCGCTTTCCCCAGCTTGGCGCGTTTGTTACATTTAGGCGAAAATGGCCGGGTAGCGGCTTAGAATCCCAAAAAGATCTCATCTCTCTCCGGCACAACCTTCACCGCCGGTCTCCTTGTTTGCCAATTTTAAGTTGGTTGAGCGAGAGCAGTGGTGATTTTTTCCGTTCTGAATTTAAAAAATAACAGACACCACCCGGGCTGCCGAGCGCCGTCGTGAACGTGTTGCGGTGAAAATCCGAACATCCAGGCGGATGTAGTTTTCTTGTGACTGACCTTTGGCTTGGACCCAAGGCGCATGCTGACTTTTACCGTCATCTATTGGTGTTTACTGATGTTCGCAGCCATTGGCTACGTGCAATCGGTCGGTGTCGGGCGAAACGCCAGGTCGTTTCCGTCAGTTGTTGAAAGCACCGGAAAACTAAGTCTGCTGGGACAACCGTTCGTCACGCTGGTGGCGAAACTACGACGCAAGGCCCATGGCGTGATGCTGATCCCCTTGATGCTTGGATCGCACCATGAATACGACACAGACACTGATCGTGGCCCTGGTATCCCTGTTGCTGGGTGCCGGGGGCATGTTCGGAATTCTCAAATGGGTCGACGTCCTCCGGGGCCGGGATGCCAAAACGCGTGGTGATGAACTCATCGCGCAAGCAAAAGAGAAAGCTGACAGCGAATTACGAAACGCTTCCATTAAAGCCAAAGAGGATTTGCTCAAACAACGCACTGAAATGGAACAGCAAGTCCACGCGACGAAGGCCGCTTTGCAAAAACGCGAGCTGAAGCTGGAACGTACTGAGGACACGCTGCGGCAGCAGGCTGAGGATCTCCGCAAGCAAGAGCGAGGTGTGGAGAACACGCAACGTCGTTTGGCCGCCCAGATCGAGACCTACAACAGTCGCTCGACCGAGATGACGGCTCTGATCGAACAACAAAAACAAACCTTGCAACAACTCAGCGGGCTCAGCAGTGATGAAGCTGCCAACCGCCTGATGCGTTCGCTCGAGTCGGAGCTGGAGCAAGAAATGGGGACGGTGATTCTGCGTCGCCAGCGGCAGATGAGTGAGACGGCTGACGCCAAGGCTCGTGAGATCCTGCTTACCGCGATCCAGCGTTACGCCGCGGCTCACACGGCCGAGTCGACGACCAGCACGGTAGACATCCCCAACGACGACATGAAAGGCCGGATCATTGGCCGCGAAGGTCGCAACATTCGCACCTTCGAAAAAGCGACCGGTGTCGATGTGATCATCGATGACACTCCCGGCGTGGTGATCGTCAGTGGTTTTGATCCGGTCCGCCGCGAGATCGCTCGCCAAGCACTCGATTCGCTGATCAGCGACGGCCGCATTCATCCCTCGCGGATCGAAGAAGTCGTCGCTCAAACCGGCAAAGAGATCGAAGGCTTTCTCAAACGCAAAGGTCAAGAGGCGGCAGAGGAAGTCAACGTGGGCGGACTGCACGACCGAGTCGTGCAGATGCTCGGCCGACTCCATTTCCGCACCAGCTACAGCCAAAATGTGCTGCGACACAGCGTCGAAGTGGCATTCATCTCTGGCATGCTGGCCGAGATGATCGGCTTGGATGGTGATTTAGCTCGCCAGTGCGGACTGCTGCATGATATTGGCAAAGCGGCCGATCACGAACTCGAAGGAGGCCACCCCAAAATCGGTGCCGACTTGTTGCGGCGCAGCGGTGCGCCGCCCGAGGTGATCCACGCGGCGCTGGGGCATCATGACGAGATCGTCACCGAGTACCCTTACACGATGCTGGTCGCCACCGCCGATGCGGTCAGCGCCAGCCGTCCGGGAGCGCGTCGCGAATCGCTCGAGCGTTATATCAAACGGATGGAAGAGCTCGAATCGATTGCCAATGGATTTGATGGTGTCGAACAGGCTTTCGCAATCCAAGCTGGCCGAGAACTGCGCGTGATCGCCAACGCCAAGCAAACCGATGATGCCAAAGCGGCTAAAATCTGCCGAGAAATCGCCAAAGCTTTCGAGCAACAATTAACTTACCCGGGAGAAATCAAAGTCACCGTGGTTCGCGAAAGTCGCTATGTGGAAACGGCTCGCTAAGATAACACTTTTTCACCCTTCACTACTTACGACTGTGGATCGACTCGATAAAGGACGCTTGTGAACCTGCTATTCCTGGGAGACTGCGTGGGGAAACCTGGATTGCAAGCGATTGCCGAGCACTTGCCTCGCCTCCGCGGTGAACTGAATCTCCAAGCCATTGTGGTGAACGCGGAGAACGCCGCGGACGGCTCGGGTTTGACCAAACGGCAATTTGGCAAGCTGATGGATGCCGGGGTCGATTGTTTAACGATGGGAGACCACATTTACCGTCGTGATGAAATCAAAGACATCCTGCGGAACGATCGCAGGATCGTTAAACCGGCCAACTATCCAGCCACCGCGGCCGGACACGACTGGACCTCATTCACCGCCGCCAACGGTGTCGAAGTTGCCGTGATCAGCTTGCTGGGCCGCGTCTACATGCGTCCGGTGGATTGCCCCTTCGCGGCGGCTGATCGCGTCTTGGCGGAAATGCCCGCGGAGATTCGGGTCAAACTGTGTGATATTCATGCCGAAGCGACCAGCGACAAACAACTGGTGGGGCGCTATCTCGATGGCCGCGTTTCAGCCGTGCTGGGAACGCACACCCACGTACCCACGGCGGACGCTTGCATCCTTCCCGGCGGCACGGCCTTTCAAACGGATGTTGGTATGTCTGGTCCGTATCATTCAGTGATCGGCCGCAACGTCGAGCGAGTTTTGCAAACCACAATCTCATTCGAACCAACCCATTTCTATGTCGCCACCGAGGATGTGCGATTATGCGGAGCGCTCGTTACCGTCGACCCCGCCAGCGGCTCGGCAACGGCAATCGAACGTTTTGAATATCGTTGCGATAACACCTAAAACATGGTTGCGATGAATTTCCAAATACTTGCCCTCGCGGCATCACCCTTTATCGTTTGAGGAGCATCGTCATTATGGTCGGTGCGGTTGAGACCCTAAGTTCATTAGAAGGTATTGCCGATCGTGTCCCACCGGGCGAAACTCGCCATTTTCGCTTGCTCGGCTCGGAAAGCTTCAGCGGCACGCCGGTGCGAATTCCAATCGCGGTCAAACGCGGGCACGAAGCGGGGCCGAGGTTATTTCTCACCGCCGCGCTGCATGGCAACGAAATCAATGGTACCGGGGCCATTCGCGATCTTATCACCGACCCCAGCATGCAGCTGAAAGCGGGCCTGATGCTGCTGGTTCCGGTCATCAATGTGCTCGGTTTTGATCGACACAGCCGCTATCTCCCCGACCGCCGCGACCTCAATCGTTGCTTTCCAGGCTCCCGCACCGGCAGCCTCTCCAGCCGCATGGCGCGCACCGTGTTTGATGAGATCGTCCGCCGTTGTGATTTCGGTATCGATTTGCATACCGCGGCCGTCCGCAGAACCAATTACCCCAACGTCCGCGGGGATCTGTCAAACGAGGGAGTCGCCCGCTTGGCCAAAAGCTTTGGTTGCCAATGGATCATCTCGGCCAAAGGACCACGCGGCTCGCTCCGCCGCGAAGCGACTCGCAATTCGATCCCCACCATCATTCTCGAAGCGGGCGAAGTCTGGAAGGTCGAACCTGGGGTCATCAGCGTGGCTCATCGCGGCGTGAAAAATGTGCTCGCCGATCTCGGGATGCTCGATGCTGTGCCGGAACGTCCACCGCTGCAAGTCACCATCGAACGGACAAAATGGACCCGCGCCGATCGCGGGGGCTTTCTCCAGTTCCATACCTCGCCGGGGCATATCGTGGCCCGCGGAGAACCGCTGGCCACCTGCACCAGCCTGCTGGGGGCCGAACGGAACGTCATCATCTCACCCTTCGACGGCGTGGTGATCGGTATGACCACCCTGCCAGCGGTCAGTCCCGGCGAACCCGTCTGCCACCTCGGCAGAATCGATCCCGCCACGATGGAGTCACTCACCGGGACTCGCAAAGCGAAAATCGATCCAGTCTCCCAAAGGCTGCGGGATGATCTGGCGACCAACGTGAATGTCGTCCGCCACAATCCCCACCCAGATGAAGAACCGACGTAGTCCAGACGGTAAAAAAGCTGCTTTCCGAACTGGCTAACAGCCTCCTCGCGGAACACCATGAGCTAAGCTTCACCACAGGGTGACGGCGGTCGCCCAATGATAATCTTGCTATCAATTTGGTTGCACGATTGTGCAATAAAGTTGGCGCCCCGTGGAGCTCACCATGAATCAATTCGATCCTAATCAAGCGGCAACCATCGGCAGCGTACTGATCGTGGATGACGATCCCGCCATCATCCGATTGGTCGATCAACTCATCGATTCCCACTACGGCAAGTCGGTCTTACGTTTTCACGCCAGCAACGCGGTCGCCGCGGAGGAAGTCATTCGCGGCGAGCTGATCGATGTGGTGATCACCGATTTATACATGGGCGAAATTGACGGCATCCGCTTAGTTAATTGGCTTAAGAATTGGGAGCCCCTGATTCAGGTTTTGGTAATCACAGGCAACGAAACGCCCGACGCGCTGCGTGAATCTTGCGCCGCCGGAGCCAGCGACTTTTTCGTCAAACCATTCAGCCGCTTCGAACTGATCAAGTCTGTCGATTTCATGCTCAGCCGAATCAAACGCTGGGAACCTTTACTCGTACCGGTTAACAACTAGCTGGTCCAGCTCGGCTCCCGCAACCCCCTGTAGACTCCGCTCAGCTCCCAACGAAAGTCCTCTGCAATGTATCCTCTCAAAGCTGTTCTCATCAGTCACGACCAGACAGTACTGATGCAGTTGCGGCGGGAACTGGCGAAAAAAGATGTACAGATCGCACATGAATGCCCAAATGTAACCGCAGCAGTGCACGACTTGCAGTTGAATCTAGGTGCAAGCTATCTGCTAATTTGCCAACTTGGCGATTCCGAGCACGCTGAAGCGCTACGTCGATTAAGTGGCTTGTTCAGCGATCAAGCGATCGTCGCACTCGTCGATCACGATACCAGTTGCGAATCCATCCTACATCTGATGCGAGATGGTGCTTCTCAAATCGTCACGCTGCCGCTAGCGGCGGCCGATTTCCAACAAGCACTCGAGCGCATTGAAATCCAGTTCGGGCACGCTGGGAATCAAACCAACATCATTGCCGTCTCGGCGGCGAGCGGTGGCGTCGGCTCCACCACCCTGGCGGTGAACTTAGCTTGCGAAATCGCCCAGCAACATCAACGCGATACGATCCTCGCAGAATTATCATCTCAGGCGGGCGTGCTCGATTCATTCCTAGCCCTCAACGCCCACTACACGATGGCAGATGTTCTCGCCCATAGTCATGCCGCCGATATCTGCTCAGTCAAAAAAGCGTTGGCACCTTTCGGCGAACGATTGTCAGTCCTGATTGGCTCGCCTCCGCATCGCCGACCGCTACCTGTTGATACCGCCGAACTGAAAGTGCTCATCCATAGCCTTAGGCAACTTGCCAGCGTGGTCGTGTTGGATGTTCCCGCCACTCTCGATACTTGCCAACTCGAAATTCTCGCCGAGGCGGATCATGTGCTCCTGGTGACTGATCAAACCGTGCCCGCCCTGCATCTCACTCAGGAGTGTCTCGAGCTAGGTGTCGCTGATTTGCAACCACAGATTGTCGTTAATAAATTCGACGAAACGATTGCTGGATTTTCTTGCGAAACTCTGAGCCACGCGTTTGGGCTCTCAGAAATCGATACGATCGCCTACGATCATCAAGGCTACATCAAGGCGATCAATTGTGGTCAGCCGCTCAGGTCGATCCGCAGCGGTTCTCCCGCAGTCCGCGATACTGCCCTGTTAGCCAGCAAGTTATTGGGGAAACCACAAGCCCCGGAAAGCCAGTTGACGAGTTGGTCCAGCGGGTTGCTCAGTCGCTTTGCTCACGCCTTCAGCGGTTAACCCCGGAGTTCCAATAAAGCAATCAGCCGCAACGCGTTAATCATCGATTGCTGAGAACCGTGATCGAACACACTGCGGCTGGAAGACCGAATGAGGCCGCCTAGCTGCCTAGCGGCAGCCGCGACGGAAAAAGCCGAAGATACGTCGACGAGGCTGAGCACACTCAACCACGGGTGCACAGCAGCTCGTGGTCACCACTGGCGTGCCACAGCAATCGCCGCCACTGATGACGCCGCCACTGATAACGCCGCCACTGATGACGCTGCCACTGATGACGCCGCCACTGATGACGCTGCCGCCCATCGCGTAGTTGATCGACTCACCACAGCCAACGCATCCGCTGCCGACAACCATCGGAGCGCCCATCACGGGTGCCGCAGCGATCGGCTCGATCACGCTACCGGCTGCCGCGGGTGCATCGCTTGGCGGCAATAAAACGGAGTCGATGACATGAATCACGCCGTTGGATGCTTCAATGTCCGTTTGAACAACGGTCGCATCATTGATCGAGACGGTGCCTTCGTTCACCGAAATCGAGACAGGCTTGCCGGCGACCGTGTTGGCCGACTCTAAAGTTACAACATCGCTGGCCATTACTTTGCCAGGCACGACGTGATAGGTCAGAATTTCGACAAGCTTGGCCTTGTTCTCCGGCTTAAGCAGGTCCTCGACAGTTCCCTCGGGCAACTTGGCAAACGCCTCGTCGGTCGGTGCAAAAACGGTGAAAGGTCCTTCACCCTTCAAAGTGTCAATCAAGCCGCCTGCTTCTAAGGCAGCGGCCAACGTCCCAAAGCTGCCAGCACCTACCGCAGTGTCGACAATGTCATCAGCCGCATTCGCCGGTACAGTCATGACAGCGCAAAGTAAAGCCAAGCAACAACGAGCAGTCCAATTCATGATGAAAAACCTAATCAATCGAGAGAGTTGAGGTATGTGTCCAGCGGTACTCCGGCGAGCCAGAACCACTCCGCCAGGGAGCCCGCAAAACCTGTTCCAACAGCTAACGCTGCTGTGATCCATCAGATTGTAACGGTTAGGCAACCCCTGCCGATTGAGAGTTCCAGGAATCCTGCGTTGCGGGTACTGTAAATTTCATCACCTGCAGCATCGCACTTAAAACCAAAACTCGCAAACAGATGCGAGATATCTTCCATTACATGATCGAAATCAATCATTTCTTGACCGATATCTTCCACGCCGCTCGTCGCCCCCCTGAAATTCAAGGGCCGCCACCACAAGCTCAACTGGGCACGGATTTGCTTCCCGCACTGCGGCTATAATCAAGACCAGCTTTCACCTTTTATGCTCCCCAGGCAGAGCTCTCATGACTTCTCTCTCGAAACTACCGGCGACGCGAGCAATGCTTTGCCCACCCGTTAGTCTAGTTCTGTGCTGCTGCCTCGTGCCGTCCGGGGTAGTCCGAGCTCAGCAGCAACTGATCATCGATTACGCGGTCGAACATCAACAGATTGATAACTTCGGAGCCTCCGACGCCTGGTCAATCAATCCGACAATCAACCGCTGGAGCAACGCAGGGAACGAGGCCGCCATTGAGCGACTTGCCGACTATCTCTTCTCCCAAGAAACGGGCATCGGATTGTCGGCTTGGCGATTTAACATCGGCGCCGGCAGCGCTGAACAGGGGACAGCCAGCCGCATTCCCGACCCGCTGCGTCGTGCGGAGTTATTAATCCCGGCCCCCGGAGCGGCGGTCGATCCCACGAAGCAATTGGGCCAAATTCGCTTTCTCCAAGCCGCGCATCGCCGCGGGGTCACGGATCTAATCGCTTTTGTGAACAGCCCGCCGGTCTGGGCGACAAAAAATGGTCTGAGCCATCCCGGCGACGGCACGGGCGTTGGCTCCAGCAACCTTAAAGCTGAGAGCCGCCGCGATTTCGCCGACTTCCTTGTCACGGTGATCGAATATTTGCGCGGCCCCAAAGTTGGCGTACCGGTTAATTACGTTAGCCCCCTGAACGAGCCTACCTGGGATTGGCAAGGCCAAACGCAAGAGGGATCTCCTTACAACAACCAAGAT
>CAZHTX010000032.1:0-14142 GCA_964535475.1 uncultured Pirellulaceae bacterium
AAAAGGATTTTTTGGCGGAGTACTCACAATCAGCATGCCACAGCCGAGGGCTAGCTGGCTCATCTTCTTGGGTTGCGCGCTCTCCTTCCTGATGAATCACAAAACGAATGCGCAATTCGGTGAATTCCGTTCGAATCAATACAAAAGCATGGAGTATCAGCTTTTTGAGCCGAAGAATCTTTCGGACGACGATCGTGTTCCGCTGATTGTAGGGCTGCATGGTGCGGGTAAACGCAAACTCCCGATCTCGCAAGTACTGATGAATTTCCATACGATTCCAGCCACGCCCAAGTTCCAAGAAAAATTTCCCTGCTATATTCTGGCTTCAAAGACCACGAAAAGCTGGTTTCCCAAAGAGATCGCAGCCCCTGATTTGACGCCAGACCAAGTGGCAAAGCTACCTCCGTTCTGGAAGGAGCAATACGCGCTGACATCCAAACTACTAAAAAACCCGCCCCAAGGTGGGTTTGGCGAACAGGAAATCTTATTCGCCTTAATCGACAAACTTGTCGCGGAAAAGAAAATTGATCCGTCGCGAATTTACGTCATTGGATTCTCCATGGGCGGAACGGGAACTTGGCAAACCATTGCGGCACGAAAGGACTTCTTTGCTGCAGCGATTCCTGTGGCTGGTGGCAGGTTGTTCCCATGGCAACAGCATCAGCAAGTACGCGTTCGCACGGTCGGGAGACATTCAATACAGCAAACAATACGAGACACTTCTCGCAAGTGACGCGTGCGACAAAGAGGAGAACGTCCTGGGAATGGCTGTTCAGCAAACGGAGAAACAATGGCGATTAAGTAAAACGAATCGCTGCACCTGCGGACTCACAAATTTGACCTTGTCACAATCATGGTCTTATTTTGAGGTGACAAACAAACTGCGACAACCGACACTCACACGATTCAGTGGACGCGCATCACCCGGATTTGCAGACTGGCTATTTCAGAATTCAGCCGGTCTTGCCTTTTCGACTTATGAAGCTGTTAAGTTGTTTCTATTGGGTTTACGGACAACTAGACCTCAATCAAGCGACGGCTGGTTGAAATTCTGCTTGGTTTTTGGTCTGCATTGGCTCGGACGGTAATCGAACTCGGCGTAGGACTCCGCTTGAATCTTTTAATTTTTATAGCCCTTAGCCACCTCGAAGGCCTCCTAGGCGTTGTCGCGTTTAGCTCTTGCTCTCTCTGGTGACGCTGGCAATGATTTGCGCCGAAGCGGTTTCCACGCGGTTGTTGGCAAGTTTTCAGCGATGCAGGTAAGCTTTTTGTTGGCGTCAAAACCAAGAATGAACTTCACCCCGCTTTCGTTCCAGCGATCCAGATGCTCGGTAGGCGAGAATTCGGTATCACCGCGAAGGACGATCTCTCGGAAGCCCGCCTTCCGAAACGCTTTCGGAACTTTGGATGAAGACGAAGATTATAGCGGCGAACTGGACTTCAATGCTGAGGCTGTCATAAACTTTTCTGACTTCATAAAGTTTAGGAGCCGCGTCGGAAGGACATTAAGCTTCGATTAAAAAGTCGCTGTCGCAAGGCTTTCAAGTGCCGCTACACAGTCGCCTAATGAAGGATTCCGATGGAGCGGCATGCAGTGTGTTGCCAGGCGAGATGTCTTTACCAGTATGTTGCATAGACATCTCGCGTTTGGTCCCGCTCGGTGACCTTCGCTTGTTGGAAAAGGCGGGCGATTTTCCAGGCGGGGTATTGCGAATTCCGTTAAGCAAACCACAACGATGTGCGCTCCGAGCAACCAGTTGGCGAAGCAGAGCAATACGAGAAAAGCTCTGATCACAGAGTTGTTCGTTACGCAACCAAGTTGCCTCGTGCTTACTCCACAATACCTGTTTGCGTTGAATCGTCGGATTCGTTGTTGTTGTTAGTGATGGTCACGGTTATTTCCGCTAGGTCATCATCAAACAACGGTTTGACATCGTTGACGTTCAGCAGTGGCGTGAGGCGGACGACATACCCGTCAGTGACAGGGGATTCCACAACCCCAGCTCGAATCGTTGTCTCGCGAGTGACGAGATTTAGAATCGAAATTTGCACTACGTCCCCTCTCGAGAACCCTGATCCTGAGACGAACAGCTTTGTCGCGTCTCTCTTGATGTAGGGACCAATTCCTGTAACCTTGACTGGCATTTTGTTTTCCCTCGGGTGAGAAACTATTCAAGTGGCAGGCGCAATTATACGCCACTCTCGGGGGCAGTGCCAACCCGCCAGCGGAAGAGCACCGCCAGCACCGAGCAAAAATGCGGCTGCTAAGCGAATGACGAAATTCTGTCAAAAAATGAATGAATTCAGTCAAAGCGATTCGACTCACGAGACGTGATCTTGATCAGCCACAGCGGAATCATTTACGTGCTCTGTATGCTCAACGCAGCACTTAGAACCTGTCCGAAAACTGTGATCCGACAGCGCTAGCCGCGGGCCTTCTTAAACTGGAGAACGAAACGAGTGAGACAACGAATCGTTGCGATGCTGGATAGAATCGCAATCAAATTCCATTGTGTCGTCGGGGCCAGCATAGAATGCAACATCGACATCCATTATAGTCATCGCTGGGAGTTCATGACGAAACACTGACGAGTGGAACGAGTTTGACATGCCACGTTTTCCTAAACATGAAAATGGTAATTTACCCGAAAGTTGATGCAAATGTAAGCCATGAGACCCGGTTCTCATGAAACAGCAAAAACCACCTCCCTTGAAGTTCGATTCGCTCGGTGGAATCTGTGCAAAGAAGCCGCTAAGTTGAAATCACGTGCCTCAAGGCTCGTCGGCTACAAGTGTCAGCGGATTGGGCCCGTCAGCGAATTGGGCCCGTCAGCGAATTGGGCCCGTCAGCGAATTGGGCCAACGATTAAACTGGCTCTGAGGGTTGACTCAGAAGGGTGTGCCACATCGATTGCATGACGGACAAATTGCGGGTTCAAGCTGACGAAAAAGCTACTTGTAATTGGTACGGCCAGGCAGTACCTTGACGCCTGCGCAATTGAGGGATTCGCCTTTGGGCGTGAAGTTCGACCAGCGAAACAGATTCCGCAACAATCCGCAGTCCACTAGTAAAGAGCTACTGGAAGCAAACGGATTGACCGCGAGCGACTGCCAATTTTTTTCTGCGAAGCAATTTTATCACAGTCGCCCGTAAATTTTGAACGTTATCCCCCACGCCCATTGGATACTCGTATGTCAGATGTGAGAGACCTCAGCATACGTGACTGGATGTCCGACAAAGGCGTTGTTAAATGGCTCTCAGCTCTAAGCGTGACCGATGCCCCTCAACGCCGTGCTGGGATTAAAACAGCGTTGCGTTTCTTTCAGACAAAAATGCCCGCGTTGCCAGTCCCCATGGCCTTGAATTTTCTGTTAGCGATGGACCTAAGTCGTACCGTAGTTGATTGTATGCTGCCTAAGCAAGAAAAAGTAATTGCCTTTCGCAGTCGCACAGAAGCCGAATTTAGGCTTTTCTACACGCGACCGGGAGCATCAAAGCACGCTTCCGGCATCAATCCCCACCAGCGCATTGCAGTTCAGTACACCGTTCACAACCCCACAGCCGCGTTGGAATCATACACCACCGGCGCGATCGACGTCTGGTCAATACCCGCCAACAATCAAAAATTGGCAATCGCTCCGCGAGCGTTAACCTACGGCGTAATGGCTGTGGGTGGAGGCATTCAGTTGATCATCCCGGATGCCGCACGTAACCTCACGGTCACGAACGTGGCCAAGTAGTGGCGTGTTGCAAAGTACTATAGTAGCTTT
Source organism: uncultured Pirellulaceae bacterium (assembly GCA_964535475.1). GTDB lineage: Bacteria > Planctomycetota > Planctomycetia > Pirellulales > Pirellulaceae > Laterigemmans. Next base: position 3,772 of record CAZHTX010000032.1, read on the forward strand.
CCGAACGCGCACAAACTGCCCTCGGCGGCAATCCGATTTCGACGAGTTTACCAAGCTGTACTTAATCGGACGCCTGTTAGACAAAAGAGTTACTAACGGAACCGATGGTCGCGGGAAATGTCTGAAATCAGCCTCGTTTGCGAGCACAACGCACTTTTCATCGTGATGACTTATTTACTGGCTCACGCTTTCATGGGCTGATTTGTTATCATTGTAGATGACGCTGGCTGATGCCCTCACGCGGAATGCTGATCATGATCTGCGGATTGACATGTAGATTTGATGTCCGGCATTGGCGTACATTCTATTTACCTCTAGGATGTCTCAGTGCTTCCCTGACAACGACCGGCAAATAAGATTCCAGATTCGGCTTCTCCCGCTGAAAGTTCTCAGCCAGCTTAGCGTAAGATGCATGAAGCTCGTCATAAAATTCGATTTCAGTCGGCGCGTTTTCAAGCAACAATGCGTAATGAAACGTTGCCGCGAACCAATCTTCAGATTCGATTGCCAGCGTTGCCCTTTCCCTGTGCCACCAAGGGGCAAACCTCGCTTTTTGTTCTCGATAAGCTTTTTCACTTGGGGTGTTCTTGTAATGAAGATCTACCAGGAAAACGCTTTTTCCCAAATTCCCAGCCAGCCACCGGCCATCGGGAGAAATTCGGTTTTGCATTTTCGGAGGCTCCCATTCTGCATTTTCTAAGATGCGTTTTGATTGCAGATCCCATACCCGCTGTTCATTGCCGTAGTCCTTCGAAAAAATTCGCGTGCCCTCGGGGTTGAAGGTAACGCTGGTCACCCAAGAGCTATGTCTATGGAGGGTTTGGGTTTCATGGGTCGGTTGCGCATCCCACAACCTGATCGTATTATCATTACCTCCAGATGCGATTCGCGTACCGTCAGGGCTGAAGGCAACGCTAGTTACCGCAGACGTATGTCCGTCAATTTTTATGATTTCCTGGCCCGTCCTAGTGCTCCAAACCCTGATCGCATGGTCACCACTCCCCAATGCGATTCGCTTGCCATCGGGGCTGAAGGCGACGCCTCGGACATCGCTAGCGCCACTGCATGTTAACATCACCTGTCCCGTTTCCGCATCCCAGGCCTTAACCGTACCGTCTGAACTTCCGGAAGCGATTAGCGAGCCATCGGGGCTAAAGGCGACGCTATTGACGAAATTCAAGTGTCCATTGAGGGTCATGAGCTCCCGACCCGTGTTCGATTCCCAAATCTTTATCTGATGGCCCCGATGTGATGCTGTCGCGATTCGAGTGCCATTGGGGCTGAAGGCAACGCAAATGTGCGTAAAACCCGAATGAACGTCCAATCCAGGCGTATCTACGTTCATTGTTATGGTTTCTTGACCCGTCTTGGCGTCCCATACCTTAACCGTCCGGTCCGAACTTCCGGATGAGATTCGTGCGCCGTCGGGGCTGAATGCGACGCTGCTAACGGTTCCCACATGCCCTTTGAGGACAGTGGCTTCCATGCCCGCGCTGGCGTTCCAGATTCTAACTGAGTTGTCATCGCTTCCCGACGCGATTCGCGTTCCGTCGGGGCTGAACGCAACGCTATTAACTGCGGCTGTATGTCCACGAAGGATATGGATTCCCTGACCTGATTTCGCGTCCCAAACCTTAATTGTTTCGTCCCAACTTCCCGTTGCGATTGGTGTTCCATCGGGGCTGAAGGCGACGGAACTAACAACGTTAACATGTCCTTGCAAGAATGCGATTTCCTGTAGCGTATTCGCATCCCAAACTTTTGCGGTTTGGTCAACGCTTCCGGAGATGATGCGACCGCCTTCTGGGCTGAAGACGACACATTTAACTCCACCGCGGTGTCCTTGCACGGTGACTATCTCCTGACCTGTTTGCGCATCCCAGACCTTAACCTTGCCGTCTGAACTACCAGATGCGAGTCTCGCACCATCAGGGCTGAACGCAACGCTAAATATCCAGCTCGTATTTCCTTTGATTGTTATGATTTCTTGGCCCGTTACCGTATTCCAAACCTTAATCGTGCCGTCAACACTCCCCGATGCAATTCGCGCACCGTCAACGCTAAACGCGACGCCCCAAATTCTATCTGTATGTCCATTGAGTGTCGTGATTTCCTCGCCCGTGCTTGCGTTCCAGACCCTAATCGTTGTGTCATCGCACCCTGATGCGATTCGCGTCCCGTCGGGGCTAAAGGCGACCATTTGAATCATGTTGTTATGTCCATACAACGTCATGTCACTGCCTAAAAAGTGGCGGGCGCAAAAATGCCATTCAAAATTGTCGCGATACTCTGGATGCATTTGTTGTAGCAGGTCGCGTGCCTCACTGACGCGGTTTTGACTCCAACGCGCGTTTGCTAGTGTAAATCGTGCGGCTGCTTCGGAATCGCGAGCAATTTTCTTTTGTTGTTGTGCTTCTTCTCGCAAGCGTTCTTGCTCAAGAGCAAAATCGGTTTGTTGTTTGGCAATCTGAGATTGCTGATAGGCGATAAGGGGACCGGCAATTAGCACGGCGAGAAGCAGCAGAACTCCCAAGGCCAGCGAGGCGGCCATCGCCGGTTTTCGCTTGCACCAGCGGATTGATTTCTCAGCTCGCGATGCGGGCCGGGCCAAGATTGTTTCACCGTTTTCGAATCGTTGTAGTTCGGCGATTAAATCGCGAACGGTGGGGTAACGTTTGGACTTGTCTTTGGCCAGACACTTCAAGCAGATCGTTTCCAGGTCTCGAGGTATGGTGGGATTGAGTTTGGTGGGAGCGACCGGGTCTTGCTCAAGGACTTGAAAGAGAATGTCCATCGGATTGGCGGCTTGGAAAGGCGGCCGTCCGGTCATCAAGCAGTATAGGATCGCACCAAGTGAATAGAGATCGGATTGCTCGTCGACTTTCTCGAGATCCCCTGCGGCTTGCTCCGGAGGCATATAACTGGGCGTTCCCATGATTTGACCAGTCGCTGTCAGGTCGCTGCTGCCACTCGTTTTTTTTGCGAGTCCAAAGTCGGTGACTTTGGGAGTCCCGTCGCCGTCGATCAGTACGTTGGCCGGTTTGAGATCGCGATGGATCACGTGATGATCGTGCGCGTGAGCGATCCCTTCGCTGACTCGGCGCGTCATCATTGCTGCTTCTTTGGGCGGCATCGGGCCAGCTGTAATTCTTTGCGCAAGGGATTGACCGTCGACGAACCCCATCGAATAAAAGTGTTGGCCGTCGATTTCGCCGACTTCGAAAATAGGAACAATTCCCGGATGCTGAAGGTTGGCCGCCGATTCGGCTTCGACGTAGAACCGCTGCAGTTCCTCTTCACCCGCAAATTGACCCGAAAGGATCATTTTCAAAGCGCACAAGCGATTAAGCTTCTTTTGCCGTGCCTTGAAAACGGCACCCATTCCACCGCGCGCGATTTCGGCAATGATTTCGTAATCGCCAAGTGTTTTTTGTTCGCTGGTGCGGTTGGTGGTTCTCGGGAGCGTGTCTGAGTTCTCGTCAACACCGAGCGGGGTCTTGGCTTGTTCGCATGAGGATTCCATCGGGGATGCCGGTGGAAGGGTCGCTTCGTCTGGCCCGCCGACATTCGCTGCCTCGGCTGCCAACGTTTCGCTCCGAAAGGTGAGGACGTCGGGAGCAGAAACGGAAAGAAGCCCGTAATTCGCCGGATCAGAATCAAGCCCAATCAACTTGCGATAGTCCATGTCGATGCAGGCAAGCGATAGGCGAAGTCGCTTATTGAATTCGGGCAGTGCTGAGTCATCGCCAAGGAAGTGTTCGATCTTCGGCGGCTCGGTGTTGTTTTCAAGCGAAGCTTTCCAGGCATTTTCGAAGGCGTCGCAGCGAAAATCAAACTTGGCAAAAATGGAGGGTGTCATCGAGCAATGGTGAATTTGAGTTTGGCTAATCGATAAATTTTGTTGCATTGGCTTGCACGTTCGTACATCATTCGCGTGATCCCAATTTGTACTGTATCCCCACAGCATAAGGTTGCCGTTTCAATCGGAACTCCGTTGAGTCGCGTTTCATGTTGACTGTTTAAGTCGACGATCAGGTGAGCCAGGACGCTGGAATTTTGTACCGTGAACATTCTCGGCATGACTTCGAATTGTCGTCTCGATACAAACGGGTCAGCAATCCAGTGATCGCACGATTTTTCCCGTCCGAACGTTTGCTTGCCTTCATTGGAGAGAAGGAATATCTTTTCAGTGCAGGCGTTACCGACGATTCTTAGCTGAAATTTTGACATGTTCTGGTTCTCCGGTGTATCACACCCCGTTATGCCAGATTGAGGCTGACGTACGACACCGATTTCGGAGAATTTTGACTTGGCTGGGGAAATCACGCTTTTGCTGCAAAAGATCGTAGAAGCCCCAGATGCTGCAATGCACGGTCTCTGGGAGCATTTTTTCGAACGGCTCGTGCGGCAAGCGAGCCGAGAAATTGCCAGAAAGCCCCAGCGGGCCAAAGACGAAGAGGACGTCGCCATTGAGGCAATGAACAGTTTCTTCAACGGCCTAAAGCGGGGGAAATTTGACGAAATTCAAAGTCGTACCGATTTGTGGCAAGTCTTGGTGGTTATTACTGCGCGCAAGGCAACGCGGGCATACCGTGACGAGCGAACTCAAAAAAGGGGAGGTGGGAAGGTCCTGGGTGAATCCGTTTTGAGAAAACATTCATCCGAGGGTGCCGGTAGGCTTGAGCACGTGGCCGCCGTGGAGCCTGATCAGTTTGTCGACCTCGTTTTCTCTGAAATGCTAGAAAGGTTGACGGAGCTGGGAGATGGAACGTTGCGGATAGTAGCAAAGCGAAAACTTGAAGGTTTTACGATCGCGGAAATTGCGGAGGAACTGAATGTAGTCCCTCGCACAATTGATCGAAAAATTCAACGTATCAAGAGTATCTGGGAAAGTGATTTAAAGTAACGTGACGAAACGCATCCGGCAGTGCTACTTGTCGTGTTTTGCGAAAACGAGGCGCCGACAATTGTTTAATACTCGCTATCGCTCGCATTCCTCCTAATAACCCTCAGGCGGTCATTACGCGAAAATCAAGTCGATTTCGGTTGTTAAGGTCGCCGATGTATCCCCTGCCTCGGCGAGCATGAGGGAGAAGTTGGCACCGAAATGTAAGACATTGTCCAACTGAGGCTAAACATGAATACTTGCGACGACCATCACGATGCAGTACTTTATTTGTTGGCTCATTGATCGATACAATGCGGTTGGAGATTTTGATCCGCACCAAGACGCTAACAAATGAAACGTGGAGAAGCTAAGTCTGCGAGTGCCTGGCTGGTGTGGTAAAATTTCAATGGTTCTTGTTGGCCCGCTTGCACACTTAGAACCTATCCGCAAACCATAAAAAAGGCCCGCGGCTAGTGCCGTCGGCTGACAGTTTTCGGATAGGTTTCCGTCGAGCAACTCAGCTGCCGTCGCATCTCAGCTCTGCGTAAACGCTGGACATAAACATCAAGAGACAGCGGGCAGGAAAATGGGGGCAGGAAAATGGGGGCAGGAAAATTTCGGGGGTACATTTTCTTGCCTCCATTTTCCTGCCGAACCCGTCAAGGCGTGGGTTCCCATCCACATCGTGAGCCTTCCGCGGAACCGTGCGTTGGTGCTCAACGGCTGAAAAACTGGAAGACTTATTTCGAAGTGCTTAGCTAAGCAACTCGAAAAATCACCTGGGGCGGCTTGACGCACCTGATGCGGGGGCGAGTATGGCCGGCGTCAGCTTAAAAACCGGGAGATTTCTACGACAATCGGAGAACTGACTGGTAAACTCTTGCGCAGAGAGCGGACTGATTTTGCAACAGGTAGGGATGCGGTGTATAAAGTGGGCGCTGGCTACAGTTTAGGCTCGCGCAACATTCTGTCTTGCTACCACCCTCGTGATTTATTTGGGAGAATCGTTTGCGTCTAGATGTGCGTGTTCCGCCGTGGATTGTGCTGCTTGCCGGTTTGGCTATCGGCTGCTGTTTGGTGCCCGTATCACTGAAGGCGAATGAATCGGCTGAGCTAAACATACCGGCTGATGTTTTTGCGGTGATTCAATCTGCTTGTATTGATTGTCATCAGGGAGAGTCGGCGGAGGCGGGTGTTCGCTTTGACCAGTTTGAGAGCTTGCATCAGACCACGCAGATCGAACTCCTAAATCGCGTTCAAGATCAGCTATTTTATGAACTGATGCCGCCTGAGGATGCGGATCAGCCGAGTGATGCGGAGCGTAAACGGCTCGCGGGATGGTTACGACGGGAGCTTCGGGCGCGAAAGGCTTCCAAGCTGGATGAGAAGCTGAGGGAGCCGGCGTATGGAAACTATGTTGATCACGAGACTTTGTTCGACGGTTCGATCACCGACAAGCCGTTCACTCCCGCGCGACGCTGGCTGGTAAGTCCGCAGATCTTTCACGAACGGGTGAACGCCATTTTTAAGTTGGCAGGAAGATCGCGGCAAGCAAAATTTTATGGGGTGACGAATCCGATCGTGTTGCCGGATCACTCAGGCGTTCGCTATTACGACACAGCGACGCTTGACGGCGGTCATTTACTGGTGATGCTCAATAACGCCCAGTGGATCGCTGACAAGCAAATCTTCGCAGCGATACATCACGGAGAAGATCGAGGCACGCTCGATTTCCCCAACCCGAAGGATAAATGGGTTCCTAATTATTCGCCGGAAGCATTTATTGCGATCGTACGCAAACAGTCACTACCCAGCGACGAAGAGATGATTGCGGCCATTCACGCGCAGTTTGATTGTGTGCTGCAACGGGATGCATCGGAAACCGAGTTGCAAGAGCATTTGCCGTTACTGCAGTCCGCGATTGATCTCGGGGGGAATGTCGAGGGGCTGCGTCAGTTGCTGATCAGCGTGCTGCTCAAGTCGGAGTTTTTGTATCGCTTGGAGTTTGGAGCTGGCGAGCCGGATGAGGTTGGTCGCCGCAAGTTGTCGCCGCGTGAAGCTGCTTATGCGATCGCTTACGCGATTGACGACCGGATTCCGGACGAGCAACTATTTCAGGCAGCACGCGAGGGGCAGCTGTTAACCAAAGACGACTATCGCCGCGAAGTGACTCGGCTGCTAGATGATACAGAGTCTTTTTATGGACCAGCGGACCCCACCTTATCCGGAATCGTGATTCACGGTAGTGCGGTGACACATCCAAAGATCAACCGCTTCTTCCGGGAATTCTTCGGCTATCCAAACAGTACGAAACTGTTTAAGGATGTGGCTCGCAGCGGTGGATTCTATGACAACTTGGAACGTGGATATAGCGGAACGGCTGGTTCCGTGACGGGGGAAGCGGATCTTATTGTTGACTCGATTTTGAGGCAGGACCGCGACGTCTTCGCCCAGTTGCTGACCACCAATGAGTATTTCGTGCTACGTACCAAAAGCGATGAGGCGGGACAAAAGCTGGTTGAGCAGTGGCGCCGCGCTTATGAAGGGCTCAAGGAGACGGACTGGAGAAATAATCCCGAGCAAGCTCTGCTGGACAATTTTGAAAAACACAAAGAGTTGTTTGGCATTCTTCGAATTCAGGACCTGCGGGAAGATCGTCGCCGGGTACATGTTCGTGATTACAAACGCTTCATGGACTTCTTTGCAAATACATTTGGCAAAGGCATCACCCCCATCACTTACCCGTGGTTCTTTCATGGTGGGCAGAAGTACCGACATGCTGAAATCTACAATTTGCCGCACGTCACGGGGGCTGGCCCGTTGCACTATGAAGGTGTTTACTCACGAGGTGAGTATGCTGACATTGAAACATGGGATTATCCGCTTAAACAACCGTTTCAGATCGCGCATCGGATGGGGCTCCTGACACATCCCGCTTGGCTGCTTGCACACTCCCAAAACGCTGAGACCGATCCTGTTCGTCGTGGTCGCTGGGTTCGCGAGAAACTGTTGGCCGGTCGGGTACCCGACGTGCCGATCACTGTGGATGCACAAATCCCGGAGGATCCGCATTTGACGTTGCGTGAGCGACTCGATTCGGTAACTGGTCGCCAGGAATGTTGGAAGTGTCATCGGCAGATGAATCCCCTGGGACTCACATTTGAGATCTTCGATGATTTCGGTCGGTACCGGACGGAGGAAAGTCTCGAGCATCCCGAGAACATTATCCGAAATGAAAACCACGCGAGCGTTGCCGACTTATACAAAACGAAACCGGTCGATTCGTCAGGAACCTTGATGGGGACCGGTGATCCTGCGTTAGACGGCGACGTTAGCGATGCCTTTGACCTGATTAATCGGCTGGCAAAATCAGATCGCGTCCGGCAATCAATTATTCGGCACGCGTTTCGTTACTTCATGGGACGTAACGAAATGTTATCCGATTCACGGACTCTGATTGATGCAGACCTAGCGTATTTGAGCAGCGGTGGGAGCTTTCGAGCGGTCATCGTTTCGCTATTGACTTCCGACTCTTTCATGTATCGTAAAGAGAGTACAGGTTCTTTAAGATCAGTCGATGGCCAGCAGACAAGCATTACTCGCACAAATTGAGAGTCAACTATGACAACTCGTCGAGATTTCCTATCGCGTTCTTTGGCCGGTATTGGGGCGTTTAGCCTAGCTTCACAATCGTTATCGGCTGCCAGTGTGCCGTCAAAGCCGCCGATGCGATTCATTTTCATGCACAAGGGGAACGGCTTGCTCCCTGAGTCACTCGTGCTGCCGACTTTCCAACGGGAGCAGCTCGACGCGGAGAAACGCAAGTCTGCCTTTGTCGCTGACCTCGATGATCACGAGCTTCCCCAGTGGATGAGTCCACTCGCCGATCACACGCAGAACCTGACGATCCTGCAAGGGCTCTCAGGCAAGATGTGCACGACCGGTCACCACACTTGGTGTTCCTCGCTGGGGGCATACAAAGCGAACGAACGCCTGAGCACGATTCGCTGGGCCACGGTTGATTTTCAGCTCGCTGATTTGTGTCCGTCGCCGTTTCATCATATTGAATTAGCCTGCTTCCCGAACAGTGGCGGAAATGCCCGCGGGAACATCAACGGGATTGAAAAAGGCTTTTCGGCGCGCGGTCCCCAGCAACCGAACTATGCGTTTGGCTCGCCGAAGATCGCCATGCAAGAGCTGTTTAAGTCCGTTTCGGCCGACCAAGATGCCCGGACACGTTATCAGCTCGAACGCAAGGTGCTTAAGTTCTTGTCAAATGGGGAATCGTCACTGGCCGGCCAGCTCAGCGGCATCGAGCATCGCAAAGTGGGTAACTATGCCGACGCGCTCAATCACGTCCGGCAGCAAAACTCGCGGGTCGAGGCAATGGGGGATGTCATTCGTCAGCACATTCCGCAACTCGATACGAAGTATTTGGCTGAGCACCTAAGCACCGTTGATCGTCAAGATGGACTGGTCGAGGTGATGCTCGCGACGCTGATTTCAGGGATGACCAACGTGGTCGCCTTCACGGCGGATGAACTAGGAACGCCGTATACTGGTCTGCCGGGAATCGAGGGTGAGAATGTTAATCTTCATGACGTGGGGCACGGCAAATCGTTTGGTGGCGTGGAAGCACTCGATATTCGAGATAAGGTTCGTCACCAGCACATGACATTGATCGATCGAATTGTCAAGCGTCTGAAGAGTGTTCCGGAAGGGACGGGTACCATGTTCGATAACACGATGCTTTTCTATTTACCGAACAATGGAGAAACGCATCATAGCAAGGGAACAGAGTGGCCGTTCGTTGTGCTGGCCGGAAACAACGCGCGGCTCGACATTGCCAGGCGGTACATTCGCCTGCCCGGTTACAACCAAACAGGGCATCAAACGCTCGGGAACTGGTACACAACGATCCTGAATGCTTATGGAAACCCGATCAATCATTACGGGGCTCTCGATGTAGCGTTGAAGATTGATCAAAAAGGACCGATCGAGCATTTTCTAGGATAGAGCCGGGCTGCTGGCTGCTGCTGTCCATCGCTTTCACGCCCGCCCGGGTCCAACGCGAAACGGGGCAGCGTTGCGGCTGGATTGGTGTTCTGGCAGAGTTTTGATAGAATAGAGCACGGCGGTGAGGAGCGGTCGGGGTAGCGACTCGCGAGCACCGCGCCCACCTCGCTTTCGCTGTGAATGCAACCCTCATTTTCTCGGATCCGTACGTTGGTACAAGGCACCTCCATTATTTCAGCACCACCCAGCTTGCGCCGGCCAACTGTGGGCAATGCTTTGTTTCGCTTGCTTGCGATTGGTTTTTTTGGAGTGTTGCAATGCTTTGCAACTTGCGTGGCTTCGGGCCAAACTTTTCAGGGGGACCGGCCGGCTAAAGCCGGGACACCAGCGCGTGTGGCGTCGGGCCAAACTCCTCAGGGGGACCGGCCGGCTGAAGCCGGGACACCAGCGCGTGTGGCCAATGACCG
>CAZHTX010000032.1:14242-22962 GCA_964535475.1 uncultured Pirellulaceae bacterium
CTCAGGGGGACCGGCCGGCTGAAGCCGGGACACCAGCGCGTGTGGCCAATGACCGGGGCGAGCAGGAAGTATTCTTTGAAACGCATATACGTCCGCTGCTGATTGAACACTGCTACGAGTGTCACTCTTTGGAATCCGGTGACTCCTCGGGTGAGTTGCGTGTTGATGATCGTCCAGCACTGCTTCGCGGCGGCACTCGCGGCCCGGCGGTTGTGCCTGGCCAGTTGGATAAAAGCTTGCTGATTCGTGCCGTAACCTATGCGGACAGCGAATTAGAAATGCCACCCGCTCAAAAGTTGCCAGCTGACGAAATTGAGTTACTGAAAAAGTGGGTAGCAGCAGGAGCCTACGATCCCCGCGTCGGCCCCAGCGAGGGACCACCGTCAACCAGCGAACCCACGACCGATCCGCGCGACCACTGGGCGTTTCAGCCTCCCCGCTCGGCCGCGCCACCCACTGAGGTGCCACCCGCAGCGCGCGATCTGATCGATGCCGTGGTGCTCAATCGCTTGGCAAAAGAACCCGACATGCGTCCCGCGGCGGAAGCATCTGCCGAGACCTTGCTGCGGCGACTTTCTTACGACTTAACCGGTTTGCTCCCAGATGCTGAATTAGCTTCCCGATACTTATCCAGCGATCGGCCCGATGCCTACCAACGTTTAGTCGACCAGCTGTTGGCAACTCCAGAATTTGGTCAACGTTGGGGACGACACTGGATGGATGTGGCTCGTTATGCTGATACGGTTGGTTACGCACTGGGAGGCCAGGATCGACGCATTCGCGGCAGTGAGCGTTACCGAGATTGGTTGATCCGCAGTTACAACGAGGACCTCCCTTACGATGCGATGATCCGCTATCAACTGGCAGCCGACAGCTTTGATCCCAAAGGTGTGGGAGGGCATTTGGATGCAATGGGTTTTATCACCGTCGGCCGTCGCTATCTTTCTCGCCACGATACGTTGGACGACCAGATTGACGTCGTAACCCGTGGGTTACTGGGTATCACTGTTGCTTGCGCACGTTGCCATGATCACAAATTTGATCCCGTGCCCACGACTGACTATTACGCTCTGTATGGCATTTTTAACAGCAGCCGGCACAACGAAGCTGAGGACAGCAACTGGCCGCTGCGGGTCACTGATGTGGATAATCCGCACGACGTGAAGGTTTTTGTGCGTGGCCAAGCGGGGAATCAAGGTCCAGTGGCGCCGCGACGTTTTATAAGTATTCTCGAAGGAGAAAAGCCGAAACGTTTTACCCGAGGCAGCGGACGGCGTGAGCTGGCCAACAAGATTGCTTCGGTCGACAATCCGCTGACCGCTCGTGTCTACGTTAACCGCGTCTGGAGTCACCTGCTCGGCAATCCGTTAATCGATTCGCCCAGCGACTTTGGCGTCCGCACGACAGCTGGCGAGTACCCGCAGATTCTCGACGATTTGGCAGTCCAGTTCCAACGCGAGGGCTGGAGTACCAAGCAACTGATTCGTCGCATCGTGCTGACTCGGACCTATCGCCAAGTTGCCACCACCTCGGCCCTTGCCCAAGAGCGTGATCCCGACAATCTTCTGTTATCACGGGCCAACCGCCAGCGATTAGATTTCGAGTCATTGCGTGATTCGATGCTACAGGTCAGCGGCAGCCTGGAGCGAAGTTTTTCGGGCCCGCCGCTGCCCATCCTCGATGATCCAACCCCACCGCGCCGCACCGTTTACGCATTCGTCGATCGTCAACAACTGCCCGGCGTGTTTCGCGCGTTTGACTTTGCCAGCCCCGATGCCCATTCACCGCAAAGGTATTTTACCACGGTCCCCCAGCAGGCATTGTTCCTGATGAACAATCTCTTTGCGCAGCGAGCTGCCAAAGCGACCGTGGAAACGATTGAGGCGCGACTGAAGTCTGAGGCCAACGACAATCGTCAATTCGCAAGAGCGATGTTCGAACAGGTGTTGATGCGGGAACCAACGGAGCGCGAACTGGATATGGCCAGCCGTTTCCTCGACGCCGAGGCTGCCCCGGTGGTGCCTCCCTTTGCCCCTGAAAAACATTGGCAGTATGGCGTAGGGCAACTGGCAGCGAACGGCCTGGTGGAAACATTTCGCCCCTTCCCAAAGTTCGTCGCCGGTCGCTATCAAATGTCCGACAAATTTCCCGATCCGCAGGTTGGTGGCTATGCGAATCTAACCGTCGACGGTGGGCACCCCGGTGATGGGGAACAGTGGGCCGTGGTCCGACGGCTGGTCCCCGATCGCGATGGCACAGCGACGCTATATGGCGAGATCAATCATCCCAGCGACCAAGGAGACGGAATTCGCGTGAGCATCAGCAGTCAAGAGGTCATGCGTTGGCAAGAGGTTGTCAAAGCCAACAAACGCTCCTTTGGTCCAGTCACGTTTCCCGTGCGAAAAGGTCAACCGATCGATTTCATCGTTGACGATCACCTGACTCCCAGTTTTGACTCGTTTCGTTGGAGCACGACGATACGAATCACCGACGACGCGGGGGATTCGTCCGCATTCGACACCGTGGCCGATTTTCAAGCACCGCCAGCGAACGAACAAGCTCCATTGCTGCTCGACCGTCGCAGCCAGTTGGCCCAAGTCTTGATGATGAGCAACGAATTTTGCTTCGTTGATTAGATTTATGACTTGCAGCGAACGTACAACTATTTCCCGCAATACTCAGGCACACCGAAGATGACAAATTCCCCCAGTCCACGCTCGCGACGCGACATGCTGCAGAAATGTGGCATGGGTATGGCTGGTATGGCTTTGCATTCGCTGCTGGGCGAAGGCCTGTCGGTGCGCGCGGCCACGGAGATCGGTGGCGGGCCGCTGGCCGACAAGCCGCCGCATTTTGCCCCACGGGCAAAACATGTCATCCACTTGTTCATGAATGGTGGCCCCAGTCATGTGGATACCTTCGATCCCAAACCGGCGTTGCAAAAATTCGCCGGCAAGACAGCTCCGGGCGGTAACCTGAAAACGGAACGCCCCACCGGCAGCGTCATGCCGTCGCCATTCAAGTTCCAAAAGTACGGCCAGAGTGGGATCGAAGTCAGTGAGCTGTTTGCCAAAACAGCCGAATCGATCGACGAGATTGCCGTGATTCGTTCGATGCGAGCGGATGTGCCCAATCACGAACCCTCGCTGATGTTGATGAATACTGGCGAGTCACGCTTGGTTCGCCCCAGCATGGGTTCATGGTTGACGTATGGATTAGGGACTGAGAACCAAAACTTACCTGCCTTCGTTGCCCTTTGCCCAGGTGGTTATCCGATCAAGGAGTCTCAAAACTGGCAAGCTGGTTTTCTGCCAGGTATCTATCAGGGCACCTATGTCGATAGCAGTCACACGCAAATCGAGCGTCTCATCGAAAATGTCAAAAACCATCACATTGCCCCGGCGGATCAACGCGATCAATTGGACTTATTAGCTTCCCTGAACCGGCAACATCAGTTACAACGCCCTCGTGATTCGCGGCTGGAAAGTCGCATCGAATCATTCGAGTTGGCGTACCGCATGCAAACCGAAGCCGCAGAAGCTTTCGATGTCAGTCGCGAACCCCAACATATCTTGGATATGTACGGACCGGGGACTCAAGCCCGTCAGATCTTAATCGCCCGTCGCTTGGTGGAACGTGGGGTGCGGTTTGTCCAAGTTTGGCACGGCGCGGGACAGCCTTGGGACAACCATGATGATATTGAAGAACGACATCGCGCGTTGGCTGGTGAATGCGATCAAGCAATCGGCGCGCTGCTGAAAGATCTCAAACAAAGTGGCTTGCTGAAAGATACCCTCGTCATCTGGGGTGGCGAGTTCGGCCGCACGCCGGTCGTGGAATTACCCAAAGAAGGTGCCAACGCCGGCAAGATGAACGGTCGCGACCACAATCATCACGGCTTTACGATGTGGCTAGCCGGCGGAGGAGTTCGCGGCGGCACCGTGCATGGCGCCACTGACGAACTAGGCTTTCGCGCGGAAGAAAATCGCGTTCATGTGCACGATCTGCACGCGACCATCATGCACTTGATGGGATTCGATCATGAGCGGTTCACTTATCGCTATGCAGGTCGCGATTTCCGACTCACCGACCTGTACGGCAATGTGGTCCACGAAGTAATTGCTTGATCACCTGCGGAAGGAAACCGGTTTGGCCTTCAACCGTCCGCTCACTGATACGGGATCATCGCGAAACGGGTCGACTCGATCATCGGGTATTGCGCGGCGTTTCAAGGTCGGCTGATGTTCCGCGGGAGTTGGCTCGCCAGTCCGAGCGGAAGGGACTGTAGGTTGTACGACTGGAGCATGCGGATGCACGTGCGGATGCAAGTGCTGATGGGGCTGGACATGTTGGTGATGATTCATGAAGGGCTGCAGCCCATGACTGCTGCCGATCGCATCGCAACCACTGTCACAGGCTCCGGTATCACAAGTTCCAGCGTCACAGCCATCGGCATCACAGCCACCGTTCGTCGTCGTGCCAAAGATAATCAAATCGAACCCAGCCGACAGCTTCCCGAAGACAGCTTTGAGAGGCTTTTTCCCGCTGTGATGCTGTCGGTTTTGGCAATCACAGGTGTGCGACTGACACGCGCTGTTGTGGGGTTGGTAACCTGCCCACAGCTCGGCAGCAGGTGCTCCCGAAACTGCAGCCACGTCCGACTTTGGCAACAAAGCGGTGGGCAGACTCGGAGGTGGCACGGGGACCAAGCGGGTATGGTGATCTGGCTCAGCTCTGCCCAGGATCACCTCTTCCCTTGCCGGCCAACCCTGTTGGGCGGATGATGTATGCGTTGCCCGAACAACGACCGAGCGGCCATACAGCGTGGTTTTCCCGGCTTCAGTCTGTTGTCCGCTTTGCGCTTGTGCCGACGGCATCAAGCTGACTAACGCTGCGAGACTAACGGAAGCAGGCAGCAGACGCAGATGCCACTGCGACCGGCTGTGAAGACTAACTCGCATGACTTGTTCCATCAGAGTGTCGTGATCCCACAATTGGACGAACTTGAGAGTTCGTCCGCTGCATAATCGATCGGAATCGGAGAACCGTTAGACACAGAAGAAACGGAATCGCAGGCAAAGTCTTCGCAACCGGCATAGATTGCCAGGCCGCTAACTCAACGAATCTGCAACTCGGCGGGGTGCAAAGCCCAGATCGTGGGAACCCCACCCTGGTGCGAGATCGCGTCCCGCAACAGCAAGCCGGTCGTCTCGAAGCGGAACCCGCGGCTCTTCAGCACACCCACGGCGCCACGAATCAGCGATGAGGAAAAGATCTCTTCTTCCTCGGACTCGCCCAGCAACTCCATCAAGTCGAAGCCCGACGATTTGAGCGGCCGATGGATAATTTCATAGTCCTCCAAGTCGGCTCTTTTGGCGATCACTGCCAAGCAATCGTCGAGTCCACCGATGGAATCCACTAAGCCGTGCGCTTTGGCCTGTTCGCCAGACCAGACGCGACCACCCGCCAAAGGTTCAACCTTTTCCAGGGGCAACTGACGCGAGGTGCTGACCAGTTTCAGGAAACGACCGTAAACATCATCAATCGATTCTTGCAACGTCGCCACATCCGCATCGGACCAAGTGCGATCGAGAGCAAAAGCGGCTGCGGAGTCGTCCAAAGTAATCGCTTCCACACGCACACCGACGCGGCGCATCAACGATCCAAAGCTCAACTTCATGGCGAACACACCGATCGAACCGGTCACGGTTGCCGTTTCGGCGTAAATCGGTTCGCCAATGCAACTCACCCAATATCCACCCGACGCGGCGACCGAACCCATGGAGATAACAGTCGGCTTCTTTTTCGCCAACGCTGCCAACGCTTGCCGAATGACTTCGCTGGCCGTTGCACTACCGCCTGGTGAATTCACTCGCACGACAACTCCTTGTACGTTATCATCTACGGCCAACTCATTGATGGCCTCAACGGTGGGACCCGAGACGATCGATCCGCCCGATGGTTTTTTTCCGTCAATGATATCACCTGAGAGATGCAACACGGCGATTGAGGCCTCGCGTGCTTTTCCGCTCTTGCTCGGCGGGCCAGCCATTAAGGTCCCCACCAACTCAAAGAAAGAAGGTTGTTTCTTGGGCTTTTTCTTGGCCGTGACCCACTCAACCTCTTCCCCCAAAAACTCCTCCACTTTGGCTCGCATGCTACCGTAAGGAGCCAATTGATCGACCAAGCCGCTGGCCAAAGCTTGCTTGGGCAACAACATGCGTTTTTGTTGTAACTTGCGGACTTCGGCGACTGGCAATCCACGCAACTTCGCGATCCGCGAGACCGTTGCACCATTAATCGACTGCAGCATTTCGAGATAATGCTGGCGCAAATGATCGCTCATCTGAGGATTCAAATAAGGCTCCACCGCGCCCTTGAAATCACCAGCCCTGACCACGGATGCTTGCACCCCAACCAGATCCATCGCGTCACGGTAGAACATCGATTCGAGCGCTGCCGATGGCATGTCGATGCCGCCAAAGTCGGCCAGCATAATGTGGTCACAACACGCCGCAATCGCCAAATGAACGTTGCTGGCCGACTCCAACCAGGCAATCATTTTCTTGTCGGCTTGCTTCAGCCTGCTCAAACGCCGCGTCAGTTCGTCCAACTGAGCCGCGTTCATCGTCAAGTCACTGTCCGATAGATCAAACACAATGCTGGATATCTCGTCGTCCGCGGCCAATTCGTCTAAGTACTCGCAGAGCCGATAAAACGATTTCTGCTTGGCCGAGGAACCACCCAGTAACAGGCTGGTGGGATCTAACGACGCACCCTGCAGTTGGTCGACATATTGCCCTGACATGACCAATAAGCGAACTTGCTGCTTGGCGGCTTCTTGCTCTTCCGGATCGGCTTTCGCGGCAGCCTTTTTCGCCTCAGGTTTCGCTTCCTGTTTTGACGGCTTTTCAGCCTCTTTGTCCTTTACTTCCTTTGCTGCCGGCGTTTCCTCAGCAACCGCGTCCTGCGCAGACAATCCGGAGGTAAACGACGGTGCGGTGAGACCACAAACGGCCAGCACCATAAACCAATGACGAAGACGCAACATAAATCGGAACTCCGAGGGCAGAGAAGAAAAACTGGTACGGACCGGGTGCTATCAGCTAACCCCACAGTATAGCTCATCGAATAGTCCATACCCTGGCCACAGGCCGCCAGTTTCAATCGAACTGCCGCGCGTCCTTGCACCCGTCATCCAGCGAGAAATAAACGCCGCCTACAGCTTTGCTCGGTCGCTCGGTTGTTGATTTACTCAACGGCTTAACAGGTATTAGCCCACGAAATCAGGGCAATTCCGCTAGCACAGCCTCGGCAGCAAGTTCCCCAGATAGCACAGCGCCTTCCATACTGGCACTGAACGGTTGTTTGGTATAGTCCCCAGCAAGGCTCAAGCCGGGCAACGGAGTGGCTTGACGCGGACGCAGCTTTTCAGTCCCCGGCAACATCTTATAGAAGTCATGGTGATGTCGGATCACCCGATACCGCTGGACGTTGCCTCGCAGAGGCAAGTTTAACGCCTCCGCCGCCGCGTCCACCTCCTTGATGATGTCTCGATTATCGAGCCCCAGAAATCGGCCCGGGGGATAGAGGATGGCTGAGAATCGCCCCGCCGTCGACGTAAAGGTCGTTCGCGATTGCTCAGCAAAACAGCACAATGCGTTGTCGGAAAAGTTTGTGAAATCACCCGATAGCAAAGGCTCATTTAAATCAAGCTGCACCGACACGGCCGAGTGTGTCGGCAATTGCAGCAGCGACTCCAGCCATGGTTGACTTGGCAATGACTCCCGCGTCAAGTCTTGCGCCGCAGCCAACGGGACGGCGAGCACGACGTGGTCTGCATGGATCTCCAGATCACCAGTACGGACTCCAACCACACGCTGATCACGAAAGATCAATTGAGTGACGCGCGAACTCTGTCGAATCACTCCTCCTTTCCCCACAAAAGCTTCGCGCAAGGGAACCATCATGGCATCGGTCATGCCGCTGCGGAACGCTCCGATCCGCATCGTCAATCCATGCTTGACTCCCTCGGCAATGGGCGCGAACACCGCGTAACTGGAAAACTCTGCCGCAGGCAAAAACAATGCACCCTGCGTGGATGTCGATAGAAAATGATTAACGGTAGTCTGCGACACGCCAAACTGAAGTGCATAATCGGCAATGGAAATCTCATCGAGCGCCGCAGGGTCAGATAAGCACTTGGCGACACCAGCCGAAGCCATCGCGCTGAGCTTCACCTTTTCCGCCGGAGGCAAAAAGTTATTGTTGACCATCAACGACCAGGCTGTGCTGAGCGGTCGATGATAAGGAGAAAAGGTGAAATGAGCAGAGGGACCGGCTGACATACAAAAGGCCAATTCATCAACCCAGCTGAGCATCTCATCAAGGTCTAAGCCAATTTTCTCTAACAACCTCGGCAGACTGCGATAAATCCCCAGAAATTTGTGCAGCCCCGAATCGACCGGCATACCGTCCATCACCCAAGAAGATGTCCGCCCGCCAATCACCTCTCGCGACTCGACTACCTCGACACTGAGTCCTTGATCGGCCAACTGAAAAGCAGAGCTAAGCCCAGCCAAGCCGCTGCCAACAACTATTACGTTTGCCATGTTGTTTACCCCTGACCCAAGGAACGGTGGCTAGCGCCAAAACCGCTAACTCAAACGGTGGCTAGCGCCAAAACCGCTAACTCAAACGGTGGCTAGCGCCAAAACCGC
>CAZHTX010000033.1:0-3621 GCA_964535475.1 uncultured Pirellulaceae bacterium
TTCGCAAACCGCAATCGTCTCTATCGGCAATTAGTCGACAACAGCCCGCAACGGGACTCCATGAGCGATTACCAACAGGAATCGATGCTGCGTTCATTGGATAACGCGTATCGATTACTTAATTCGAAGGATAAAGCGGCATTCGATATAGAACTGGAACCAGCCGCTAGTCGAAAAATTTATGACAATAGTCGGTTTGGACGGGGCTGTTTACTGGCGCGGCGACTCGTTGAAGCGGGCGCTCGTTTCGTCGAGGTGACGACCGAGTATGTCCCCTTTCTCCACTGGGATACGCATGCCAACGGGCACAAAACTCTAGTGCGAATGCACCGTGAAATGGATCATCCGATCGCTCAACTAATCCTTGATCTCGAACAACGTGGCTTGTTAGATCGAACGTTGGTGGTGATCGCTTCGGAGTTTAGCCGCGATGCTTTGATTGAAGGTGTCCCAGGCTCGACGGCGTTTGATCAAGCGACAGAGAAGGTCGACGTCGTGCAGGAAATGAAACACTACGGATTGCATCGGCATTTTACAGGTGGTACCAGTGTGGTGATGTTCGGCGGAGGGATGAAACGTGGTTTTGTCTACGGCAAGACTGCTGAAGAAAGACCGTTGATCGCCGTGGAAAACCCTGTTACGATCTCAGATCTGCATGCCACAATCATGACGGCAATGGGCATCAGTCCTGCAACAGGTTTTGATATTGAGGGGCGACCGTTTTACGTTACTAAAGATGCAAAGGGTAAAGCGGTGGAAGAGTTGTTTGCGGCGAAATAGATTAATTGTGATCGACAAAGCGATCGCGTAAATCGAATTGCCAAGAATTTGCTAGCTCGAACGAATAAGTGATTCCGTCGAGCTATTAATTTTGACATGACTATAAAACAGGACGTTTAAGATGGACAAAGAAACTCGCTTGTGGGCAATGATTCTTCATCTTTCGGTGTTAGCCGGTTACGCGGTTCCGTTTGCGGGATTGGTGGCGCCCATCGTGATTTGGCAAATCAAGAAAGAAGAACTGCCAGCAATTGACGCGCATGGCAGAATGGTGGCCAATTTCCTGATCTCAATGTTTATCTATGGCGTGATAGCTGGTCTCTTATTGTTTGTCTTGATTGGTTTTCCTTTGTTGATTGCCCTCAGCGTCATCGGTGTTGTATTTCCCATCATCGGTGGAATCAAGGCAAACAACGGTGAGCTCTGGAAATATCCAGGTATTCTCTCGCTGATTTAGTAAGCACTCGTGTTCACGGGCGAAGGTGGTTGATTGGCGGTAAAGCACATTCGTTCGCCCGTTTCGGGATGATCGAAGCAGACTTGTCGAGCGTGCAGCATCATCGCCGGATCATTTATCGTGAGCGCTCGGTTTTCGCCTAAACTATGGTCCCGCAGGTAGAGCGGGTCTCCCACGATTGGATACCCCAGCTCCCACAGGTGCACGCGAATCTGATTGGTGCGACCAGTTATTGGTTTAACCCGCAACTGGCAGGTTCCATCGCTATCACGCTGTAGCACTTGAAACTCCGTGGTTGCCGGCACACCATCTGTGGAGTTGACTCGGATGCGTCCAGCCCCGTCACGAATTCCGATCGGCAACTCACACCGGAAAGTATCGCTGGCGGGATGACCATAACAACAAGTGAGATATTCCTTATCGACTTGTTGCGTTTCAAATTGGCGTTGCAAAGGCCGGGCAACACTCCTGCGTTGACATAGCACTGTTACGCCACTGGTATTAGCGTCTAATCGATGTGCAGCACGCAGCACCAAAGGTTGGTATACCCGATTCAACAGCCCGATCAACGTGTTATGGTTAAATCGCCCCGAGGGATGGATGGGTAACGGCGATGGTTTATTGACCACCACGATTGCGTCGTCCTCCCAAAGTATTTCAATTGCCGCGTTAACGGCCGGTTCGATAAATCCGGGCACGCGATGGATGAACTGTTCCCCGGTTCGCACGATTCGTCCTCCCCGAACCGGTAACGAGCCCTCGGTAATTCTCCCCTCAGAAAGTGTCGTTAACCAGGTTTCACGATCTATTTGAGGAAACATCACAGTTAACACTTCAATCAACGGCATCTGATCGTAACGCTCAGGGATCCTCACCGGCCTACGTTGTTCATGCGGTTTGCAACCTGGTAAGTCGGCAGCCAGTTTCGCGATTGCAAAATGCCGCTTGGAGATAGTGTCTTGTCGTAGTTTTTCCGGATCTTGAAAACAACGGGGACATGATTTTCCCTCAATGAACAGCGGTGATTGCTGTTCTTCTATGGAAAGTACCGCTTGACAAGCATAACACAGCGCCAAGCCGGTCTCTTCTAATTTGCTTCCCACCGCAACTCGGTC
This sequence comes from uncultured Pirellulaceae bacterium, assembly GCA_964535475.1. Taxonomy (GTDB): domain Bacteria; phylum Planctomycetota; class Planctomycetia; order Pirellulales; family Pirellulaceae; genus Laterigemmans. Next base: position 2,353 of record CAZHTX010000033.1, read on the forward strand.
ATCAAAGACGAAACAATCACCTCGGTAATGCTGGCCGCCAATCTCTTCGAAGTACTTTAGAATTCCTCCGTCTAACTGATAGATTTGTTTAAATCCTTTTCGTTGCATCAACGGTCCGGCTTTTTCACAACGAATTCCGCCGGTGCAAAACATCACAACCGGCCGATCACGATAATCTTCAGGCAATCTATCCACGGCAGCTGAAAATTGCCGAAATGAATCAACACCGACGGGAATCGCTGTCTCGAAGGTGCCAACTTGGACTTCAAAGTCGTTGCGAACATCAAGCAGCACTACGTCGCGACCGGAGTCTAGCCATTGTTTTAACGCTTGGGGGGCTAGCTTTGGGGACGTCTGATGATGCGGCTCGATCCCTTCGATTCCAAAAGAGATAATTTCACGCTTGATCTTTACCAGCATTCGATTGAAGGGAAGTTTTTCACTGAAACTCTCTTTGACAGCGAGCTCTTCAAACAAAGGATCTGTTTTCAGTTTCTTTACCCAAGCCCGCAGAGGCTCTAGCGGACCAGCGAGAAACAAATTCATACCCTCTGGGCTGAGCAGAATTGTCCCGCGGAAGCCCGCTTCGCGACACTCCTTCAACAGTTCCCGACGACGTTCCTCCAATCGATCCAGAGGCACAAACTGATAAGCGGCAATATTAAGAATTTCGGACATGCAACAAATTAGCTGTTCATTAGCCGCCGGTAGCAGCGATAAAAGTAAGGAAAAATCTAATGATATGTAATAAAAAATCTAACGATCGGCCGTGTCATTGAGAAGAGGATTCGTCGGTCGATGGAGACGAGGGTGCGTCAATGGCTTGTTGGATTGCCGAGGTAAGTTGACTTTTAAGCTGTGCCCCGCCCCCGACGAACAGTCGAGTAATCTTCCCATTTGCATCAATAACCACCGTTTGGGGAATCGCATTTGCTTGGTAGCGGCCAGCGGCAACTCCATCGATATCGAGCACCACATTTGGCTCAAGTTCTAGCCGTTTCAGTGTGGCTCGAATTTGTTCAGCAGATTCTTGTAAATTGACTGCCACGAGTTGGACTTGGTCGGTCGGAAATGCGGCGACGGCTTGATCGATCTGGGGCATAGCTTGCAGGCATGGTCCACACCACGTCGCCCAAAAATCCAAAACGACGACTTTACCTTGCTGTTGGGAGAGCTGAAAATCGTCTCCATCAAGCGTTTTGAGTTTGAAATCGGGGGCAGGTTGACCGACCAGCGGCGAGATGGTGCCAGCCATGCTTTCGCCTTCGC
>CAZHTX010000033.1:3721-16822 GCA_964535475.1 uncultured Pirellulaceae bacterium
GGGGCAGGTTGACCGACCAGCGGCGAGATGGTGCCAGCCATGCTTTCGCCTTCGCTGTTTGTCTCACTTTCCGAAAAGACAGCTGGTTGTTGGGCATGACGTAGGCGCCAATCGGAGAAGGGGAGGTTTGCTCTGGCGGTCTCAATTTCGCTTCCGAAGACTAATCGATCGACTGTTTTCAGATTAACTAGGCAAGCGCCCAATAAATCGCTTTCGCCAACAATCTCACCGCCACCAGATTCCTGTGGTACGAAGGTTAAACGAATGCCATCACGTTGCACGGCCAGCAGTTGCAGCGGAGCGTGATTCGTTTCTTGACTTCCAGCGGTTAATGCTGGTTCAGTTGGTTTTGCATCATCTTCCAATTCATCTTCATGAAACCAAATGATTTTTCCAATATAACGGGTGGTCAGGGTAATCTCTTTCAGTTGTGCCTCGAGAGATGTTTCTTCTTGATCTAGTCTCAGTAAGTTCCCACGCAGAAAATCACCATCGACTGACATCAGTAGATGGCGGGGTGGTGAATTTTTTCGCATTCGCGGCACAGTCAGTAGACGTTGACGTTCGGCATCTTCGAGTGTTGCTTCATCGATCACTCTCCTCAGCTCGGCTGCTTTCATTTGAGCGTGAGGAATCATTCTTTCACCGGTGACGACTGAGTCGATTAAGATGCCCTGCTCGTCAATCGCTTTAACGTTGGCCGGGATGGAATCGCCCGTGCGAAGATGAATCAATCGAATAACCTCTCGGTTTTCGACTTTGCCAGTGGCGAAAGCTTGCACCATCGCGCCGAGTAGATTGCCTCTGCGAGCCCGGGCGGGCGCGGCCTTCTGTCTTGTAGTTTCCTCCGTAGAATCATGGTAGATGATTTGACCGCTGGCGGTGGGTTTCAAGTGTGCGGCAACCGTTGACCATTTGGGTGCGAAATAGAGACACGACTTTCCCTCGGAGGTGGTTGCATCCATGAGGATTCCGCTGATGTTCGTCTGATCCATCACCAGCGTTCCGAACCGGCCGGAGGCGAAACCTGCCTTGTGGTCCGACTTTGTGACTCTTCGCAGACCTCTCAGTTCGGTTACCGGCACGAGTACGGGATCTTTTAGATGCTTGGTTATAAATTCAACTTGATCATTCACAACGCGTTGAAATTGACCAGAAAATCGAATTCCCCCTTTCAATAGCAGAAGTTGGCGTTCGTCCAGTTCTTCGTGGCTGTCTTCTGGTAGCTGATTTATTGGCTGGGTAGGGGCAGGGTGGGTAAACATAGCCAAGTCGAGTTGTTCAGTGGCTACTGATTCAACGGTATCCCCCTGTTGGATCTGCAACATTCCAGCTTGGTATCCGACCAAACGTCCGGATAAAGTCCGGTTTGTGGAGGTTAAAAACTGATCGGCTGAATCGGCATTTTCTTCTAAAGCAATGACAGACCCTGTCAGTACGTCGATCCGTTCGAAGCGAAGGTGCCCATTGATATTTTGAACTTGCATGCCGGTTAGTGGCTTATCCGTTCCGGGGCCCAATTGCATTGTAGATAGTTTTGTTCCATTATCGTTGTAGATGACTATTTGATCGTTCCTCTGGTCAAGATCGATGGTTAAGCGAAGTTGACCATTCATTGCCTCGATTTGACCCAAGACATTTACCATCGCACGCTCTTGGAGTTCGCGAACCAGCACGACAGCACTATTCCAGACTTCGATACGAAAAGCTGTTTGGTAGGTTTCCCGTGAGTCGTCGGTAGCTAACGCGAGAATAAAATTTGGGGCGCTTTCCCAAGCTAGTTCAAGCTCGATCGTGGAGCGTTGCTGCAGACCGATGTCACGAAAGATAGGATCGGTGAGTCCGTTGGCTTCTAGTTGAAAACCAATATCTTTCCAAGATGCCAGATTGTCGACTTCCGAAGTCTCCTGTTCTTTTGAACCCGTCCAATCCTGTAGCGATCCGGGTCCATGAAACAAGCAGGCTTTGCCATCATCCCAACGGAAGATTCTCCTTAGCGCCGTTAATTCCAACCGCAGCTCGCCCAAAGTTGGTGACTGGATTACCAACCAGGGATCATCAAAAGCTTTGATCGTGCCGAACAGACGTGTACCGCTGATGAGTTCGAAGCCAAATTCCCCCACCGCTTCTTCACCGGCTTGTTGAATGGAAAAATTAATTGCGGAAATGGTTTGCAGAGGAAATTCAAAGGGTTCGACAAACTGCGGGTGTTGCCAACGGATCATCCGCGGCGTTTCACTGCTAACTAGCTCACCAGCCAAGTAAGCGTCTTTCTTGAGTCTCAGAATCCCTTGCGGGCTTTGGCCGAAAGCTCGATCGACGTCGCTCCACGCGAGGCTGGAAAACACGGAAAGCATGATCCACGTGAGCATGATGTAACGGAGGTTCATGCGATCACTCAGCGTTCGTAGATGGGGAGGAAGCGATAGTTGAGAGCTAGCGCCAAAAGGGAAAGTGCAGTGTCGGTGGTGCTCCCGAACTGTCCTTTGAACTGACCATTCTCCATTTGGCTGGCTTTCATTTCACGAACCAACAGGCGATTCCAGCGTTCCCAAGCATCAACGTCCCCTTGGAATAGAGCTTGAGCTTGATAGTAGCGAGCATATTGTTCGTAAGCACCTGGTGGTTGTTCCAGTCGGGCAGTTAGGTAACCAAGGGTTGCGTCGAATTGAGGCAGATCTTTACGGCGAGCGATTGAGTAAACGAGCGCGGCGATGGAAATACGAGCGAGTGATTCATCGAAGCCGCCAAAGCCACCCGCGTAGGCAACCTGTCCGCTGTCGCTGGTCATACTTGTATAATAGGCGATTGCGCGGTCGATGGATTCGTCGGATACTTCGATGCCTGCGTTTCTCGCCGCCAGTAAACTGACCAAGATGGCACCGCTGACTGAGGTGTCTGCGTCATTGGCGTCGGCCGAGTATCGCCACGCGCCGAATTTATTTTTCTTTTGTGAGGTTACGGAGGTGCGGACAGCCAGCTCCAAGGCTTCAGCAATTGATCGTTGACCATTGGGATCGACGTCAGTTCCCCAAAGGCTACGATCGTCCACAGCACCGTAGGCTTCTGCTAGACAGAGGGTGGCAAATCCGTGGTGATACATGCTGTTGCCCAACATGCCGGTGCTGGAATTCTGACTCGCGATCATGTGTCGCAGTCCGCGTTTGATATTACCGCTGTAGATACCAAAGTTGGGGTCTTCACCGGACGCCAACATTGCCATCACGGCCATCCCGGTGATGCCGGGGCCTTGATTGGAATCGGGCCAGCTTCCATCGTCGGCTTGTGATTCGGCTAAATATGCCAAGCCACGTTCGTACATCTCGCGGACATCACGGGGTACCATTTCACCATAGGTTTGTCCTGGCAACTGTGCGTGAAGATTGGATGACCCCAGCAACGACAGGACCAAACCGGCAAGAAAATATCCAAACGTATTTCTAACCATCATTTGGCTCCTTTTCGATGATACCCTGTTGTTCAAGAAACGCTTCAATCGATTCGAGGTTGTTCTTAAATTCTTGCAATCCTTCAATTTGTTGATCGTCCAGAAAAGATGCGAGTACGTCTTTATCAAACTGTGCGAGTCTCAATAAAATTAAATATTGGACGTATTCATGATCCAGTGACACGTCTTTAAGTTTATCGATCAGTAGTCCGCTAAGCTTATTACGTTGAGTGCTGGTAAGTGGAATTGAGAATTCAATTTGGGCGATGGAAGCGTTGACCAAAGCTTTTAATTTGCGAGCGAGCAGCTCTTTTTCAGCTTCGATGAGAGCTTCTGATTGCGCCGGTTCCAAAATGTTGTATAGTACTTTTTGAAACAACGAGTTGTCCGCAAAGAGACCTTGTCGCATCTTTTGCTGGATGGGAATCGTTAGTTGCCAGGCGTCATTAAACTCATTTTGGCCCACTTTCAGGCCGGAGATTTTTTTAATGACTAGATCGGCTGAATCAAAGAAGCGTTTTATATCACCGCTAGCGGCCAATCGTAGCGTTTGTTCTTGTTCAGACGTTAAGGAGAATTTTCTATTGATTTGCGTTATAGAGATTTCTAGTTGCGCGGCAATGGCTTTTTCAGCCTGGGGACGGTCTCCGTGATTTTGGAAAACCCATGCTTCCGCCGTTGCCGCGTCAATGACAAAATCATCTTGTCCAAAAGCGGGTATAGCTTGACCGAGGAGGACAAACAGAAGTATTCCACGAAGTGGGTTGACGGAACAACGGCCTTTGAGTGGCGGCTGGATATGGTTATTCATCCCAAGCAATCTCAAAAGCATTCAAGTTTAGATTCATGGGGAAATGGTGCTTATTCATTTGATTCCATATTTGCCGCTGGTTCTTGTCCAAGACTCTTTGCATGACAATTTCGGGCAAAACTGGGTAAAACTCGGCGTTGCTCATGTACATTTCAAAAGAAAACGTGTTTGCGCCTTCCCAACGAGCTTGCAACTCACCTTTTAGTTTTTCGCGTTGTTCCGCGGTAAATGCAAGTTGTTTATTGAGCAATTCAATCACCACCGCAATGTTGGCTTTTCGCAGGAATGTTTCTCGCAGGCTCGCCTCATGCCGATATTTGGTTAGCTCGGCGTCAGAGGCAATTTCAGCCAGTTTGCCGTCAAGAACACTTCGCACGCGAGCGACCGGATCGGCCTGGAAAGAAAGTCCTCCCGCAATATTAGCGACAATCACTGTGCTGCCACCGGCAAAACCAAACATTTCATCCTGGTTGCCATCGACGGCTAAGTCTTGCATGGTGTCGATGCTGGCGATCATGTTGGCCGAAAGTTGTTTGATCTGCTCGGGACTTAGATCGCAAACGCGTTTGGCAAAACCAACTTCAACGCGAATGAGGTTTTTGAGCGCTTCAGCGAGTTCCTGCTGTCTCAGTCTTTGTCGCTCGACTTCCGCAGGCCCCTGTCCTTCGATTACGGCACCTCCGAAATCATCCTGGATCGCTACTTCAACGTCTTGGGCGTTCGTCGCAGGGGGAAGGGTGGTGACGCAAATGATGAGACAAAAGGCGATCGCCAATCTTCTCCGCCATGGAGCGGAAAATTTCAGATGGAACGCGAAGGTTCGGCAAGATGTTAACGCCATGAATCACCGAATTGGTTGTTCGATACGATTAAAATACTCGTCGAGGCCCGCGCGGAACTCTTCCGGCAGAACGGTTCCCGTTTCGCCGGTGGTTTGGCCGATATTTCTGTTTTCGCGGACTTCTTTTTGATTGGTGCCGCTACCGAGCAGGGCGAGGGCTGAATCCGTTGTCGTGCCGCTACCTCCACCACCGGGAGAGGAGCCTCCGCCGCCGCCGCCTTTGGGATTAATGCGTTTTGACTGCAGCAACAGCTCAATTGCTTCAGTTTCGGCGGCGATCGCAGCGGGGCCCGTGTTGGGTTCCGCCAGCAGCCGAAGTGCCTCGCCCATGACCATGTCGACTTGCGCGAGCAGTTTCAGTTCCTTACCAAAATGCTTTTGCGCATCGGGGAGTTCTTCGATGCGATGTAGCAGATCGACAATTCGATTTTGTAATTGAACTTGCACATCGGAGAGTCGTAGTCCTTCTTGCATGTGGTCGTCGCGCGAGACTGCTTCGCGGGCTTGTTCAGCAACGCGAGTTTCTTCCCTGAGGTTGATCTCTGCCTCAAGAATTTTGAGCGCTTCGAGCACGATGGAAGGGGGAAGGCTGGCGGGAGATTTTCCACCGGGACATTGGCCGCTGCAGGCTGGGTCGACCAGATCTTCGGCCCAGCGATCGAGCGTGTCGGACCAGTATTCGCATTGAGCAACGGAGAGTCCCTGTTGTGAGGAGATATCGCTGGTCAATTGCCGCAAGCCACCGATCACGTCCTCTTCTTTCATTTGTTTGAGAACGGTTTGAAAGCGGGCAAAACGCCGTCGCTGAAAGTAAGCCGACATATCATCCATGATGTAGGAAACTTCCTGCACGCTTTGATCTTCAACTTTTTGCAATCCGGTAAGTGTTTCACTGACATCGGGAGTCAAGCGACTTTCACGCCTTCCAAATGCTGTTTCAATATGGTCGGAGATTCGACCTGCGACCATCGACTGCGTGCGGGAAGCGGCTTTAAGGCGTTTGACCAGCGTGCTGCCCTCGAGGTTTGCCAGGACAGCGTTCAGTTCATCGGCAATTTTTTCAAATTCGGCTAACAGATCTTCTTGTTCAGCGACGGCTTCTGCCAGTTTTGAATCCTCGGCGGGTGGTTGTTCATCTTTCTTTGGGTCGGGTTTCTTGGCTGGCCCAACCAAGGTTGTGGTTGGGAGCCGGAGAGCCGGGTCGTTTGGTTTCTTCGGCGGACCTGCTTCGTCCGCGGGGAGTTCGCCAGGCGTATTTTGGGAAGACTCGCGATCGACTAATTGGGGAACGATCTTGTTGCTTGGTTTTGCATTTGGATCTTGTTCGCTGGGACTCCCCGGCGTGGGTTTGGACCGATCTTGACCCGCCATGGGACCATTAGGTTTTGGTGGTTGTTGGGCCAGAGCGCTTGGTTCGGCAGCCGCTTGGTCTAAGAGATCAGCGACGGAGGGCATGCGGTTGGCTGACACATCTTTGAGGATTTGCAACATATCAGCCCAGCGATCGAGGTGACCGACGCCAATTTCTGGATTTCGGGAGGCCTGTTTGACAAGCTGGTCACCCAGTTCGCTGAGCCGGGTCAAGCGACGTCCATTGGAGCGTTCGGCTTGGGCCTGACGCTCGATGCGTTGGCGGTTTTCGGCGATGTTGCGATCTTCGTTGGGCAGATCGCGGAGTTCTTTATTCGATTCGTATAATTGCAATTCGCGATCACGGACCTCCAGCGCTTGGCGATGCCATTTGCTTAACTGCTCCGTCATCCAGATCGCGTGTTGATCGGGTGTGAGGACATAGAGCATGTAGGGTGATGAGATAACGCGAGCGTTTTCAGGGCGATAATCTTCCGCCCAGACAAACAATTCAATAGCTTGCGGTTCGACACCATAAGAAGTCGCCGAAAAAGTGCCGATGACCTCCATGGAAGCTTGATCATTCCCACCCGCGGCGAGCACGCGTTCACCGGAGGTTGGTTGAGCGAGCGTGTCGTTGGGTAAACCCCGCCACATTAGTCCGACGCGTCGCACGCCAAAATCGTCATGAACTTGTACTTGGAAGCTAAGCTGCTCGGAATCGAGCACAACGGCTTGGCGGGGCAAGCCATCACAGATCAGCGAGGGCGATTCGTCGTCGATTGCTGTGATTTGTAAGTTAAAGGGCTCGCGACCGGCAAGTTGATGTTCGTCCTGCCATTCCAAACGAAGTTCGCTGGAGTCAGCCACTAATACAGCTTCTGAAGAAAACTGATTGCCATTTGGTTTTTGAGATTTCCCATTGATCTTGGCTTTTACCAACTCGCGACTCGCTTCCACTTCAAATACTGCTTGACTGCCTTTGACGAGCGAGACGGCCCCACCCCGCGCATCTTTGATGATTGGAGCTGGTAAACCTAAGTAATCTGGTAAACGAACTTGCCCGGCAATCTGCATTAATTCGGGTCGTAATGTTGGCACCAGATTTACTTGTTGAATCGTGTCACCGATGCGCACGTCGAGAGGTTGTGTCTCGATTTGAGGTGGCAAGATAAATTGATAACGGCCGTTGACTAGCTCTGTTTTGATAGGTTGTTGGCCGCCGATTTGCACGATCCCTTCAGCGGGCTGCCACTTTGATTGTTCTGTTAGGCTTAAGCTGAGCGTGACGGGTTCCCCATGAGCGACGTGCCACTGAGCGGGTAGTTGAGCGACGCGAGTAAAAGTGTAGCGGGGTATATCGTTCCAGGGCGTGGCGAGACGCGCTAGAGCGTTGCTGGCCGCCGCTGGATAGACGAAGAACAATCCGAGCGCGAAAAGGACCGCCAGCCCCGCCGCAATACTCCAGCTGCGGTATCGTGATCGGGGAACAGCGGCCAGCAGGTTACGTTGACTGGCGTCAGCGGCCACTTGTCGCATCGCGGCTTGGCAAAGTGCGGGAGAGCGTGATTGTTCTCGATGGTTTTCAGCAAGTTCGATGACACCTAGCAGCGAATCGCCCACCGCTGGCAATTGCCGGCTGAGCAAACGGGCCATTTGCGTGAGGGTTCTTTGACTCCAGACCCAGCGATGAAAGCAGATCGGTAGAATCGCTGCGGCGGCCAACACGGCGAACAACAATCCACCGCGGACGATCGCGGGAGTGTCGGTGAAACGATCGAGTAGGTAAGCGGTGAGAAACGCGACGGCAGCAACGAACAGGGCGATCGCCGCTGCTTCGACCAGCTTGATTGTCCAGACACGACGCCGGTAGCCGCCCAACTGTTTTTGCAGTGAGTCGGGAACTTGAAGATGATTCAGCAAGCTGGCATCTTGACCGGCGTTTAAACCAGCGGGGGTGGTCGCGAGGCTCATCAGGAATTTCCGGGGTAACGGACTGAACGGGACTTGTTTCTATTGGAACTCAATTGGGAAACAGTCGCAATCATTTCACTATATAAACCCAACGACTTTGCGGCCAATCCAGAATCCGCCTAGCAATAAAATCATCAGGCCGGCAACCACTGGATTACTCCACAATTGAACACGTCGAACAGCCGGAGGTGGCTCCGGCAGGGTGGCCAATGATTGCTGAATCTCTTCCAGTTTATCAATTCGCAGCACGCGTCCGCGGGTTAAACGGGCAATTTCCTCCAACACTTCGGGGCGTGCCGGTTTGCCGATTTGTTCCAGCGGAGCCCCTTGAATGAACAAAGTGGTCTCCAAACTGCCGGCGGTTTCTTCACAGCGGAGGGTGACTTGGTGTTGTCCCGGCTCGCTGGCGGTAAATCGTCCATTGAAGGCTCCCCAAGCTTCGCCGCTGGAGTTGAACCGCACGGTTTCTATTTTCCCCGAGGGAGCCACGATGCGGGCGGTGACTTGTCCACGCGCCAATGGTTCGCCATTTTTTTCCATGACGTTGGCGGTGAGCGCGACTTGCTGGCGGACTTGGGGTTGTTCGGGCGAGTAATAAAACCGCATCGTTTCACCGCGAGCCATATTACGACGGTAGGCCATCCAGCGAACCACTTGGCCCCAAAAACGATAATGGTAAAGATCTTCAACACCTTTTCGCCACCGCCAAGCGCCATCGGTGCCCATGAACAGGACTTTACCGGCGCCGAAGGTGCGCGTCACCAGCAGTGGCAAGCGTCCGTACTGGTTGCTGGTTTCGGAATGCACGGCCAACACATCGGTTCCCGGTTTGGCTTTGACGACTGGCGCGTACCACTGGAAACCGGGGAGGTTCCCCCAGACTTCGATGTTATCGTCGGCCGTATCGGCTAATTTAGTCAGCAGGCTGCGGCGACCAAGTTCGGTCAATTCGAAATGACTTGGTGTTCGTGAGCCCCAGCCGCCGGGTTGGAGATCGTCGAGTGTGACGGGGTAGAGATCTTCCAGAGCCGATTCCAGAAAAGAAAATTGGCTACCTCGCCAGCCGGGCATGAAGACCAAGCCGCTGGCTTGTTGTTCCACAAGACCTTTTAACCATTCACATTGTTCCAGCGTTAATTGTTCGTCATCGATGCCAACGTCACCCAAAAAGACCACATCGTATTCGGCCAGTTCGTCTTTGCCTTGTGGAAACTCTTTGATGTAATCGAGGTTGCCGCCACCACGTTTGTCGAGACCGGGATGAAATAGCAGGCAGGAAACTTCGACACCTGGATCTCGTGAGAGCGCGTTGCGGAGGTAACGGTATTCCCACCGCGGGATTGATTCAATCACTAACACGCGGAGTTTTTCTTCGCGGACCGACATGGGTGCCGAAGCGGTATTGTTGTCTTCGATTAACTCGTTCGCTTGCAGCGGAACTTCCAGATTCAAAGTGACATCGCCGATCTCTTTCGGTTCCCAAACGATGGCATCACTGGTGCGACTCATGGCGGCTATGCGTACTTCGCGTTCGAGTCGGTCGCCCGTCGAGGTGGTCATCACGACAGTCGCCATCGTATCACGGGGCAGGGCACTATCGATCGTGAAGGGAATTCGCACACTCTTGTTGATAATGGAAAATGTGGGGACATCAAAACTGACCAGTTCCAGATCGGGAAGTTGCGTTTTGCTGCCGACCGGAATGGTAAAGATGGGCACACCGCGGGTGCGATAACGACTGGCAATTTGGGCTGGGGGTTCCCCTTGATTCCAATCACCATCGGACGCCAGCACGACACCGAGCAAAGATGGGTGCCGGGTCAGCAATTCTTCCAGCGGTTGTGCCAAGTTAGTGCCATCGCCACGGATCGCGTTGTGGACAATCTCAATCTTCTCATCGACTGTCTGCCAGCCGTCGAGTTGTCGAAGTTGTTCGTCGTCGCTCAATGATGAAATTGTTTGAGCGCGTGTTTGTGGGGTTGTTGATTGAGCATTGACGACATCACGCGTTTGCATGCTGGTGGACTCATCCGTAATGATCACCACCACTGGCTTGTCCGCCGGTTGGTAGGTCTCGACCCATTCAGGTTGATTCAACAACAGCCCGGCGAGAGCGACGGCGCTGAGTCGTAAGATTTCTAACCATAAGACAGATTTACGGTAACCACTGCGGCGCCAAGTGAGATAAGAGAAGGCGGCGGTAATCAACCACAATGTGATTGCGATCAACAGGGTTGTGGGAGTCCAGGCGAAGGTTAAAGTTTGAGAGCTGTTCATGCCGCCAGCCCTCCGCTGGGGTGCACTTTTGGCAAGCAGAGAATGGCTTCGATTAAAAGAGCCAACATCATGCCGATGAGAAAGGCTCGCCAAACTTCCTGAACCAACGCTTCGAGATTACCGGCTGCGTCATTAACACGGTCCAGCCGCAGATCTTGGAAGAGGTTGGCCAGTTGTTCGTCGCTGACGATGGTGGCAAGATCTTCGCGAGGTGAGCGATTTACGGCGGTGAGGATATTATCTTGTTGATAGACACCCGCCGTGGAAGCTTGTTCGGTAGAAATCGCTTCTTCGCGACCAGCCAATTTTCGCCAATTGATTGCCGTTTCTTCGTTCGTTGAGCCGGCAATGAGGCTGCCTGTTGTGCTGAGCGCTGCTGCCGCATCGAGGCTGGCTCGTTGCACGGCTACGTAAAAGACGACACCATCGCTGGCCAAACTGGAATAGCTTGGATCAGGAGTCGTTGTCCAGAAGTAGACACCGCCCGAGGTCGTAGCCGCTTTGACGAGCAGCGGTTGTTCCTCTGGTAGGCTGGCCAGCGTGGTGTATTCACCCGCGAGGGCGACATGCCGGCGGACGGTCAGTTTACCCACCGGTAAGGCTTGACCATTTTGCGTGTTTGCCAACAAGTCGGCGTCTCTCCGCCAAGTTTGCACCGTTAATTCTTGTTGTGGTTCGCGCCAATCGCCCCAGCGAACCCCGAACAGCTCACTGTCGTCGGGTTGCGGCGGCGGAAAGAAAACCACGCGTCCGCCGCGATTGATCCAAGTTTGCAGTTGGCTGAGCACGTCCGCTTGCGGGGGCGGTGCGTGCCAGAGCACGAGCATCAATTCATCCCAGTTGATATCATCCAGATCTGTCCCCGTGCGAACCAAAGCTTCGACTTGATCGGCACTGTTGGGCGGGATCCCACCGGCCAATTCCAACGGGCGAATCACACTGGGATCATCGCTGACGATGAGTGTCCGCCTCGGCGGTGGTTCGGAAAAGACAAAGTAATAGTCGTTGTCAGCAGGGTTGCTGTCACCGGGAATCGAGACGCGTCCCCAGCCGGGAGCGAGGCTCGGGGTACCGCCGGCATTGTCGGCGGCAGCTGGTTGATTGGTTAATTGCGGGGCCGCTACGGGAATGCGATGCGACTGTAATTCAAACTCAGGCCCTTGCATTTCGACATTCAGCACCGACCGCGCGCCGGCAATCTCAAATTCGATCGGCAGGGGTGTGTTAATGATTGCATCGCCCGCGGTAGTTGCATCGTTCGCAGTTGAGTTTGCGGCAGTTGAGTTTACAGCAGTCTTGGCGATCTTCAGCGAGAGCACTACGTCGGCACCACCTTCGCGTGGCTCGCGGCTGACCGAGACGACCTCAACCATGCGATTATCGTTGGCGACCTCCGGGTAGGCCAGCAAGTGAAAGCGGACGCGATTCTCATAAGGAGTAAATGCTTCTCGGATCGATTGCCAACGCCCATCGGTCGGTTGCCAGTCACCCACGCGAAGATCGGAACAGATCCAAATATCGGCTTGGGCGACTTGATTTTCTTGGAGATAGTCCAAGGCGGCCAAGAGCATGCCGGGCAGATCGGCAGGGGCATCATTGGCACCGGTATCGGCGGCCTCAGCTAAAGATTCTTGCGGGCCCAGTTCGCGTGGATCGGGTGAGGCGCTGTCGATCAAGACCACGCGTTTGGCCCCCAGCGTCTGTAGCGCGTCGTTGATTTGCTGGCGCCCAGTTTCCAATTTGGAAACGGGTGTGGACTGACCACGCTGACTCATGCTGGGAGAGCGATCGAGTAGCACGATGGTGACATCGGCTGATCCTCCGGCGGCAGCCCCCATCCAACCACTGGCCAGCGGTCGGCTGATGGCGAACACCAATCCGGCGATGGCCAACGTTCTAAAGAGTAAAATCAACCATTGACGAAGGCGAGCGTAGCCGCGTGACATGCGGTTAGCAGTCAACAAAAACATCATCGCTCCCCAGGGGACCGATTGATAACGTCTTTGGTTGATCAAATGAATGATCACCGGCAGGGCGATTAGCGGCAGGGCGAGCAACATCCAAGGTTGTAAAAAGCTCATCGCACACCTCGACTGCTGGCTCGCCCCATTAGAAATCGCATTAAGACTTGGTCATAAGCCTCATCGATTCGGACTCGGTGGTAATCGACGCCAGTTTCTAATACGACTTGATTGAGTTTTGTTAAATACTCATGCAAGGCGGCTTGATAGCGATCGGCTATTTCGTTGGGTTCGGCAAAGATAGCTGTGCCACCTTCCATATCCAAAAACCTGGTTGGCCGTTGGAATTGGAAGTCGATTTCTTGAGGATCTAATAAGTGAAAGAGTGCCAAGTCATGTTTGCGAAAACGCAGGTGTTCGAAACAACTGCGGAGTTCAG
>CAZHTX010000033.1:16922-23009 GCA_964535475.1 uncultured Pirellulaceae bacterium
ATTTTTTGGGCGTAGGTAAGTTTTGTTTCGGTGCCCGAGCCGTAATCCATCGAACCACTGGTGTCGATCACCAAAGTGCAGCGGAGGTTCGTGTCGGCTTCGAATTCTTTTACATAAAAACGATCCGTGCGACCATAAGCGCGCCAATCGAGCCTCCGCAAGTCGTCGCCAGGGACATACTTGCGATACTCGGCAAATTCCACGCTGGAGCCGCGATTCGGACTCGTATGCCGACCAGAAATGTTGCCCTGCATGGCGCGGCGGGCGAACAGGGGCAAGCAGGCCAGGCGAGCCAAAATATGTGGGTCGAGGAAGGCGCGAGGTTGTCGGTCTTGAAACATTCAGCTGGCGTCCGCTTCTGACACCAAACGACGAACGATATCGCCCGCCGATACGCCCTCTGCTTGAGCCGCAAAGGTGGTAATCAAGCGGTGCGTGAGCACTGGCACGGCGACACCTTGAACGTCCTCCAAGCGAACCATATACGAGCCTTTCAAAGCGGCTCGCGCCTTGGCTCCCAAGATCAAGTTCTGTACCGCTCGTGGACCTGCGCCCCAGGAGACAAGTGGTTTCAACCAAGCGGGCGAGGTTTCGCCAAGCGGGCGGGTTTGACGGACCAAACGCGCGGCATACGTATATATGTGATCGGGAACCGGTACCCGCCGCACCAAATCTTGATGAGCAATGATTTGTTCGGCGGAGAGTAAGTGTTGGAGTTCGGGCAGCGCGCCGCCAGTAGTCGTGCGGGCAATCTCAATTTCCTCCAGCTCACTGGGATAATCCAATTCGATCAGTGACATGAAGCGATCGAGTTGAGCTTCCGGGAGAGGATATGTCCCTTCTTGTTCCACTGGGTTTTGAGTCGCCAGCACCATGAAGGGCGCTTCGAGATGGAAAGTTTTGCCCACCACGGTGACCCGTTGCTCTTGCATCGCCTCCAGCATGGCGGCTTGCGTTTTTGGAGGTGCGCGGTTGATTTCGTCCGCTAAGACGATGTTGGCGAAAACCGGGCCATGAATAAACTGAAACTCCCGCATCCCACTCTGTCCTTCCTGCAGAATGTCGGTGCCGGTAATGTCCATCGGCATCAGGTCGGGAGTAAATTGGATGCGGCTGAACTTGAGCGACATCGTTTCGGCCAATTTGCTGACCAACAGGGTTTTTGCTAGACCGGGAACACCCATCAAGAGGGCATGGCGGCGGGCAAAAAGACAAATGACCAGTTGTTCAATCGTCTGTTGTTGACCGACGATAACGCGGCTCAACTCCTGCTTTAGTTGCGTGAACCCCGTTTGCAAACGGTCGATCGCCTTCACGTCGTCGTCGCTAAGGCGTAAATCAGCATCGGGAACCAGCGATTGCGACATAAACAGCTTCTTTTTCGGGGCGGAGTTGGCTCTGTCCAGGGGCAAATCTGGATGTCATTATTAATGGGGTAATCGCTTCAGGCAATGTGCGGGTGATAACTTTCCTCTTTGTGCCTGCTATACGCTAGTATCCTGGCAGGCAAAATTGGCTTGTTCTTTAGCCATACTCAGTACCTCAAAGGGCTTGTTCGTGACTCATCGTTTGGTTATCGCTATCACTGGTGGTGGCACGCTGTCGATTCCTAAATTGTTTGCTCGCCCCGGCGCCTCGCGGCTAATGTTGGAAGCCATTGTACCGTATCACGCTGAGGCGTTGCGGGAGTTGGTGGGGGGTAAAGTTGAACAGGCTTGCAGCGAAACGACTGCCCGGCAGATGGCCGTTGCCGCGTGGCAGCGAGCTAGTCGGTTGCTGGCTGGGGAAAGTCAGGGAACGCAAGCTGCTAGCGTGGGAAACTTGGCCTTGGGAGTTGGCTGTACGGCCGCTTTGGCCACCAATCGACAGCGAAGAGGGGCTGATCGCGCATTTATCACTGTGCATGGCGGTGCAGACACGCTTGCGATAAACATGGACTTGGGTGTCTCGCGCTATCAAGCGGGTGACAATTCGATTCGTGAGCAACAAGAGTTGGCGACTGCCAATTTGCTGATCGAAGCCTTGCGGGAGTATGGTTTGGAATTAGGTCTACCGGCGAGCACTGGTGAACCCGACCCCTTGTCACAGTGTCAGCTGGAACGGCAACGGGCGAATCCAGACAGCAGATTGGTAGAACTGGTAAGTGGTCAAACCAAGCTGCTGGTGGAGAGGGACATTAAGAATTCTTCGCAAGCGGCTGTGTCGTTGGAGGAGCGTGGTCTGATTTTTTCGGGCAGTTTCAATCCACTTCATGAGGGTCATCTGGAGATGGCCAAGGCGGCGGAGGCGATTTATGCGAAGCCGGTGTTGTTCGAATTATCGGTCACCAATGCTGATAAACCGGCACTCGATTTTCTTACGATTCAGGAGCGAGTGAACCAATTGAAGGGGGCCGGTTTGAATTACGCGCTGACGCGTTGCTCTCGGTTTGATCAGAAGGCTGAACTATTTCCGGGAGCGACATTTATCGTCGGTGCCGATACGGCGCTGCGCATTGCCGATCCGCGGTTTTACGCCAGTGGTGAGCGGGGGAGGGACCGAGCGATTGAGAAAATTGCCGCTTTAGGCTGTCGCTTTTTGGTCTTCGGCCGGCGGCTGCAAGATACCTATTTGGCTGCCAACATGTTGGAGTTGCCCACCTCCATGCGGTTAATCTGCGACCCTGAGATGAGCTATCGCAACGACATCAGCAGTACGGAACTACGGCGGAGGCGGGCTGCGAAAGATGGGGGATAAGGTAAACTCGGCCCAGTCGGCGGCTATGATACGGGGAAAAGCCGGGGAAAGGCCGTCGCGAGACCCTCAAAAATGCCCGCGGCTAGCGCCGTCGGCTCAGGGTTCTCGGATAGGTTCTAACTCAATCAATTAACGCATTGAATTCCGATAGTTTGTTTTCATGAATGATATCACTGATTTTGACGCTTGGATGTCAGCGGTGCGACGCGGTGATAGTGTTTCCACGACGCAGCTCTGGGAAGCCTATTTCGAGCGTATTTCGCGAGCGGTATCTGGCCGTTTGACCACGCAAGGTCGCCGGTTCGAGGATCAAGAGGATGTGGCAGTGAGCGCGCTGCGAACCTTTATTCGACGAGCTTCGTTGGGCAATTTCACCGAACTCGATGATGCCGACCAACTTTGGAAGCTGCTGCTGACGATTAGCATTCGCAAGGCGAATGATTATCGCAAACGATCGATGGCCCAGCGCCGGGGAGGGCAAAATTTAATTCTTGGACAAGATTCGGCGACCGATTCAGGGTCTCCCGCAGCGATCGATCGCGCAGCTGGTAAGCACTACGACGCGCCGGACGCCGATATCCGTGCCACGGAGTTTTTCGATGTGGTTATGAAGCAAATGCCCGACGATAGCACGCGAGATGTCGTGCTGCTGCATTTGCAAGGAGCCGATACCGAGACCATTGCCGAGATGCAGAAATGCTCGGAAAGGACCGTCCAGCGGCGGATGAAAGTGGCGGTTGAACTGTGGACACGTATATTGACAGCCGATGCCTAATGGACGATGTCGCCCTCGAGTTCTTAGATCGTCTGGATGCTTATTGGCACGACTTTCAGCAGTCCCCAAATTTGAACGCTTGGATTGCCGAGGCGCCGGGGGAAGTTCGCCAAGAGGTGGCGTCCGAATTATTGTTGGCCGATCTTGAATTGCGCTATAAGCAAAATCGTGAAAAGCTGAAGTCGCAACCAGCAGCTAAGGTTGAGTTATTGGCGGCGAATTATCTGAAGTATCCCGCCGTGGTTGATTGTGAGGGCTTATTGGAGGAGTTAATTGAGGAAGAATTTTTTCTCCGAGCTCGCGATCAAAGCGAACTAAATATCAATACGTTGGCGCCGTCCGCCGCCCGCCTGACAGCCCTTGCGGTGGAACCATGGGGCCGTCGCTTTGCTGAGGTTTTGTCGACTCGGCATCGGCTAGTGGTAAGGCTCTTGAATTATGGGAAGCAACAAGATGAAGCGTTGTTGAAACACGAATTGGGCGTCGAGTTGGAGGTTGGTAGGGCGACCCAGCGAGAGGCGACGGCACCTCAAGTCGTTGCCACAAATCCACCTCGCATGGTAATCGCGCATAGCCGAAAACTAACTATCTCTCGAACGCAAGCGTTGCTCAAGCGGGTTGGCTATCAGCAACTGGAAATCGAAAACTGTTCTCAGAAAGTTCCTCTACAGATCGCTCCTTACGGGCCACCGATCAAACCTCAGCAACGCTACTTGGCTGAAGTGCCCTGCGTGCTGGTGATTGGTCAATTGCAGCTATCGATCGTGACCGCCCAGTCGCTCAAGCGTGGATGAAAGTGGGCTTTTCGGATAAATGCTTTTGCTAAGTTCAATGGTTTAGAGCTGAAATGGTTTAGAGCTTGGTGTTGTCAATGATTTCGCCGCCAGCTCGTGTGCCCAGCGCTTGCCAGACCGTCAATTCAACGGTGTTGGCGACAAATCCGACCGACCCATCGACTCGATTGGTGGCCACAACTTGCGGGTGATAACTCCGCGATGTGACGGCCGCGTAGGTTGGTTGATTCAGGCTGCGGCCCTCGCGGGATGAATTGAAATCAACGTCGTAGGCAACTCCATCCTGCCAATGAATGACTTTGGTGTTGGGAGCAAAGGTGGTTGTAAAGCCAGTTTGATGGACGCGACCGTCGACCCATTCGGTGTGCCCCGAGTTGGTTTTGAAGTTGCCTCCCAGGGCGACGACATCTGCCGGTGTGAGGGGGACGGCTGCGTCGGGTGCCGAAGGATTACCACCATCTCGCAAGTAAGGAGTCCAAGTTTTGACTTCGGCGAAAGCCAACGTGTTGCTGGTGCCATCTCGGACGGCCGCCATGTTGGTACGGCTGTTGGGAAAAACTAATCCCGTGCCGCCACGTCTGCTGAGTGGATCGATCACAAACCATTGACCCACGTTGGCGGCATAGGACAGCGGATAATGGGTGAAATTTGGATCGGCTGGCGAAGGGCTGGGGCGGGGCGTGTCGCCCACGTCGCTGGGGCAAACGTAAACGGGAACTCGCGTTTGCGCCACGATCCCCTGCGCCGCGTAGGGCAGATTCCAGTTGATCAGGTTTTGCAAATTGGCCTGCTCCAGCTGGGGCAACAGGCGGGCTTGAATTGACCAGGACGTTTCGGCAACGTCGCGACGATAAAAGCCGGCTGGAGGGAAGGCGCGGAAGGTATCGTGATAGTTGTGCATCGCCAAGCCGATTTGCTTGAGATTGTTTGCACAGGAGATGCGTCGAGCAGCTTCGCGGGCACTTTGCACCGCCGGTAACAGGAGTCCCACCAGGATGCCGATGATGGCGATCACCACCAGCAGTTCGATCAGCGTAAAACCGGTGGTCACTTGACGGCGGAGCGGTGCTCCGGTTCGCCGTTCCCTCGTTCCTGTCTGCGTTAATTCCACGTTCCGTTTGAACTCCATAGCTGCCAAAGTGTCTCAAAAGTAACCATCAAAGGTGCTAAACGCAATTGAGACTCAGTCTCAAAGCAGTGGCAGATCATAAGAGGTGGAAACGTGTTGGCAAGGTCAAATGGAGGAAAAGTTTGTCGCTTGGGAGCCTTTTACGGTCGCAGTCCGGGGCGATTGCTGATGTGGCAATCGGGAGCTCGGAAGAAGCGTTCGGGTTCGATCCAGATCGATGCTTGGCCAACGCGGTGGGAACCCGCTTTGACAAACCGGACGTTGGTATCGAGGTGATGATTTTCCAGGGAGCGGTTATTTCGCACTGGGATCCCATCGAGTCGAGTGATCACATCGCCGAGTCGCAAATTGGCTTGAGCCAGCGGTGAGCCGGGGACAGGCATCGTGGTCAATTTGGCACCTCGGTAGTGGCCGAAGCCTGGCAAGAAGTAGGTGTCAATTTGGAAGCGAGCCCCCAAGCGGCTGCTGAAGTATCCTTGCCCGTCGTTTTGATCGATGATGATCGCCTGCACAGCCTGTCTGCCAGAACCATCTTGAGCTTTGCTGACACCAGCGGAAAGCACCGACAAGCCAGCTACCAAAAGTGCCATGAGTTGAGTTTTCATCAGTTTGTCCTTCAGTTTTGAGAAAGTTGTTTGTTGGATACTTAGACC
>CAZHTX010000034.1:0-23009 GCA_964535475.1 uncultured Pirellulaceae bacterium
GCCCAGCTGCTGACAATCGGCCCCCAATGCCTGCCGACGCTGCGTCACGAAGCCGAGGTGGGCGATCAAGAAGTTCGGCAACGGATTGAGATTATTGTCGAACGACTGATGCAGGATGATTTTGAAATTCGCGTGAAAGCCTTTCTCGATCGTGAACCAGAGTCGTCGTTGCCGGGCTGGGATTTCGCCCAACCGAGGCTTGGTGATACTCAATTGGCGCGTGAGACGTTCGTGGCAATCAGTCGAAAACACCCGACCTACGTCCAACTGCTCGGTGGCACCTCTCGCGATCGCAGCGAATCCTTGGCTTTACTTGCCCAAGACCTACAGGCCGCCCGCCGCACGCTAAGATTCCAGCCCACCGTCGAGGACTGCTTAGCGTTGCTGTTGGTGATCTCCGATCCCGCGGTACCAACAACGGTGGAGCACGACACCGAAGTTATCTCATTGGTGCGGCGTTTTGAAATTGTCGACGCCCTCAGTGATCCCGAGATGTCGGGGCCATTACGGAACTTGATTGGTCAATGGATTGTCCGCGTCAATTCGGGGCGGAGAATCGATGCGGTCCATTTTGCCATGCAGGCACAATTCCCGCAGGCCGTGACATTGGCCGGCAAGATGCTGGCCGAACAGGCTGACGATGTGGAGGCGATCGCTTTCGCCTTCAAGACGATCGCTCGCTTTGGTGAGCCCGCCGATGGGCGGCTGGTGCAACCCTTTTTTGAAGATAAACGCCCCAGCGGAGGTGATCTATTTTATCCCGATCCCACCGGACGTATCCTGCAAGTTGAAGTGAGAGATTTGGCCATGGCGACCGTTGCCGTGCTCAATAAACGCCGACTTCGTGACATCGGTTTTCCCGTCGGTCGCGAAAACGCTATGTTCGGTTTCGATGAAGAAACCTTGGGGTTCCCTGAGGGAACCGCTGGGGACACAGCTCGCCAACTTGTCCGCGACGAGGTTGACAAGCTGCTTGACGCGGTAAAGCCGCCCCCGACTGCAACACCAGAAACAGCAGAAAAACAAATCCCCGCCGCCGACGGGGCGGATCAATAAACGTTTAACGTTTCCGCAACACAAAGACCGCGTCGGTCAGATCATCGTCGAGTTCCCGTGACTCGTCGATGGCGTAATCGAAGTCATGAATCCCGATCAACTCATACTCTGGCAATTGCTGAAAGAGCTGCTCGACTTCCTCATGCGTGTATAGCCGCAAGGGGAATTCCGTACGACAGCGAATTGTTTTGGCTTCGGTTTTGGCCGTCAACGTGACCCGCAACCGCTCCCGTCGCTCATCCCGGTTAAAGTCGATGACTTGCAAAGTGGTTGTGACGGCTGTCTTACCATGCTTGGCTCGCCACCGTTCGATACAATCTTCATCGGCATCGAGCGGGATGATATGAAACCCAAGAATATAAATCCCACCCGGTCGCAGCGATCGAGCGACGCTGCGCAGGTGCGTGAGCGCCGCTTCCTCGCTCAACAGATGTCGAAACGTATTGAAAGTGCAAAAGGCTGCGTCAATCGTTTCCGCCGGTTGGTATCCCAGCATATCCCCTTCGACTAATTCCGCCGTCAAGCCACGACGACGTAATTTACGACGCAGGTAGCTGAGCGAAGGCTTGCTGAGGTCCAGTCCACAGACTTCGTAACCAAGCGCGGCCATCGCCACGACCAGCCTGCCGCTACCGCAACCCGGCTCATAAAGACGCCGCACTGGCCCGATCGCATATCTGGCGAACGCTGCTTCGAAAAAGTCTACTTCGTATGCAGTTTCATCACGAAACACCATATCAAAGTACTGAGGATAATCATACCAATTCGATAGTTTCATTCGTGCTCATTTGGGGCCGTCTGGTCCAGCACACGTTGCGGTGGAGCCGCACCATGACGTTGCATCCAAGAACTCAATTGGTCTCGCAACTCGATCAACACATCTTGGTGGGCGGGCTGATCGATTTGATTTCTAACTTCCGCCGGGTCAGATCGGGTATCGATAAACCGTTCACTTACGGGCAACTTCGCAGCAGCCTCAAGCTCCTGCCCAGCTTTACTTGGGATCGCCACGGTCCGATGAGAATGAGTTAACTTAAATCGTTGGTCGCGGACAAGGCAGCCCCAATTTTGCGGAGAATCGATCTGCTCAGCCGCTGCTGATTCGGACTGGCCGCGGGGGTGATGTACAGCAAAAATCAGATCACGGTGTTCATGCCCATCGCCTCGGACAATCGCGGCGAACGATACTCCATCGATACCACTCGGGGGCGTTCCTCCGGCCAACTCCACAATCGTTGGCAACAAATCGACCGTGCTGACCAACGCCTCGCTGCGCGCGGGCGCAACACACCCAGCCCAGGCGACAACCATCGGGACTCGCAACACGGCGTCAGACATCGCCGCGGGCTGGCCCGCTTTCAAATCGCGTTCTGCGACGCCATGCGTGGAAGTAAACATAAAGATCGTATCGCGTTCGGCAAAACTAGCTGCCATCGCATCGTGAACGGCGCCAATCCGCGCGTCCAGCGTTTCGTATTGCTGTGCTGCCGTGCTGGAATCATCGCAAGCATCATGAATCAATAAGCAGACTGGTCGCTGATCGCGTCGCGACTCGCTGGCCAACCAGGCTGCCAAGTCAAAACCGCCGCCCGCTCCCAATGCAAGCCTCAAATCGGAGGGTTTGGCGAGCAACTCCAGCGGAAAATGATTGCCGCTGACCTCCGGTTGTTCGCCAATCAACAGCAAGCGATAGCCCATCGCTTTCAAATGGCTCGTCAATGTACGCTGTGCCACTGCCTCTTTGTCCGGCACCAAACTTGCCGGCACCAGGCTTGACTGGGGGTTCACGTCGTTTCGACTTTCGGCGTCGCCCCCGCTACCAGCTCCTTTACCCCCAGTCGCTATTTTTCCTTGTATCCAAGTGGGGAATCGCCCGCTGTAAATCGCCTGCAGCGCGGAGTGTCGCTCAGTTGCCGCAGAAAAAGCCTGAGAAAACACCACCCCGTTCGTTGCTAAACCGCTCAGCCGGGGCAAATGCTTAGTCCAAGTCTGCGACGCAACTTCCCCCCCACGCTGATCGGCGAGCTCGATCGGATGGTTAGCCGTGACATATAAGACCAGATGTGGCCGACTGACCTGCCGCACTTCAGCCTCAGCGATCGATGCCCCACCAGCGAACCCGCACAGCAGCAGTAGCGATCGTAACCAGCAGCCAGCGCATTGCCTGGCGAGGCAACGAACCATGTTGCCTGACGACTCAACGGAAAACCAAGAGCCAATCCGCGGCATAGACAACGTTCTCGGCGACACAACAGCAGGATCGGGAAAGACGGTAAATAATGGATAAGACAAGCATAACTAGTCACATCCGCAATGGTAGCCCGCGGTACACAGGCTGAACCGCCAAGCAGATCAATTGCGGCAAGCAGGCCAATTGTGGCAAGTTTGAGTGTGCGCAAGGCCACTGACCGTATGGTGAATTAACTTTCCGCCACATTTAGAATACATTCCGGTTGGGATGAATCTATGACGATTATCACAATTGCTCCATAGTTTTCGCCTCGGCACGCTCGATATTTAGCGAAACGGTTCAAAAGTTGGACGAACAGCAGAAATTTGGTCGATACGGCTGTGTAATCGCCCCCCCCAAATACGAGTGGGGATTCGTCAAACGATGGTGCACGCGGAAGTTTCGTCGGGTAATGGCATTGTCTGGCTAAGCCTTAGTCAACGCCAGTTCCTCGCATATTTGTTCTTAATTGTAGTGATGGAGAGGGTGAGCAGTTACTCAGTTGAATGCCTGAGCCCCAAACTTTTGTCCATCGCCGCCTTGTACATACGAAAGGGAATTTGTAATGAAAGTTAGAAATCACGGATCAAAGCGGCGTTGGCTCGCCCTCCAACTCGCAGCAGTCGTCGGCCTCGGCTACACGGGCGTCGCCAACGCCGACGAATACGACGACTATTTTGGCACAGCGCCGGTCAACAGCAACGTTGCCCAGACAGCGGGTCAGTATGGAGACCCCTGCCCACCCAATCCATGCCCGCCAGGTATGCCGATCGAGTATGGGGCCATGCAACCAACGCCACTGGGCTCCGCTGACGTCGGTTCCGCGGACGCCGGTACGGGAGACATCGGTTCGGGCGTCGCCCCAAACCAGAGCGACCTGTCGATCCCGCAAGACGATATTAGTAACTTTTCATCGTTGGCCAACACGACACCTGCTCAATCAACAGGCTTTGCCAGCAACGCGTCTGGTGCCCCCGAAATGCCGAGCATGCTCGGTGATTTCTTCGGAGGTTCCAGTTTGGTTCTAGGTGGTGGTGGTGGATTTACAGGCCCTCAAACTATCGCGGTCGCTGGTGGTGACAGGCGATTCAAGATTCCGGAAAACGTCAGCCCTATTCCGCAAGATCGCGTGTTCTTCACCTATAACCACTTTAGCAACGCGGTCACCGACGCGACCGGAGTCTCTTCAGATGTGGACCGCATCCTGTTTGGTTTTGAAAAGACGTTTCTCAATGGCAACGCTTCGTTCGAATTCCGCCTTCCCTTCAGCTCGGCACTCGATGCGACTCAACGAGCAGCGAGCGGAGGAGAGTCCGTAGAGTTTGGTAACTTGGCGTTGACGTTAAAAGCCAACATGCTGTCAACCTCGACTTGCGTCATTTCCGCTGGTACGGCATTAACTCTGCCGACTGGCTCGGACTATGAACTGATAAATGCCGGTGGAACACGGGACCTGCTGGTCGAAAACGAATCCTTCCAGTTGGCTCCCTTTGTTGGTTTCGCCCAGCAACTTAATCGAGACTGGTTTACTCAAGGTTTCATCCAAGCCAACTTTGATCTAAATGGTTTTGGCGTTCTCGACTCTACTGGCGCTCGGAGCACAATCCAAGATCAAAACCTATTGTTCCTCAGCTCCTCGCTTGGACGTTGGCTTTATCGCCAAGACACCGCGAGTGGCAGAATCCACAAGGGTGTTGCAGCAATCACTGAGTTGCACTACACCACGGGAATGAACGATCCGGATTCAATTCTGAATGCTGCAGGGGCGTTAAGTGGTGTCGATTTCAACGCGCTGAACCTATCGTCCGCGTTACACTTTCAACACGGCCCGACCGCAGTCCGTCTCGGTGGTGCCGCTCCGTTGCGAACCGACGATAAACTCTTCGACGCTGAATTCTTCATTCAGATCAACCGCGCGTTCTAAGCAGCAGAGCAGGCGTGAGTCAAGCTGACTCATCAGACAGCTTCTAATCCTCTCTCAATTCCGTTGAGAGAGGATTTTTTTGGGACTTCGCTCAGCTCAAGGTTTCTCTTTTTAGGCAGCTCGCTCGGGTCGAAACGCCAACAGTGTTCGAACTTGGAATAGAAGTTTCAAAAAGCCGCCCCCGCTGGCACCTGTTCGACACTCAATTCATCGATGGGCACAGGTCTATGCTGATCACGCTCGCTGAACTTAAAAACTTGTCCACCAATTTGAAAATGCTCACGCAGGTGTGGCCTGCTTTACAGCAGCATGTCGTAAAGTACCAATAACACAGCGCAAGTTAAGAAGAGCTGCGGCACCATGCGTTATCTTAGGCCGTTCTACCTGGGTGGCCATCGACGGTCTAGTCGCCAACGATTCAGATCGTCCCCCCGGTACAAAAGCGATCGCTGACAAAGCCCACACCAATTTCCACTCCAAGCACTGGGAAAGTCGAGCTCATGGGGCCAAATTAACCATCGGTAAATCGAAGGTTTCCATCAGCCGCTGCGGCGCAACCACCGGCTTTTGCCTCCCTTGGGCGTTTTGTTCGGTCTGAGAAGCAACAAAATGAATGAGCTCCGCGAAACTAACACGATTGTCAACCGCATCCTGCTCCCGTCGCACTCTTCCCCGCGGCGACTTTACGTATCCGTCGGCACCGCCAGCCAACGCTTGCAGCACGGTGTAAGTAAAGACCCCATGGCGTAATCTGGTTATTTCCAACGCCGGGTCGGTACCTGTCGCTGCTGAAATCACTATCCCCTGCGATCGGATCGGATCGCGGATTGCACTTTTGCGATCTCTAATCACGGAATCAGAGAGGGATTCCTGAGCCGCAACACCGCTGTGGCACGTGTCAATCATATACACGACTTGGCAGTTTACACTTCCCGCCTCACTTAACACCGACCAAGGGATCCCGCCAGCTTTTACCGCACTATCACTGGCATCTTGAGCATGCACGGTAACATAGTGATACTCATTCTCGACCGTCAGCCCGTGCCCAGCCAAGTAGACCACCAAGACATTATGGTCGTCGGAATAATCGAGTTCAATGGCACTCCGCAGCTCCGCTATGCTCTGCCCCACTGACTCCCGTGTAATCTCCTGATCGACAAGACGAATCCACTTCCCCTTCTCATATGAAGACCTTTTTTCCGAATGATAACGCGCCAGTCTGTTCCGCACTTCATCAATATCATCGATTGGGAAATCTAGTGCTGGTAAAGTGGTTCCGTCTTGGTTTCCTTGATTTTCATAATCCTTGCTACCCAACAGCAAGAGATGCAGCCGATAACGCCGATCATTAACCGGAATACCTCGCAATGTAACTCGATCCGTATCATAGAGCGCATTCAATGCTCCACCGCGTTCGGAGACCATAACCTCAACTTGATTCAGTTCACTGTCAAGCGAACACGGCCAACGAAATTCCCAAGAATCTAACCCTCCCCGTAGTTCCTCATCAGGACTGCCCAAGCGAAATCCATTGATGGACGCGATGACTGAATAGTCTCCACGGTTCCGTTCTGGAAAAGTGACCTTAGCGACTAGGGTAGTCCGTCCGTTAGCAGGGATTGGCTGAGTGGCGAGCGGCGAGACAATTTTAACCTCCGGCACCTGCTGGCCAATGAGCCCCAGCGATTTCTGCTGTTCGTTCCTTCTCGCCAAAACGCGATCAATCGTTTGTCCAGAAAGCAAACCACGTATGATATCGGGCCGCTCGAACTCTTTTTGCAACTGGCTGCCCCGCAACACCCGGGGAGTTTGATCTGGCCCGAGGTTAAAAAGCCAACTAAAAAGGTCGCCGCCTTCAGCAGGAGACGAGTCGAAATACCCGCGTGGATGCCAAATAGCCCATTCATCGCGTCGGTCTCGATATACCGTCACGATCGGCTCCCATCCAGGACGGATTACCTTAATAACGTCGTCAAACCACAGATATACCTCTTTCAAAGGGTTGATGTCCTGTAAAGCTGCGTGCATCGCAGTCACCGTAGCGTCATCACCTTGCAGGTAGTAAATCTTTCCAGGCTGAGTCCGTGATTCCCCGTATATTCCTGTCACTTTATCTCCATCACGGTAACCTTTACCGTATGCGATTCCCGCGGGATCGACGCGGCGGATTATTAAGCCAGCTTGCTCCCGTTGGAAACTCGCTCCCCAGATACTCTGGGACGAGAAGGCTGGGTCCCGAGAAAAAATACCCCGCAAATCCCATATCTTTAGCGTTCCATCATAAGAGCCGGAGACCAGCATTTTCTGGTCAGGCGAGACGGCCAAAGAAGCCACCGTATCGTTGTGATCATAAAACCACCGCAGGAGCCTTGGGGCCGAGCCATCAGATGGAAGTGAATAAATATAGATACCATTTACCAGATCGGTACCGAGCGCGACTGCCCTGGGCCTCGCCCCGTTCCCGATAAAAGTGAATTCAACCACCTTCTCCTGTAGTCTTTGCCCTAAGGAGATTTGCCACACTTTTCCCGTATCACTAACGACAGCAACTTTAGAATTACGATCTACGCGTACGTCCCAATCTGCCCACCTTGCATCGACACTATGCGGAAGCACTTCATCTTCAATTGTCGCAACACGCCCACTTGCAAATGAAACTCTATGCGAAAAGGATCGTGGTTGATCTCCAAACAATACCGACCTACCATCGGCCGAAAACCCAACGGAAATTACGGGTTTGCTCAATCCCGCCACGTAGTTTGGTGTTAAGGCTTGCAAAGGCCTGGTTAAATAAACGCCATTGGCATCTTGCAATTGAAACAAACGAACCTCGCGTCGTTCGTCATTATGCGTGGCGAGGAGACTACCGTCTGGACTGATCGCAATCGAGCGAATTGCTGACAGCCGTCGAGGAAACTCCCGTCGGTCGATCTCCCGCTGCCGAATGGTGTCAATTAATTGGATACAACTGTTAACACTTGTAACATTATCACCCGTAGTCACTTGCTGATTACTTGCAACCGCAGCAAGACCATTGGGACCGAACGTAATCGCGTTAATTTCAGGGAATCGAGTTTGAAACCTCCACGACTTGGATTCCTTTGTCAACCCTTTAAATACCAGTTTCCCAGCTAAGTCTCCAACTGCCCAGTAGCTCTCCCCGGAGTTGGCAATCGCAGAAAAAGAGGCGAACCGATCACGATGGTAACCGACCTTTTTCCCAGTCAGGTCGAATTCAGCAAGTTGAACAACACCAGTCGAATCCCTTGACTCCATCACATACCTGGTTTCCGAAATGAACTGCACCAGTGGAAACTCCAGTTTATAACTGACGGGACCACTTACTTCCTTACCAGACCAAATGCCTCCTGCGCCCCGGGTCCAGAGAAAAATTCGACCGCTAGCGTCAATACTCAGCACCTTATTTCCACTCGGCGAGTAACTAATCGCATTTACGACTTCGATGTGACCGTTCGCACGCTTATCCATCTCCCTTGCCTGTTTGCTAGGTAGGCTAGCGACGACTTCTTCATTGTTTAAATCGAAGACTGCAAGGTCGCCAGTGATTTGCTCTGCGCACATCCCTCCAATTATCATTTCATCCCGGTCCGGATGCATGGCCAGATCAAATACTTGGCCTCTATTCCCTCGCACCAGCTGCCAGCGGAGCGCCGAGGCGTAAACGAGACGAGCCGTCCCGTTGTCCTGCCTCGCAAGTCCTTCAGCGACATTCCACTGATGAACCGTCTTATCACGGCCAGCGACATAGAGACGTTTGGAGTCATTAGAGAATCGCATTTTCAACACTTGGCCGTTCGGCCCCTCGGTGTTGAGCACGAGAATCGGCTTTCCTGGCGGGTCAGCGGCATGGCTGAGGGGAGTTAGGGCACCCCAGAACACAAGAAAAAGTACAGCCACGCCGCCAGCAACCAAAATTCTCACGATTAGTTATCCCGTCAACACGAAGACTGATTCAGCGATTTCCTCGACGCTCAACTATTTAGCTGGGAGATCGGGCGGAAATGAATACCGCACGGTAAGCGAAGCAAGCATTGCAGTCCCGAAGAAGCGAGGCTCTAGCTTTACCTCTTTAGTTAGCGGCGGTCCGACTACCGTCCTCAACTCGACACCACGGCTCGCAATTTGCTCAATCAGCGGTTTCTGTTCACTAGGTTTCCAAGCGAGAAAGAACTGTGCGTTTATCATCCCCAGGGCCACTTGCTCACCTTGCGGGCGGTCGCCAAGTACAGCAGGCGGCAACTCATTTAAAACGGTGTCTTTCGTTGCCAGCTGAAATTTTCTGATGTTTCCTTTTCCGTTCGGTCTCTTATACCAGCCAAGAATTTTTCCAGCACTATTCGCTGGCACCAGCCACATCCCAAGCTTTTTCCTATCCAAGTCTTCGCTGAATTGAAACACGTTGATGCCGTCAATCGCTAATTTTACCCCGACATCATTTCTCGAGTCGTTGTAAACGCGGACCATATACAAGTCGCCAACTTCGAGATCAGCCATCTCGGCCAAACCTCGCTCAATCTTAATTGGCCAAGGAATAAAATCGCCGACTCCTTGTTTTTGGACCAAAACCTCCAGACGAAATTTACTATTAGGCCCAGCAGAGAGCTGCGTGTTTCCGCTACCATTACCACCAACTACTGGCTTTGGATTGACGATACTACTTTCCAGTTCCTTTGCCACGTTGGGAACATCCGCATTTGTGCTTTCCGGCGAATCAGTCTTGACAAACGTTTTAGCCTCCGCCTCTAAGGTTTCGCTAAGATCAACATTAATTCCCAATATACTAGCGATGTCGCCCCTGTCGGTGAAGTTCGATGTTTCGATATTCTTTGGCAAGCTAATTTTCACTTGACCTAAGCGATCTACAATGTCAGCGCTAATAAAGCAGCGAAACAGTTTACCGTCTCTTTCTGCGGAGATAGACCCTTGGAGGATCCAAGACGCACCGCTATCAACAATAGCCACCCCTTCGGCTTTGAAAGCGTCAGAAAATGCTTTCTTGATCCCTCGTGATGCGCTGTCCGCATCATTAGGGACAATAAATTTACCTATACCTATCTCCAGCGGAGGGTTTTTCTTCAGGTACTCGCTACCCTTCTTGGCAATATCATTGACAACGCGTTGAAAGCTGCCCGCTGCCGAGTCAGCCTGGGCATTCTGAGCGGTGGACTCCTCGGCCGATGCTATGGCAACGCTAACAATCAACAACAAAAATGACAGTCTGAATTTTATGAATCGTGTCATTACTACGCTCTTATTTCTTGGGACATAAAACGATTTGGTGTTTAGCATAGCCATCTTCATTCGATGACCACTTCCGCTCAAAAAGTAGGGGTTGCTGTTTAGACCTATCCGAAAACGGTGAGCCGACGGCGTTAGCCGCGAGCCTTTCTTATGGTTTTCGGATAGGTTCTCAGAAAACGACCGCAGACCCGAGTTTCAGTTTTTCCGCCGTGTCTTGCAGCACTGATGTCGCGCCATCTTGGGATTCCCAATAACTTCGCTTCACCGTTCCACCCTTGGAGCCAATCGGCCCAAGCCCCAAAGTGACTTCTCGCTTGATCAAGGACTGAACATCAGCAGTGTTCTCTAAACCAAGCTCGCAAGCAATTGCCTCCAGATCCAAACTCTTGGCATAAAGCAAGGCGACGCGACTGACCGGTTCTTCTAGTTTTTCCAGATTGGGGTCCGATTCCAGGTCGACAAAACTACCAATCGTCTGTCGTAACTTCGCAATATAACGCTGGCTGGAGTCGGCTACGGCTTCATCTATCTCGCTTTGAGGTGGGTACAACTCTCGCACTTTTCGCATCGCGTTTGGCTGAACTAATGTCGCACCATTCCGCACGTAATCTTCCAAAGGCAGAATTCCGCGACGATGGCAACTCATGCAAGAAAGACCATTGACGATCAGCGGGCTACCGGAAACGTTTAAAGCGTCCCATACAATCTCGATCGGCCCGGCGGGGATCCGTTCGCCCTCGCCATCAATTAGCATGTAGCCGTGTAAGCCATTGGGTAATTCATATATGATTTCACCCCCAGCATGTTCGAAGGCAAAAGAATTGAACGTGTTGCCATCAAACTCTGGCCCCAACGGAAACAAGGCCAAGTTGCTGCGGCCCGACTTACCAAGAAAGTCATAACTGAGCCAAAAACGCCCGGAAGATGAATCCAAATACTCGATCATCCGGTTTTGACCAGAAACTCCACTTTCAAATAACCCGACGCGACGAGATGAACTCTGTTGAAAGTTGCCCTCAATATCAACGGAAAGCCTTTCAACTAAGTCGTCCAGCTGTTCTGGGATTTTCGCTAACTCGTGATATAGCGGCGGGCGAGTAGCGGTGGCCACAAACCAGTCAGCGCGCAGGTACGGCAACCGTACACCAGAAAAATCGCCGTAAATCCGCATGATTTTTGTGAATAATTCGTCGTTCTTGACATTGCTTAACGGCTTTAAGCCGTAGGGATACAATTCTTGAATCGCCTGCCACTGAGAACTACCTGTCCAGCCATAATCGCGCAGGTCGATGCGAAAGATCGTTGATTCATCGTTAATCGCAACCGGCAATGTAATCTTGGGGCGGTCGCTCATGCTGTTGAGTGCTTTGGAGAGTGCAGCGCGATAGATTCGCAGATCGCGGTCCGGCACTGAGCCGTTGTTGTGCAAGTGTGTGATCGAAAAATATCGCTGGAATTCCTGCTCATTGAGCGGGCGGTCACTGAGGTCGCGTTCGATCAATCGCAGGACGTCTGTCTCGCTAATGAATTCGCGATCGGTCTCGATGGTCCATGCTGCACCGTCCAGTATCCATGCCTTGATCTTTTCCTGTTCCTCGGCGGGCAGCGGCTGCTTCGGAGGCATCTGCTCGTCAACAATTACCTGCCATAGCTTTGACTCCTCAAGGTTACCCGGCGTAACATAGGGCATCTTATCCTCATCGCCACGATCGCCGATCAAGATGGAATGCTCAAGCACGTTCAACTTCTCATGCTTGAGCTCCACACCATGGCAGCTATGACAGCGATTCGAAAGAATCCCGAACACTTCATCGCTCAATCCATCAGCATGCACGGTTGCTGAAACCAACCCTAGGCTGAACGTAAATATCTGGCAAAATCTCTTGAAAGACTTTTTCATAGTATGTGTTTCATTACGAAAGGACGTTCTTTGCTTCCACTACTCTTTGCTCTACGGGAGTCGATTTTCGCGATTGGAAAGACCAGTTTTACAGCCTATTCCGAAAGGCGAAACGCGACTCACCTTCCTCGAGTGGAGGTAGGCAATAAAAGCCATACCTTCGACCGGGTTTTTCAAGTCGGACTCAGAAAACCCGGGTCAAAGAGCATGGCTAGAAGATAGCTGCTTCGACGAATCGCTCGCCAAACTTACGGCAGCTTTTCGCCGTCTGGATCGGAGACATCGGGCAGGGTGTTGGGGTCGATCGGCGTGATCCGCTCGCCGTCTTTCGACTCGGGAACCACTGGCATTTTGCCCGGCTCGGGGAATGCTTTTTCAGGAATGTCTTCCAGCTTTTCCTTGCGGTCCTCTTCTTTCAACATGGAGTAGCCCTTCTCCTTCATGTCGTAACGACCCCAGTAAACTCGCTTGACCGGGTTGTAGTAGTAGACGTAGCGAGGCTGGCTGGGATAGTAAACGCAGTAGTGGTAGTTGTAGGTCGGGTACGTCACCGCCGGTTTGTAGTGGTAAGTCGTGTAGTAGTAGGTGCGGCTGGGATAATAGCTCCAAGACGAGTAGTACTGGCGGCCGTAGCCGGCCTCGGCTTCTTGCGGTGCCGACATCAGGGCGAATGCCCCCAGCACGGCCGACAAGCACACGGTGCGACGAATCAAATTGGTCATTTCTTTTACTCCACTTTCCAAAAAAATGTGAAACAGATTTCAGTCTTGCTGGAACTCATTTCGCCCAGCGAAACACGCCCTGCTGATCTTCAAATCAGCGATTTTTGACGCATGTTTTGTGACGTCCGACATAGGTAACGCTAAGACATGGTCATTTCTTCCTGCGAACGACAAAACTTTTTTGAAAATCCTCAACTTTCTCGCAAGGACCTCGAAAAAAACCGACTGCCACTGCTTAAAGCGAAACAACGCTGCGAATGTTTCATGCATTTTCCACTTTTGTGTTCGTAGCACCCATTCGCGGCACCCGTCGCCACAGTAGCTTGATCGCTGTCGCCTCGGCTCACGGCCGAATCGCCATGTTTTCACCCGAGTGACTGGCTTCTGTTGCTCTAAACAGAGTATACAGCCTGGCTTGCCCTTCGCAGCTACAATTTCAGCCCCGGCAACGAGCATGACCAGGAATAAATCGATAGAATTACGCGACCGGGGCAGCTAACCCACCCCCGGCAAGCAGCCGTTTTGCGACCAGCAATTCGCCACTCGCCTTAAGTTCAATGCATGTCAAAATCACGAAACCAAACATCCGGCAGTAAACCCGCTAAGACGATTTGGATCTTGCTGACCATCTTCGTGCTCCTGCCTGGCTTGCTGTGCACCGGCATCGTGACTTGGCAAATCGGCCGAAACGGGGTTGCTCAAAGCAAATTGGACGAGCAGATCGAGCAACTCCAGCTCGCGGGGCTGCCAGTCGACGATGCTTCGCTGCAGGTCTACTACGAACGCCTGACCAAGGACATCAATTCGGACAGCTGGATTGCGATCATCGAAAGGCTGTCGAGCGACGCAATCACGCAACAAATGCTAAACCTGCCGATCGTTGGCTCGGGGCCTGATATCCCGCCACTCGATCAAACCTGGAATGAACAACAGAGCGTCACGGAGTTGCTCGACAGCTTGCAACCCACCATCGAACAACTGCATGCGGTTGCCGCGCTCGACCACTCCGTTCGCTTCCCTCGCAAATTTGAATCAGTCGATACGCTACTGCCAAATGTGCATATGATGCGACAACCCGGTCGTGTGTTGTCGCTGGAGCATGCCGTGGCGATTCGTGAAGGGGATGCGGAGCGAGAATTCCGCGCGATCAACTCGGGCCTTGGGACTTCGATCGCCCTGCGTGGTGATCCGCTGCTAGTTTCCAAATTAGTCAGCGTCGCCCTGCACGGGATCGCCATGGGAAATTTGCAGACGTCGATTCGTCACGGCAACCTATCGGCAGACCACCTGCGGAAATTGCGCGAGCGACTGCAGCAATTCGAGGACTTCAAAACTCAATTCGACCAAGCTATTAACGGCGAGCGGGCCATCGGGCTGGCAATTTTCACCGACCCCAGCCGATTACCTCAATTTGAGCAAAGCCAATTTGAACAAGCCCCATTTTTCGTGTCATTATTGGCGTCACCGCAAATCGACGCCCTGCATTACATGACTTTGCTCAAGCAAGCACAAGCCTTCAGCGACGAGAGCCTGGCAACCTTTGCGGCCGACGCTGAGCAGTGGGACAAGACCGTCAACGAGCGGCTCCAAGCTGCTGGGTTCCAGGCAGCCTTCGACCAACGCATGACTGGCATGATGCTACCAGGACTCGAAGCGACCGCCCAAGCCATTATTCGTCAGGCCATGCTCAACCGGTTGGGAACCGTCGCGATCGCGATTCGCCAATATGAGCTGCAAAACGGTGAACTGCCAACCGAGCTCGCAGCGTTGACGGAAGTAGGCTTGCAGCTCGACCAGGTAAAGCCGATTCAAGGAGATCAATTTGGCTATCGAGTCGAAAGCGATAGAGCGGTCTTGTGGGGTTACTCGCCGCACAACGGAGCACAAACAGCCACAATAGGCGTTCCCGCTGAACCACCCCCGATCGCCGCTGACGGGACAACCGATGAAGGCCAATTGGCGTTAAACCGCATCTGGGTCTGGGAGATCAAACCCCGCTAGCCAATTTAAAACGCTAGCCAATTTCACAGGCCTCGGCCAGAGCGTCAGCGGCTCGATCAACTTGCTCCTGACTGGTCGTCAGGCCCAGGCTAATCCGACAGCAGTGCCGCAGCGCTTGCGGAGTTAAACCCATCGAGAGTAGTGCGCGGCTCATTTCGTCCGCTGGCGTGGTTCCCTGAGCGACGGCCGCGATGATTTGACGAGCCGAGCGAGCCACTCGCATCGCTTCCCGAGGCAGCTGCAACAGAACTGTATTTGAAAGCCGCTCGACTTCACCGCCGAGCACGCTGACTGGACCATCAACTTGCCCGCTCAAACGCTCGACAAACCGCTCGCGCAAAACCTCGAAACGTGGCACGGCATCCTTGGCTGCCCGCTCAGCCAACCGCGCAGCGGCCCCTAAGCCAATCCAGCCGCTGACATTCTCCGCACCTGGCCGCAAACCCATTTCACGAATCTCGCCGGAGAGCAAGGGCGTCAAGGCTAGACCGCGACGGATATACAGCGCGCCAACCCCCTTCGGTGCGTAGATTTTATGCCCGCTAATCGACGCCATGTCAGCCCGCAGATCTGAAATCGTTAAGCTCGACTTACCAAATATCTGCACGGCATCACAGTGCAACAACACACCGCGTGAGTGACAGATATCGGCTACTTCGCGAACTGGTTGCAAAGCGCCAGAAATCGAATTCGCCGCTTGCAAACAGACTAACTTCGTGTCTTGCCGCAGCAACCGCTCGACTTCCTCGACCTCGATCCGGCCGTTGCTGTCAGGCGGGACAAAATCGACTTGCCATCCCCGACTGCGAAGCGAATCAACGGTCAACCACACGCTATCGTGCTCGCATTGAGCCGCGATCAAGTGCCCACGCTCAAAACGCTGCGCAACCCCCATAATCGCCAGGTTATTGGACTCCGTCGCCCCCCCAGTAAAGATAATCTCAAACGCCTCGCATCCCACCATGCGGGCCACCGCTTCGCGAGCCTGCTCGAGCGCATCGGCGACCGCCTGGCAACCACGGTGCCCCTGGCCGGGCAACATGAAATGTTCAGTCCAAAAAGGCTCCATCGCTTCACGAACGCTGGGAGCCAAAGGCGTTGTACTGTTGAAATCGAGATAAACCGGTTGCACAACGCCCGCCAGAAAGCAGCTGAAAGCAAGAGACCAACACTGGCAACGGGTTCGCACGTCCGCACCACAACCACCATCGAAGCAGCAATTTTCGCAAAGTCTATCGTTCTCGACACCAACCGCCGCAAGACTGCCCAGAGTCCCTGCCAGTTATGACAGTTAAGGCGATTACGACAGCCGCAGATGCCGGAAAAAGCCTGGCTCACTCGCAAAATTTGCCGGAAACGAGGCAGTAACGATGCATTGCCGGGAAACCGTTAAGATTCTTCACAATCGTATCGCCAAATCTTAACATCAACTTAACCATCGATCGCGAGCGATTCAGTACCCTCTTGAGCAGTTTGAAAAGCAGCTCCGATTGGGTGAGCCTCTCACTTCGCCTGTCTGCGAATCGCCTTCTCCAAATCGCTCAGAGTTAGATAGTCGAGTATGAACGCGTCAAAAGTTTTCTCCGGAAGCATCTCTCCCTCTCGAATCTCCAGCATTGCCTTGTGGGTTTGCTGCACAGCCCTGACCGCTGGCTGTGGTGGTGGCACCCCGACGCCGGCATGGCAACTACCAGTTGAACCAGCCGAGGGTGATTTAACGGTGAAAGGTGCCGCTGCGGAAGATGTCTTTATCACCTTTCATCCGGTAACAAAGCCCAGAGGCACAACGAACCAAATCTTACCCCGGGCTCAGACAGACAGCGCTGGGCATTTCCAGGTGACGACGTACACAACGGGTGACGGCGCGCCGGCGGGAAAATATCGTCTCTCATTTTCTTGGCAGGGACCCATTGGAGAGATGAGCCAAGATGATCACGAGGAGTTGCCTGAGCGGCTCAACCGCAAGTACCTCAAGCCGGAAACTTCGGGATATGAAATCACCATCACCGAAGGTCCAAATCAGCTACCGGCGCTTGAACTCAAATGAGATCCTTAACAGCCTGTCCGAATACCATTATAAGACCGCAGCCAACTCCGCTCGCTGAGGGTTTTGTTACAGCTTCCATGCTTTAAGTATATCAAGTTCTTAAGTTTTCAAAGCGAATCAGTTACTTACTCTTTATTAACTTTCAGAAGGAATCTCTTATGAACCCACGTCGTTCAGGTTTCACGCTCGTCGAATTGTTGGTGGTGATCGCCATCATTGGGATCTTGGTTGGCTTGTTATTGCCAGCGGTCCAATCGGCACGTGAAGCCGCCCGCAGAATGCAGTGCTTGAATAACCTCAAGCAGCTTGGCTTGGCGCTGCACAATTACGAAAGCGCCTTCAAGCACTTCCCACCCAGTCGCCTCGGGGCTGACGTTGACATCGAAGGTGGCATCGGGGACAGCGCCTATCAATCATGGACCACTCTCATTCTGCCCTTCGCGGAGCAGTCCAATTTGCAGAATTTCATGGACTTCAACTTCGCCTGGTCCGCGATGCGCAATCGCCCCGCCGTCGGCACTCAACTTCCTTTGTTCATTTGCCCATCGGCCCCCGGCAGTGACCGAGTGGACTCCTACTGGTGCGCTGGCGCCGCGGCCGGCGATTATGGCTCCATCAACGAAGTCAAGAAGAAAGTTTATACGAACGTTTTGGGTATCCCCGCCCCGGGTGATGGTGCTCGCGCCGGAGCTCTGTCAAAAGGTCGTAATAATGCAATCCGCGACATTCGCGACGGAACTTCTAACACATTGATGATCGGAGAAGCAGCTGGTCAACCAACAGCTTGGACCAGCCGCGGCCCAATGACGCCCGAAATGTTTGCCAACTATACCGATGATAAAGTCGTAATGTTTAATGGCGAATTTGTGGCAGCGGACGGCACCGGCTGGGCGGACCCCGATTGCGGCTTCAGCATTAACGGAGCCACCGTCGATGGCCT
Organism: uncultured Pirellulaceae bacterium; assembly: GCA_964535475.1. Lineage (GTDB taxonomy): Bacteria > Planctomycetota > Planctomycetia > Pirellulales > Pirellulaceae > Laterigemmans. The sequence goes on from CAZHTX010000034.1 coordinate 18,083, forward strand.
CACCAAGTACGGCCCTTACATGATCAACGCGATTAACGTCAGCGAAGTCTTCTCGTTCCACACCGGCGGTGCCAATTTCGCTTTGGCGGACGGCTCGGTGCGATTTGTCGGCCAAACGATCGACACGCGAGTCTTCGTCGGTGCCGTAACTCGCGCCGGTGGCGAAGTCCCCACGCCACTCTAGACCGCAAGTCACGCGGAATCGCAAGTTGCCAAGTTGCGGCTCGGCATTTCCATTCTCGAATGACCTTTCCGCGACTCGACCTTTCGCCAGGGCGATCATTGATTTGATCGCCCTTTTTCCTTGCTACTTAAGTTTTCTCTCATGCTCCGTAACCTGCGATTATTGCCAGCTTTAACCCTGCTGACGGCTTGCGGAGTTTTGCCAAGCTCCGGCCCGGCGTCAGAACCGCGACTGCTAGGCAGCCTGACTATTCCCGGTGACGCCCAGGATCTCTCCGGCTTGTCGGGCGAATTTCCCGGCGGTGAAACTCGAAATCAACTGGGCGGTTTTTCTGCGATCACTTACACTGGGTCGAACGACGAGTATCTGATCATTCCGGACCGAGGACCGAACAGCACTCAGGAACCTTACTACTGCCGCCTGCACCGGTTGCGAATCACGCCTCCGAAAGACCGTGGCGAGCCGGCCAATTTCCAGTTGCTGGAGACAACTTTCCTTAGCGACCAACAGCGAAGATTCGTCGGAGATCCTGCCGCTTTTCAAGCGAGTCAGCAATTTGCCCAGCGGCTTGACCCCGAGGGCATCGTTTGCCGATCCTCATCCGAAATTGTGATTAGTGATGAATTCGGCCCCCAGCTGTTGCTGTTCTCTGCAGCCGGCGAATTGCAACGTCGCCTTCCCGTGCCGGCACATTTTCAGATTAAGTCCCCCGGGCTGAGTAAGAAAGCTGAGAATCAAGCCAACGACTCGGGGCGACAAGGTAATCGGGGGTTCGAGGGGCTTACGATTACGCCCGATGGCAGCAGTTTATTTGCGATTTTGCAGGGGCCAGCATTACAAGACGATGCGTTTAATCGTAAGGGAAAACCTTATGGTTTGTTTTGCAGAATCTTGCATTTAGATTTGGAGTCTGGACAGCAACGTGAATACGCCTACCGACTGGAGTCGGCCCAAAACGGGGTCAGTGAAATGCTAATGTTTGATGACCATTCCATGTTGGTACTGGAGCGTGATGGTCAGCCGGGTTCTGGCTCGAAATGCAAGGCGATTTACAAAATAGATTTAACGGATGCCACCGACATCAGCGGAACGGAGTCGCTGGGTGCGACCGCGCTACCGGACGGTGCCCGGGCCGTTGAAAAAACGCTGTTCCTTGACTTTCTCAACCCGCGGTACGCGTTGGGCGAATCGCTTCCCGCCAAGCTCGAGGGCCTCACGTGGGGACCTGCGACTGGACAGGGGGAGAGAATGTTGCTGGTATGTTCCGACAACGACTTCGAACCTACTCAGTCCAGCCATGTCTATTTCTTCGCCGTACCGGCAGGGTGATTGCTAGAGAAACTATGGTACGCTTTGTCGAGCAGTTTACGCGATGGGGACTGGCTCAAATATATCGTCGAAGATGACCTTCTCGAGCCCGCCTTCGCTTTTGTCGAGGACTCCGCCAGCCATCTTCTTGCAAAACGGTTCCTTCTCTTAAACCTGATTAACGGGGTGGAAGGGATTGGAGTCGCTCATGGTTTCATGCTCAATATTCAAATTGCTGGTGAACTTGGCCGGTCCCCACCAAGCTAGCGAAAACTTTGAAGTTGCCCGATTCAAACCGGATCCGTTCAGCCGGAATCACGGGGTGAATTCGATGGTGGTCGGCGAGTGATTTACCGTCGTTGAGCGATGACCTTGCCGTTAATTTTGCAGCACGCCAAACGCTCTTCGGTATCAGCGAGTCACTTGCCAAAACGTCCGCCTCGCGTTCGATTTTGTCTATTCCTCGTTCACCCAGGTTGTCGAATATGGCTTGGCATCTACCTTTGTCTATATGCAACGCGATGTGAGCAAGTTCATGCAACAAGACGATCTAGAAGTTATCCAGTCGATCATGTCGCAAGGTCATTGCCACTAGCCGCCCTTCAACCCCTAGTCGCATTGCCGCTCCATTAAGCTAGGTTTTGGGCAAATGACGTTCGACGACAAGATGGATCCCATTTTTCTCTAAGAATTCTTGAGCAAGCTTTGGTCCGTAATTAAGGTAGCTTAACCGAACAACTTGCCGCAGAAAGGATTCGTCAACGGTGCCATTTAGGTAGCTCAACTTCGCTCGCTGTTTTGCAACGCTCAAGGGTAAAGCTAGAATCCGTGTTCATCGGTGATCGTGTCGCTAACGAATGACGGGGACGCCGTCGGCCGAAAATCAACATCGCGACGAGAAACGCAATCACGCTGAGCAACCCGCTGAGCAACTCGCTGGCTAGCCACGGGTGCCGCTCCGCAGTCTGTGGAACGTGCACGGGCTGTGATGTCGGCGACCAGCCACCACAGTCCCGACCATGCGGCCACCAGCACCGTGCCGATCCCGTAAATCAGGTTTGCCGCGAACGATAGCACGACGTAGGTGGTCGACGTCAGCGCCTCGCCTTGCGGCTGATAGGCTGCGGTTAACAGCCCCTCGAGGGCACCGGTCCACCACAATCGCGAGAGGATCAGCACGCCAACGAAACCAACCAGGGTTGCGATGCCCCGGGTGTCTTGGTGCCGGATTGTGTACGTACGGCTCATTGGTCGCCCCCTTCGGTGTCGGCTTCGGTAAACTCGGCATAGCCTGGCTCTTCGTCGCTGTACTCCAACCCCGGCTCTTCGACTCCGCGGCGGAACCAGTCGGTGATCAGCGCGACTAACAATCGGACCGCCAGGCTGATCAACAGCGTCGTCAGAATCGACGCCGGCGCGGACTTCAGCCGCTCCGTGCCCAGCTCGATCGCCTGCGACTTATCAAATCCACCGTCGATCCACGCTGCGCGAGCTACCGAGCGAACGAAGTAGCGTTGATTCTTGCGGAGCAGCATTTTTTCAGTCCATAAACGAAAAAAGCCCCAGCAGGAACTAAGTCCTGCTGGGGCTCCGGTGGGCGGTCGCCAACGTATTTCGGTAATTTCTTGCGTCTTTGACGCGTCGAATTCTCCTTATGCACAATGAAAGCGAATGTCAACCTGCAATGGTCGTTGTGCGACTTTACCAACACAGAACCACTAAATAGGCCTTAGTATAATGAAGCAACATGCCCGCTTTATCAGTCAAAACCAGGTCAGTTAAGCCACAAGCCCGCATCCCATAGAGTGAGCGGTTCGATGCTCCTCTACCAGGCAGTCAGTTGTGGGCATCTCGAATCGCATGCTCGGGAGTGTCGTCAAACTGATCCTTCAGAAAAGACTTTGTTGCTTTTATCGGACAGATTGGGTAAGCTGCTTCTCCAGATTAATGGTTTCCGCGATTCGTGAATGGCTTCTGCGATTCAGGTCAAACGACCTGGCTCACTTAGGTCGTATTGTGGAATTTCCCGAATACGACCCTACTCAGTAGGGATCATTACATTGTTCGCCTACTTGGTTGACGGACAGCCGCACACATCAATGAATCGCAACGTTTCACAACGCGAATTCTACGAACTTGCGGATTTAGCGTTCACACCACTGCGCGATAATGGATTTCGCCACGACACGCCTTCTGACTTCGCATACACACTCACATCAAACGTTGTTGCAATTCGCGTAACATCGGGCGACCGCATCGGAAACGTCGAAACTGAAATCAGCCATCTTGGTAACGAACTCAATACGTCTGTATTCCGGCTTGCGGCGTATTTGAACGCACGCGATCACCCTGCCTACAAATTCTCGCGATTTGATAATGGTGAATCTGCCCGCCGATCACTGGAAAGTCACGTGGACTTCCTCACCGAGTATTGCACCGATTGGCTCACCGGTTCGCTTGTAGCATTTCAGCAAATTCGAGAGTTTGAGGATGTGGACAACGGTCTCTACACACAGCAATTCACTTGCGATGCGCGGCCGAGCGACCAGTGGGATCTCGTCAAATCGGCCTGGGATCGCCAACGATGGTCGGTGTTTGTTAAACTTATACGCAGATTTTCGCCGCCCTTCACGGAATACGAACGGCGAGCAATCGCGTACGCCGAGACGAGGCGAACCATGCGATGAACCGAAGTCGCGGCGTCGTCATTTTGACAATGGAAAATCAATCGCCGCGACTCGGTTATCGCGGCCGTTCGCCCGATATCCCAACACCCAAAAGATCGACGATGCTGCAAAGATTCACTATCGCCGCAATACTACTTGGATTGTTTGTCGTTGCCGAGCCGATTTTCGCTCAAGAATCTTCTTGGCAGCCTACGAAACCTCCGCCATTTAATTTGACATCACCTGCAGTTGGAAAAATCTACGGAGACGATACGGGTTCGCCAGTACTAGGACTGATTGTTTTCACTTCGTTTCGAGAGGAAACACAGGTGAAAGAAGTTCGTGACCCAAAAACAGGAGAAGCTCGAATACTGCAGTACCAAGTATCGAAGCCAATCACGAATGAGAAAGGAGAGTGGGTCTTCCAGAGAAAAAGAGTTGAGCTACCGCTCGATAGTGCAAAAATCTGGAGCTCCGGTGGGAAGTTGCTCGATCCCGTTGCGGCTCGCAAAGCATTGACGACACCCAAACGATGTTTCTTGATGAATAATCGAAACGTGAAATCCATCGAGGCTCCCATCGAGAAGTTCTATGCCGAGGTGTTTAAAGGAGACGTCTTCGTTGTTGCCTACGACCCTGAAGAGGCAAAAGAACTCAATCTCCGGAACGACAACTGAGCGCTCAGCCGCTTTCGATACTACCGGCGAACCAACGGATGCAACGGAGACATCTGAGGCATCACGTCAATAGGTGGAGGGCGGCTTGTCGT
>CAZHTX010000035.1:0-22992 GCA_964535475.1 uncultured Pirellulaceae bacterium
CGCCAAACAGCGGGCCACTGTCGCAGCCGATCGGACCCGCACAGGCGTTGCAGCCGCTGCACATTCCAGGACCTTGACAGCATGATGTGCACCCCGACTCCAGACCGCAGCCGAACTCAGCCCCGCAGCCAGGCTCGAATCCACAAGCCGCCTCGATGATCGGCGATCCATGGACCATTTCGGGCGGCGCTTCCATAATTACTTCGTTGTGAGCCGCTTGCGCTAGCAAGGACTTGCGTTTCGACTTACCATTGGAGCGGTTTACCGCGCCCACGGAGTCGTGATTGTTTGTATGCTGGGTGTTCGCGACGCGAAATGTCTTGCGTTGCACCGGGCGAGCGTGACTGGTTTCAATCCGCCGGTCTTCGGTCGTCTGACTTCGGGAGGCCGAAGCGGCTGTTTGACCGTTCGCCGACTGCGGGAGCCCGGTCAGCGTTAGGGCGGTGAGGATACCGAGGCAGGAGATCCTACGGAGCACGCTGGTCTTCTGGTGTTTTGTTTGAATGTCCATATCCGAGTCGAACCGCTGAAACGGGGAGGGGCGGCATGTGCAAAAACGCGGGCACATCTACCGTTCTATTTCGGCCGGCATAATCGGTAACATGAGAAAATCTTACGCAATCGATACAGGCGGCATGATCGGAACCTTTTTTCAAACCGGCGAGCGTGGAATGGGAAGTTTAGGGCGAATAGGCATGCGGTTTGGCCGCTGCGGACTGCTGTGCTTGCTTTGTGGCCTGCTGTTGCAGCCAGGGCTTGCCCCCGCCCAAGAACCGGTTCCGGGGGCTGAACCGGCTGAATTGCAGTACCCGATCAGCCTGGCGGTCGCGCCCGACGGGAGCCTGGTCGTCGTCGACCTCGATCTGCCGGGCGTCTGGCGACTGCCGGCCGCTGGGGGTGCTCCCGAATTGATCGTGCGGGGGGCGACGCGTTTTCGCCAGCCGCTGAATCGGCCCCGCTGCGTGGCCGTGCATGCCGATGGCACGATTCTTGTCGGCGATACGGCCACTCGCGAGATTTACGCCCTACCTGCCGACGGCAGCGGCGACCCGCAGCCCTTGACGGACGGTTTTTTGGGCGTGCCCAACAGCCTGGCTCTGGACACCGAAGGCAACTTGTACATCGCCGACTTGGAGAGCCGTTTCGTCTATCGCGTCGCGGTCAGCGGTGGACAACCGGAGCTGTATGCCAAAACCAACGCCCGCGGTCTGCACATCAGTCCAACGGGCCAATTGTGGGCTGTCACTCCCACAGCCACCCCGCTGGTAAAATTGCCAGCGGATCAGCCGCCCGAGGTGGTGGTTGGAGAACGAAAGTTTGAATTCCCCCACAACGTTGTCGTTTTGCCGGACGGCTCGGCGCTGGTCAGTGATGGTTATGCGAAAACCATTTGGCGCGTCGATCCCAGCGGAGCGGTTGAGAGTTGGCTGGCGGGGGAACCATTGCAAAATCCCGTCGGCTTGGCTCTACACGACGGCCAGTTGTTCATCGCCGACCCGCACGCCAAACAGATTTTCCGAGTCTCGCTGGAGAGCAAGCAGGTCGAGCCACTTGTCCAGGCGAAGTAGTTCAATTCGCTGCTGGTTTGGCTCCAGTCGTTGCCACGCAACTGATAAAGTCGTCGATTTGGGCGGCGTTTTTCACTCACTTTCTGATACTCACTTTTTGACACTGTCGCCTCATGCTTGCCAAACGTGTTATTCCCTGCCTGGATGTCGATCGAGGACGCGTCGTTAAAGGGACAAATTTTGTCAATTTGCGTGATGCGGGCGATCCGGTCGAGGTCGCTCGGCGATACGAAGCGGAGGGGGCCGACGAACTGGTCTTCCTCGATATTTGCGCCTCCCATGAGGAGCGGGAGATCATCATCGATGTGGTGCGGCGGACGGCCGAGCAAGTCTTCATGCCGTTGACCGTGGGAGGTGGAGTGCGCGACATTGAAGACGTGCGGGCTCTGCTGCAAGCTGGCAGCGACAAGGTTTCCATCAACTCGGCCGCGGTCCGCGATCCTCAATTCATTCGCCGGGCGGCTGAGCGGTTTGGCTCGCAGTGCATCGTCGTTAACATCGATCCCAAACGGGTGCAGCGTGACGGTCGTGAGGTTTGGGAGGTTTTTGTCAACGGAGGCCGCAAACCGACGGGGCTTGAGGCGGTCGCCTGGGCTCAAGAAGTGGAAAGTTTGGGTGCGGGAGAGATCGTTCTAACTAGCATGGATGCAGATGGAACGTGCGACGGTTACGACTTGCCAGTCACGCGAGCTGTCTCCGAGGCCGTTTCGATACCAGTCGTCGCCAGTGGGGGGGCGGGTGGTCCGGAACACATGGTCGCGGCAATTTTGGCTGGCAAGGCAGATGCCGTGCTGGCAGCGAGCATTTTTCACTTCGGGCAATATACAATAGCTGAAACGAAACAGGTCTTGGCTGACGCTGGGATCCCGGTGCGGCTGACGCCGACGCCAACCGCTACGTAACGGCGGACGACTTTTCGACACTTTTCCGCCTCATTCGCGATTGATATAGAGAGCCCGCATGTCATCATCCACCAAACGTAACGGTTCGGCCTCAGCTCCCACCAGCGGTGCAGACAGTGGTGACGCAACTGCTGATCGTTTGCGCGCCAGTTTGTTGGTCGAACGTCGCGACCTCGAAGTGGACAAGATTTTCCGCGCCTTGGTCAAACTGGAAGGTTCTGACTTGCACCTCAAAGTCGGACAGCCACCGATGGTGCGGGTGGGGGGCGAATTGCGAGCGTTGAATCGGCCCGCCATCGATAACGAAGAGATGGTGCGGTTGTTGGTGCCGATGTTGGATGATCGCAACCGGCGGATTTTCGAGGAAGATGGCGGTGCTGACTTTGCTTACATCTGCGAAATCGACGGCGTCTCCTGGCGATTTCGCGTGAACATGCTCAAGCAGTTGGGGCGAGTCGGTTTGGTGGCTCGGCGGATTAACAACAAGATCCCCGACTTCCGTGGGCTGTTTTTGCCGCCCGTGATCGAGTCGTTGTGTCACTTCGACCAGGGGATGGTGTTGTTGGCGGGTGTCACCGGTTCGGGGAAATCGACCACGATTGCTTCCATGCTGAATTATGTAAACAGCATTTACCGCAAGCACATTTTGACGCTCGAGGATCCGATCGAATTCGTCTTTACCGAAGACAAGTGTTTGATTAATCAACGCGAGGTTGGCCAGGATGTGAAGGACTTTGGCATCGGCATGAAACACGCAGTGCGGGAAGATCCCGACATTATTTTGGTTGGTGAGATGCGGGATGAGGAAACCTTTATGACGGCGATTCATGCCGCCGAGACGGGGCACTTGGTGTTCGGTACGATCCACGCGTCGAGTGCTTCGACGACGATTGGTCGGATTTTGGACTTGTTCCCTGAAGAAATGCACGGAGCGATTCGCAGTGCCATTGCCTTTAACATGAAAGGCATCGTTGCCCAGAAATTGTTGCGCAGCATTAAACCGGGAGTTTCCCGCGTGCCGACTTGCGAAGTCATGACCTTCTCACCGATGATCCGCAAATTGGTGCTCGAAGGACACGATCAAAAATTGCCCGACGCGATTCGCATCGGGGCGGAAGATGGCATGCAAGATTTTACGATGAGTCTCAAAAAATTGATCGACGACGAATTAATTGACCGTCCCACGGCCTTCGCCGTGGCACCGAATAAAGATGCGCTGAAGATGGCTCTGAAGGGGATTGATGTGAAATCACCGGGTATCATCTAAGCCACTCGCGGTGGTGCCATTCCTGCTGTTCCACGTTTCCTTCCGATTTGTCTCAACGCACCCTCAGGCTCATCCCAACGCAATGGTTAAGAAAAATAAGCAGCCCCCCGTCGAAGAACTGCAACCTTGGCAATTGTTCCCGCCGGTCGAACTGAGTCCGGTAATTGCCGATAAGACCGAACAGCAATCGGTCTTAATTCAAGCGCGGCAAACGCCCGGCATGCCCGTTGCCGGCGGGCAGGTGGCACATGCGTTGGCCAACCGAGCGGGGCAAATTCTGTTTGACTTTACCCAACAGGGCGTGGCGATTCGCTATCAAGTCGACGGGCTTTGGGAGCAGATGCCACCGCTGCCCCGGGACGCGGGAGATGCAATGCTGGTTTCGCTGAAGATGCTAGCCAGTCTCAATCCGCAAGATCGTCGCTCGGCACAGACGGGCAAGCTCAAATTAAAGACTGGCCGCGATAAGTGGAACGTGGCTTTTCAAAGCCAAGGTGTGGCGACCGGAGAACGGGTGCTGCTGCGGTTGGAGCAGGAGAAACTGCCGTTCGAAAACTTGGCCGCCTTGGGGATGCGGGACAAGATGATCGAGTCCTTCAAGGAAATCCTTAACGCCAGCGGCGGTTTTGTGGCGGTCAGTGCTCCCAAAGGGGTGGGTCTGTCGGCGACTTGGCAGATCACCATCGACGCGGCCGACAAATTCGTGCGTGACTTTCAATCGCTTGAACCGCTGCACGACCCGGAGCCGGAGACGATCAACGTCAATCCGAATTTTTACGACGAAGCGGAGGGTCCGAATCCTGCTGAGTTGCTTCGCCGGATGCTGCTCAAAGAACCCGATGTCTTTTTACTGCCGCAGATTCCCGACGACGAGACGCTGGAGAAGATTTGCGTCCAGGCCAGCAAGAATGAGAAGCACGCCTACACGCGGTTGGTCGCCAATGACGCCGTCGAAGCGGCTCTGCGGCTGGTCACGCAATATCCGCAAGCGGCTAAGGAATTGGCGCCGATTTTGATGGGCGTGACCAATCAACGGCTGGTGCGTCGATTGTGCGAGCAGTGCAAAGTCGGTTTTCCACCTCCACCCGCCTTGTTGCAACGCTTGGGCATTCCGCCGGGACGCGTTTCCTTGCTGTTCCAGCCTTACGTGCCGCCACCGATTGAACAACAAGTGGATGAGAAGGGGCGACCGGCCCCCATCCCTCCCTGTCCGCAATGTCAGGGCAGGGGCTACTTTGGCCGCATTGCCATCTTTGAGTTGCTCCGCCCCGGTGACAAGTTTCGCGATGCCCTGCTAAAGACTCGCGATCTGAACAAGCTGCGTGCTATCGCTAAGGAAGAAGGGCATCAAAACTTGCAAGCCGAGGCGGTGCTAACTTTGGCTCGTGGGTTGACGAGCATTGACGAGATCAAGCGGATCTTCGCCGCCAAGTGATCTACTCGCCGGCGTAGGCTTTCCACTGAGCGTCCAGGTTGGCGTCGGCCGCTGCTCCGCGATGCAGGACCAGGCGATATCGCAAGCTCAGCGATTCGCCGGCTGGTAACCGCACCCCCTCGGTTCGCTTTCCACCGACAAAGTGGTGCACGCCAAAGGGGTTCGCGGCGAACAGGCCATAGCTGCGGACGTGCCACCGCGTGGGAAAGCCAAAACTGCTGGGGTGATTCATGATTGTCACTCCGTAGGTCTTGCCGTCGACCGGGCCGCTGTAATCGACCCATTCGGCCTCTTGGCCCCAGGCGGCTCCGTCTTTTGCGCCGCGGTTGGTCAAGATCGTCCCGCCTTGCTTGGCATCGACTTTCATCGTGCCGGCCACGCGGACGCCGAAGCTGCCCTCTTTCGTGTCACCGAAGACGACATCTTCCTTGCCAGCGGTTAGGACAATATCAAAATCGATTACTTGAGCTCCCTCCACGTCGTGAAAAACCAACGTGCGTTGGTCACTCAGCAACACGTCTCCCGCCGGGGTCAGCCAATCATTTTCGGTCTCCAGTTTGGCTTGCTCGGAGTCGGCAGTGGCTTTGCTGGAGGTCTGCTTGATTTTGCCGCAATGCTCACCTTCGGCCCAAAAATCAAACTCATTGACTTCACCGTGAGTGAACCACAGGGAACGATGGTGCACATGGTCTTTGGCTTCGCCGGGTAGCGCGTCGGCGATTGGGAACGCACGCGTCAGCGGCACGCCATCGGGGCCGTGCAGCGGGTACAGAACCGGTTTGTGCCCGCTCATCGTCAAATATTGCGTGACCAATTGATCGTCACGAAACACCAGTGGCCCCCGCGGATCCTCGCGGACTTCGTATTTTGGGCTGGCCAGAGCGGGATTGGCCGGTGCGGGATTGGCCGGTGCGGGATTGGCTGGTTCTGCGGCGGGCGCCGCTGGAGGGAACGAGCTGTTCATCGTGAAAATTGCCAAACTGCAGAGAATCGCAGGGGAAAACCGTAAACTTGTGGGCATGTTATCAGTCCTGGGGGCTGGGGTGGAATAACAATTGAGGACCAAATAGTAACTGCAAACACCACCGGCGTGGGATTACAGACTATGATGACGCCGGTGGGAAGTGAGCACCCGCATCTGCTGCCATGATAACAGCGGGCGTGGCTTTGTGGTCAATTGTCAATCTGAAAAGCACTGGCCGTGTGGGCATTCGCCACGGTTCTTCTCGGCTTTTGGATGGGCATTAAGGAGAAGACGTCATGAAGGGCTTGTCTAGTTGTTTCGTGTTGCCATCGCCAGCGTTCGTCGCCCGTTTGGTGGTCTTGATCGTGCTCGGCGGTAATTGGTTTGCATTCGCGCCCCGGGCGGTCGGCCAAGGCGGACGGCAAAATCGTTCCCAGGGCCAACCGCCGGTTCTTCTGCCGGCTAGTTCCCAATTGACTTCACCGGTGCAAATGCAGGTTGCGGGGGTAAAGCCCGGCACACGAGCTGCTGCCCAAGCGGGGGCGAGTCGCATTGATCAAGCGGTGCTCAATCATTTGCGGCAGCGAGGTCGACGGCCCCAGTCGGCGGTCAGCGATTCGACCTTCGTGCGTCGCATTTATCTTGATCTGGCTGGTCGCATTCCCACCGGTGATGAAGTCAAAGCTTTTTTGGCTTCCCCAGAACCTGAGAAGCGTCTGCAATTGATTGATGATCTGTTAGCCAGTCCCGACTACGTTAGCAATTTCTACAACATGTGGGCTGACGTCTTGCGACTGACCGAACGTCCTGAGCCGAACATGATTGCTGATCCTTATTTGGCTTATGTGAAAGACGCGATTCGCACCAATCTTGCCTACGACAAGTGGGTCTATGAGATGCTGACCGCTGATGGCAAGATTTGGGATAATCCGGCTGTTGGTTATCAGTTGCGTGACAACGGTATGCCGCTGCCATATGTCGACAATACCGTGCGGATTTTCCTGGGAACGCAAATTGGTTGCGCCCAGTGCCATGATCATCCGTTTGAGGATTGGAGCCAGCGACAGTTTTACGAGCTGGCCGCCTTCACTTCGGGAACGTTAACGCGTCTGGGACGCAATCAATTCAAGGATAAGAAGAACCCGGTCCCGACGCTGATCAGCCAAGCGCAGCAACAGCTTTCCCAACAGCAAGTCGGTCCTTTGCAACGCTTGGTGCGGGCCAACACCTATTCGGTTCAGGAAAGCAAACGCAAACTCAAACTGCCACACGATTACGCTTACACCGATGGCAAACCAAACCAGGTGGTTACACCGCACTTGCCCTGGGGCACGCTGCCCAGCGGCGCTGACGAGGCCAGTCCCCGCAAGCAGTTCGCCGCCTGGCTGACTTCAGCCGACAATGAGCGATTTTCCCGCACCGTCGTTAATCGTTTGTGGCAGCGTTTGACCGGAGTTGGCGTGGTCGAGCCGGTCGATGATTTTACCGATTCTAATCCGCCGTTCAGTGAAGAATTGCTGACCACCCTTGCCGAACAACTCGTGGAAGTCGACTTTGATCTCAAAGAGGTAATGCGCCGGATTGTTTATTCCACGTCATACCAGCTCGATTCGGTTGAGGTGGATATCGGGGACTGGAAGAGCTTTACTTACACGGGCCCAGCGCTGCGGCGGATGACGGCTGAGCAAGTATGGGATTCAATCTTGACACTAACGGTTTATAACCCTTGGCCATTCCAACGCCCCACCGCTGCTCAGTTGCGTCAGTACGTCGCTTTGGATTTAGATCAAGTCAACTTTAATCAAGTGCAAACTCAAGCCGACAGATTTAGCAAGACTTATCTGTTGAACGTTTACAAGCAGAATCTCAATAAACAACATGGTTATAAGGGTTTATTGCTTGCGAAAGCCAGCGAATTGCCCACGCCGATGCCGGCGGGGCATTTTCTGCGGCAGTTTGGCCAGAGCGATCGGGCCAGCATCAGCGGGGGTACCAAAGCCGCCACGGTGCCGCAAATTTTGACCATGTTTAATGGCCCCATTACGCATTCCATGTTGGAACGGGGGTCGCGAATTTATGATGCCGTCGCAGCGACGGAGAATCCTCGCGAAGCGGTCGACCTGATCTTCTTGACGGTGTTGGCCAGAGAGCCAACGGCCGAGGATCGCCGGATGGCGGCCTCAGAAGTGGGAAGTGCCAAAACACAATTGATTGGCTTGGGTAACGTTATTTGGGCGTTGCTGAACACACGTGAGTTTTTGTTTGTTCGTTAGGCGAACAGTTGTTTTTCGCACCGCTGCATAGAGTCAACACCGCATCTATTTGTTTGGGAGCAGAACCGATGGACCCCTTCGAGCGTTCGCGACGTGATCTGATGTGTGCGGCTGCCAAGTGTTGCTTGGGGGTCAGCGTGGCTGGGCTAGCCGGTGGACGCTTTGCCCTGGCGGCACCTCCGACGGGCAAAGCCAAGCGGGTGATCTATTTGTTTATGGATGGCGCGATGAGCCATCTCGATACTTTTGATCCGAAACCGAGCACATCCTCGCAGGGTGCAACCGAACCAATTGCCACGACGCTAGCCGGGATTAAGTTTGGCAATCATTTTCCCCGTCTGGCGAAATTGGCTGGTGCCCTGGCCGTCGTCCGATCGCTCAGCACCGAGACCGGAGCGCACGAACCGGGACGCTATTTGATGCGGACCTCTTACCCGGTGATCAACAGCATCCGCCATCCAGCGTTGGGAGCTTGGATGTTGCAAGCTGGCTTTCGCGGGCCGAAAGAGTTGCCGGCCAACATCTTAATTGGCGCCGACAATGATCATCCCATGGCTGGCTTTCTACCGCCCGGCTTGGCTCCGGTGCCGATTGGCGATCCCACCAAGGGACTGGAGAACGCCAAGAAACCTGGTTATCTCAGCGATCGTGATTTTAACCATCGGATGAGTTTAACGAACAAGTTTGATCGCTATTTTCGGCAGAGGTATCAAGGTCCGGAGGTGCAGGCTTACAACCAAATGTATCGTGACGCGATTCGTTTGATGGGCAGTGAGAAACTGGCCGCCTTTAACATCAAAGCCGAATCGGATGCGATCCGTTCGGCGTATGGCATGAACCGTTTTGGCCAAGGCTGCCTGTTGGCACGGCGGTTGATTGAAGAGGGCGTGCCCTGCGTGGATGTTAATTACAATGGCTGGGACATGCACAATGGCTTATATGAAAAACTAGGGAAACTGGGGCCGAGTCTCGACCAGGGGTTGTCCGCGTTGCTGACTGATCTGCACACTCGCGGATTGTTGGAAAGCACGCTGGTCGTGCTGGCAACCGAGTTTGGGCGAACCCCCAGCATCAATGAAAATGCTGGCCGCGACCACCATCCCGGCGCCTTTTCCTGCCTGCTGGCGGGTGCCGGTGTTCGCACCGGGCAAGTCTACGGAGCATCCGACGAAAAAGGCTTTGGGGTTGCGGATCAGCCCGTCTCGATCGCCGATTTCAACGCCACGATCGCAACCGCCCTGGGGCTTTCCACGACGACCGAATATACTGCTCCCAACGGGCGTCCTTTCAAAATCGCCAATCAAGGACAGCCCGTCGCGGAACTATTAGCGTAAGACACTATTTAGCGTCAGACTTGGCGACCTGTTGGAATTGCCCGCGTGGCTTATTTAATCGCGACCGACGAAGCCGGTTACGGGCCCAAATTGGGCCCCTTGTTGATTGCGGCAACTTGTTGGGAATTCGACGACGCGCTCGACCCAGAGCAAGCCTTTGCCAGCTTGGCCGCCGGTCCCGCCGGTGAGCTGAAGGCAAAACTCCAATTCGCCGATTCCAAACAGCTCTACCAACGAAATCGTCCCGATCCGTTGAGGCAATTGGAATTGCCGATTTGGCTGATGCTGCGGCGAATTTGTTGCCCAGATAATCAACGCATTCCCGACACGCTGGCCGAGTTGCTGCAATTGGTTGCCGACGAGGACCTCGCTGGTTTGAAACAACAGCGTTGGTTCGCGCAGCTCGATCTGCCCTTCCCGCTGGGGACCGCCGCGCGGCAGTCGGTCGAGTTGCCCGCCGAGCAGTTGCCCGCCGAGCAGTTGCCCGCCGAGCAGTTGCTGGCCGCCGATACTTGGTTAGACGGGGGGCCCCGGTTGATATCGCTGCGTTGCCGCGTGTTGGATGCGGTGCGATTTAACGCGGGTTGCCAGCGGGCAGGCAATAAAGCGACTTTGCTGTCCGAGTGCACCTTAGGGTTGATCCGTCAATTGATCGACTCGCTTTCGCCTCCGCAGGGGTCCGATCAGCAGGCAGCCGAACAGCAGTGCATTGCTCAAAAAGGCTCGGGCTCCGTTTGGGTGATTTGCGACCGTCACGGCGGGAGACGGCGTTACGGGGGATTAATTCAGCAATATTTTCCGGAGTCTTTTCCCAGCATTGTCGCCGAATCGGCCGCGTCGAGCCGTTATCGGTGCACGTGCGGGGAGCGGCAATTGCAGTTTGAATTTCGCACCAAGGCGGATCAATTTGTTCCGGTAGCGGCCGCTTCGATGCTGGCGAAGTATTTGCGTGAGCGTTTAATGGAGCAATTCAACGCATTTTGGCTGGAACAGCATCCGACCACTCTGGAGCCGACGGCCGGGTACCCGCAAGATGCGGCTAGATTCTGCCAACAGATCGCCAGCACGGCGAAGCGATTGGGAATTGCGGCGGAACTTTACACGCGGTTGCGCTGACCGACGGTTCGCAAAAAATTGGCCCTCTGGAGGGTCGGAAACGGCGTGCTGATCGGGTACTATCAAGCCACATAAGTTGTCTTAGCCTCAATTGCTTGTCTGCGTTCATCGGATCGTTGGGGTTTGGACGCTAGCACCCCCGCAATAGCCCGCAACAGGAGTCGCACAGTGACCAAGGCCGCCATCGTCGGAGTTGGATTCATGGGATGGATTCACTATTTGGCGTACCAAAAGTCGCAACAAGCGACCTTGGTCGGTTTTGCGAGTCGTGATGATCGCAAGCGGTCTGGTGATTGGACTGGCATTCAGGGTAATTTTGGCCCTCCGGGCGAGCAGATCGATGTTTCTAATTTGACGGTTTATGAGACGCTGGAGGAAGTGCTGGCCGATGACAGTGTCGAGCTGGTCGATCTCTGCACGCCGCCGCATCTGCACGTTCCACAAGTGTTGGCCTGTTTCCAAGCGGGCAAGCACGTGCTGTGTGAGAAACCGTTGGCGTTGTCGGGTGACGACGCCCTAAAGTTGGTGGCTGCCGCCAAACAGGCTAACCGGTTGCTGATGGTGGGACACGTACTGCCGTTCATGGCGGAATTCCGTTTTTTGGCGGAGGCCGCCGCCTCGGGAAAGTACGGAAAACTATTGGGATTACACGTCGTTCGCACGATCGGCCCGGTCGACTGGAACCCAGATTTCTATGATCCGGCCAAAGTTGGTGGTCCCTTGATCGACTTGCACGTTCACGACACCCACTTGATCCGTTTGTTGTTCGGCATGCCCAAAGGTGTTTACGCGCGGGGCCGACTGCATCAAGGCACGCCGCAATATTTTGAGACGATTTATGACTTCGCAGACCCCAATTTGGTCGTTGCCGCTCGCGGTGGCGTGATCAATCAACATGGGCGACCATTCACGCACGGTTTCGAAGCGCACTTTGAACAGGCGACGTTGCAATTTCAATCAGCCGCCTTTGACGATGGCGGTGAGATGATGCCGCTGAAAGTGTTGACCGCGGATGGGAAAGTCGAGCGTCCCGACCTGGGCGCCGGTGATTCGGTCGATGCCTTTGTTGATGAAATCAACGCGGCTGCCGCGGCTGTCGCCGGAGCCCCCGCGTTGCCCGCTTTGCAAGGCGAGTTAGCCGCTGACGCTTTGGTATTGAGCAGCCGGATTGCTGAGAGTATCGCCCAAGGCTGCCCAATAGCCATTTGAGACCCATCCGAAAACCCACATACTAGGAGTCTTTGCTTGTGAGCGAGCGATCGATTACCGCCGTTGTGCTTGATTGGGCCGGTACGACCATTGATTATGGCTGCATGGCTCCCGCGCGGGTTTTTCAAGAAATATTCGCCGCCGCCGGGGTACCGATCACGCCGGAGCAAGCTCGCGAGCCAATGGGGGCCTCGAAACGCGATCATATCGCCCAGATCGCCGCCATGCCCGACGTGGCAGAGCGGTGGACGGCAGCCCACGGGGCAGCTCCCAATTCGCAAGACGTGGACCGGCTCTACTCCGAATTCCTGCCCCTGCAGTTGAGTATCCTCGGCGAGTATACCGATCTCATTCCGGGCACCGCGGAAACTTTCCAGTGGCTCTTGGAACGCGGCATCGCTGTCGGATCCACCACCGGTTACACCCGCGAGTTGATGGAGGCGATTCTGCCCGCCGCGGCCGCGCAAGGGTACACGCCCCATTCGCTGGTTTGCGGCGATGAAGTTCAGCACGGTCGTCCCGCTCCTTGGATGTTTCTCGAAGCACTCCATCGCATGAACGCCTATCCCGCCTGGACATGTGTCAAGGTCGACGATACTCCGGTTGGTATCCGAGCGGGTAAAGCGGCCGGCGCGTGGACTGTCGCGGTAGTCAAAACGGGGAATCAGCTGGGGCTCTCTCAGCAAGAGGTCGAGGCGCTTGATTCTGAGGAGCTCGAGGAGCGGCTTGAGGCAATTCGCATGGAGTTTGCGGAATTAGGTGCTGATTACATCATTGATGGGATTGACCAATTGCCGGCAACCATCGAGAAAATTGCTCATCGCGGGGGCAGTGGACAACTTCCGCTGATGTAGTCAGATTTTGTGAAAACTGTGGACAGGCTGGACACAGCTGGTAAGCTAGAAGAGACCGTTCGCTTTGCCGAACGGCTAACAGAAAGGCCTCTTCTCTGTTCCGGCCCCGCTGTCCGCATCCCCTGCGTGATAGCGGGGTTTTTTTGTTCATCCGAACTAAGGACATTGGCGTGGCTTGGAGTCTTGCAGAAAACCAGAATACCATCGCGGTCTTTACGGACAATCGCCATGGTTGGCGAGTCCGCAGCCGCATGGATCGTCCCGAGCTGGGGCTTGAGTTTGCTGCCCCCGGTGCCGACTTTACCGACCATCCTCGGCTGCGGTTAACGCCCCCACGCGATCGCGTTGAGCCTGGTCTGTTCGACCAATTGTCCACTCCAGCGTTCCCGGCGATGACGGAAAATTATTTCCGCGGAGACGACGCCATCTCCATGATGCCGCAGGATGCGACCAGTTCGTTTGGCTTGGTGGTCACTCAGCGGGTGAGTTTTTGCGAGGCTAACTTTTGTGCTTTGGAAACCATCATTGCCGTGCAAACTTCGCTACTTGATAGCCTCCCCACAATCGATTTAATCAGTGACTTTGGTGGGCAACCGCTGGACATGGTGCAAGCTTCCGGGGAGGCCGGTCCGTTTAGCGAGGATGCCGTGTTGCCGGCCGCCCTTGAACTGGGCGCTGCTCCCGCGCGTTCAGGCGTTGGCAGTACCGTCTTGATGCTGCCGCCGAGCGATCGAGCAGCAGCCAGTGAGATGGAACCGGCAGCAGCCCATTTGCATATTCGCCTGCTAGCTGAATTCTTAGAGAAGGGTGTGATTCGTAAAGCACGCTTTTGGACGGTCCGTTGGGCGGAGCAGCCCGCGGAATCGGAAGTCGCTCAGCTCTATCAACGTTTGCTCTGTGAACCGCTACCGCTGACCCCTTAGTTTTCTGGGAACGCTTCGCCGTCGATTTCCGCCGGGCTTGCCCCGGATCGGGATCACAACTGGTAAGCTACCAGGCCAGCCCCTGAAAATCGCTCCCTGGCCGCCCGCGATTCGCCGAGGGCGAATCGCGGGCGGCCAGGGATAAACGTGTGGCGAGCGAGGTAGCTGCCACTTGTTGCCCCGATCCGGGGCAAGCCCGGCGGAAGCATTGGGAGGGGCAGGCTTTGTAACCTGCCCTACGCGCCTGCGGCGGCGGGCAGGGCGGCGTGAGCGCATAATCCGTTCGCTCGCAATCAATTTCTGGTTATGAGCATCGCCCGACCGAGGCAAGCTCGGATCGTGGCGTGGTTGCGACGATTTGCGGCGAGTTCTGCGACGACAATCCGGCCGGTAACATCACTACTTGGACCATTCAGCAACTTGATCAGAGAAAAAATCTAGGTTCAGCTGAATTGGTTCAGTCCGCTGAGCGTGCTGTTGCCGCTGGAAAAGGTGTCGGTTTCCAGCCCCAGGTGTTGGAGGTAACTGACCAATAGATTGCACAGCGGTACCGGGCGATCGGGGTTGAAGGCCAGGTGTTGGCCATGGCGAAAATGGCCTCCCGCGGCAATGATCGGCAGGTTCGTGTTGTTGTGTGCCGAAGCGTTGCCCAAGTTGGATCCCAGCAACACGGCTGTCTGATCCAACAGCGTGTGCTCACCTTCCTGAACAATGTCTAACTTCTGCAACAACTCGCCCAACAATCGCATCTCCTCACGCTCGATAATTGCCAACATCTCAAGCTTGTGCGGATCGCGACCATGGTGGCTTAGATTGTGCCAACCATCATCAACGCCCCGCAACGCCACCACTTCGTTGCCCCCGGCGCCCATCAAAGTGATCAAGCGGGTGGAGTCGGTTTGAATCGCTAAAAATATCATATCGAACATCAACTGCATGCGACCGGTAAAGTTGGCACGGTCCGATATGTCGGTGGGCGGTTCGTAATCAACTTGAGGTTTGGGATGTTTCGCCCATTGCTCGGCCAACATCAAACGTTGTTCCAGCTCGCGGACACTTGTCATGTATTGGTCAAGGGTGCGATTGTCTTCGGCGGGGGCGATACCCGACAAACGGCGTGTCTGATCGAGGACCAAATCCATGATGCTCTGGCCATCCTTGATGCGCCGCATTTGCGTCTCCTGTTCGGCTGGACTTCCCTCGAGAAACAATTTGGCAAACAACTTCGAGGGGCGAGTCTCGGCTGGGATTTGCACGCCCGATCGCGTGTAAGACAGACTGGAACGATCGGTGGCTAACGTTAGCGAAGCAAACCGTGTTTGATAGCCGATTTGTTCCGCGGCGTATTGATCGACAGAAATGGTATTTTGAAAACTGGGTTGTCCGGGGTGCGCCGCGCCGGTGAGAAAACTTTTCTCCGCGCTGTGTCCCCCGTCGACATCGGGATGCAGTAGCCCCGAGATCACTGAAAACTTTTCCCGCAGCGGTTGCAAAGGTTCCAAGTAGGGAGTCGTCTCATAAGCCGCTCCCGCCGTCGCCGGAAACAAGTTGGGCGTGTGCAATCCCAGCGGCGCACAGATCGCCAACATCCGCCGCACGTCGCTCGGTGCTGGGGGCTGCTGATTCGCCCGCGCACGCGAAGTTTGCAAGCATTGTAAAAACGGCAAGCCGATCGCCACACCGGCCGATCGCAACAGGTTGCGACGCCCGATGTTTTTTTGCTGAATGCCACTTCCACAGCGGTCGTCAGGAGCGGTAAAGTGGTCGGGACGCGGAGGATTCATATAAGCTCCATTAATGTTATGATGTTAGGGAGCAAGAAATAATTCACTATCTACAACCGCGTGAATCATGCTTTTTAGCCCAAAGCGACTGTTGGCCGTTTGCGCGACGACGCGATCGACCACCGGCCGGTCGGCTAAGGTAATCTGTCTGCCTGTCCCGTAAATCAATAATTTGGTCGCGATCGCTCGCACGACGGTTTGCTGTTCGGCGAGGAGTTGCTCGCGGAACTCTTGAAAGTTGGCAAACTGGCGACCGTCGGCAAACGTGGCGGCAGAATCAACGTCAGGCCCCTGTCGATAGTTTTTGTTTCCGGCGATTTTTTTGCCTTCTCCCAGCGAGCGATAAAACTGGCGTTCCCCGCCGATTGCGTCAAACACTTCCAATGCGAATCCAGGGGGATCGATGCTGCGATGACAGCTGGCACAACTGGAGTTATCACGGTGTTTCTCCAGTTGCTGGCGAATCGTGGTGGCTCCGCGGATGTCGGGTTCCACCCCGGCAACTCCGGGAGGAGGTGGTGCGGGCGCTCGCCCCAGCAGGTTGTCCAGAACCCAGACGCCACGCAGCACGGGAGAGGTGGTCGTGCCATTGGCGGTGACTTTTAACAGGCTCGCCTGCGTCAAGACTCCGCCGCGAATGGAGTCGGCGGGTAAGCTGACTCTTTCAAACCGCTCATGTCCCTGGACGCCGGGGATCCCATAATGCCGCGCCAAACGTTCGTTGAGAAATGTCCAATCGGAATCAATAAAGTTTAACACGCTCAGGTCCTCAGTCAGCATATGCTCGAAGAAATGCTTGGTTTCACCGAGCATCGCTGCCTGCAGCAGCGGATCAAATTCAGGATAAAGCTTGCCATCCGGCGTCGTGAATTCGATCTCTCTCAAATCTAACCATTGACCCGTGAAGTTCTCGACGAAGGCTTTGCTTTTAGGGTCTGCCAACATCCTTTCGACTTGTTGGTGCCGCACTGCTGGTTGGGAAAGCTGGCCCGAGGCAGCCAAGCCGAGCAACTCGGCATCTGGCATCGATGACCAGAAAAAGTAGGAGAGTCTTGAGGCCAGCGTGTAGTCATCGACTTGCTGGGCTTGATTCAGCAGCAAGAATTGCGGGGCGCACAAGACGGCGGTGATTCCGGCCCGCACGGCTTGTTCAAAGGTCCGGCCGGAAGCTAGTTTAGAACCTATCCGAAAACTGTGAGCCGACGGCGCTAGCCGCGGGCCTTTTTTATGGTTTTCGGATAGGTTCTTAGCCAGCGTCAGTTGCAAGAAAGGTGCCATTTCTTCCTCTCCGACGGGGCGTCTGAATGCTCGCGGAATGAACTCGCGAATGATTCGTTCGGCATCCTCAGCGGGATCGCTCGATTCAACGACATGCGTTTTGACACCTTTGCGATGACGCATGTAAATCGGTTGATCGGGGCGCATGCTGATGCTGTCGCGATCGCCAAACAATGCTTTTTGTGATTCCGAGGGAAAGCTTTGGTCGATGGGTCCGTAGGTTTCCGCCCAGAGGATACCAATCCCCGGACGCGGTTCGTGCTTGTCTCGCCAGGTGACATGTTCCGGCCAGATCCGTGGCACGATGTGAATCGCGTGCCCCTCTTCGATAAAGGTGGTGAATTCGATGACTCGCGGTTTTTCGGGAGTCCCGACCACGTCGAAGATGCCCATGAATTTGCGAGTTTCGGGACCAAACAACGAGCCGACGTAGATGGCGACCGCCAGAGTGCGATCGCTGGGATCGTGGGGCCAAAGTGCGACGCGGCAGCGATAGATGCCATCTTCGATCGGATGTACCGCGTCGAGCCTGGCCGGTGGCCAGCCGGGAGTGAACTTTACAAACGAGTCGGCCACTTCGATCGTGCCTCCTTTCCCTTTCTCCACGGAGTCGATGTTTTCCTTCACCGTCATTAACTCGACTCGCCGGACTTCGGGCGGTAAGGGGGCAATCCGGCGGATCACCGCGTCGAAAGCCACGTTGGCGGCTTCCAGATATTGTTCCATTAAGACGGAGGAGATACTTAAGCCATCGGCCACGTTGTCGAAGCCTTGTGAACTACCATCCTCCGGCAGCAGGTCCAGCAGCGGCACATCGATCCCCAGCAGATCGTGCACCGTGTTTTCATACTCACGACGATTCATGCGCCGCAAAGCGCTCTTCCGCGGCGGGGCGGTCGCGACAATCTGCGCGACTAGTTGCTCAACAGCACGACCAATTTCCGCCGCGTCCAGGCGAGCGTGATCGGGTGGAGGCATCTCGCCCGACTCTAAAACTTCCACAATCCTCGCCCAGGTTCGCGCATCGGCGCTCGTTGCCGACTGGGCCGTAAGCTGATGGGCTGTAAGCTGGCGGGCCGTAAGCTGGCGGGCCGTAAGCTGGTCAAGCCGAATCATGTCCGGCTCCGCGTCAGACCCGTGACACGCCAAGCAGTGATGTTCCGCAAACGTGGCGAAGTCGGACCAAGCGGAAGCATGCAATGTCGTGGCTGTCAGCAACATCAGGCAATAAAAAAGACGCTCCACTGGTCTCGCTCCGACAGCAACGTGATCTTGGCTCAGAAACCGACAGGCATCTATTGTAAACGCCAGAGCTACGCGCGGTATGCTCGATCAAAGCGGGCGTCGAATTCTGCGAAGAGTTTAATCGTTTCGGGTTGCTGTAGCACGTTCTGCACGCGATCCGCACTTTGATCCACCGGAGCCGTGGTGCGGATGTCTGTCGCCGATTGTTGCCGGGAACTGCTGGCGAGCTTGCGGGCCGCTTTTATCGCCGCGCCTTTCCAGTCGGCAACGCCTCGCATCGCATCGGAGAGGGCGGCTTGAATAGCCCGAAAGTCCATCAGCGCGAAGGCTTCGTCAAAGGCCAGCCGCATGCGTTTGGCTCGCTGTGGATCGATCGGTCCGCTGGCCAATTGCCGCTGCAAGGTGCGGCCGAGCAGGATCGTGCGCGTCATTTCCAGGGGCACTCCGCGGATCGAAGTCACGACCACGACAATCTTGCGGATTGGAAACAGCAAAAGTTTCAGCGGAGCTTTGGCCAGCATGCCGAGACATCCCGTGGCACAACCACTGCTGTCTGAATAATAGGGAGTCAAATCGGCAAGCGTGGTTCCGGAGGTCGGGTGCGCGGCCAGCGTACGGGAGACGACAAACCGTCGGCATTGATCGCGAACCACATCGTCCATAAATGGCAGCGGAATAAAGCGAGCGGCCGCAGCCACAATCCCCGCCACAATCCATTGATGCGTCAACCAGGAGTCGTTCGGTTCGATGTTGTCGGTGTTCAAGAATTCGACTTTTTGAGTTTGCAGAAGTCCCCGCAGGCATCGGGGGGCAACGTTGCCGAGGTGATTTTCGGGCATGCATTACGTCCTGCGGTATTCTACGTTCGCGCAGATCGTCGTTCCATGGCGGTCTACCGCACGGCGATACCCAAGGCTGGCAAAAACAAGAATACAAGCCATTCCCTTGGTCTTTCTCGCGGGACCAGCTATCGTGGGGTAGCGAGCCACTATTGGGATGCGTTAGACGGTTTCCCCGGACTTCAAAATTTAAATCGAAACTTACATGAAATTACTTGCCAGCGGTCTCTTTTCTCTTTTGGCGACGTGCCTTGGTTGCCTGTCGGTCTTCGTTCCCTCCAGCGTTTCTGCTGCGGAGGAACCGACGGTGGCTGTCGGGAAAGGGAGCTACTCGTTGGTGCGTCCCGAGCCATGTGCGGTGCTGCAGGCGGAGATCTTTAAAGCCAGTGACTTATCAGGTCCGACTCCGACCAGTCAGTGGTGGAGTTCGCTCGTGTGGGAGCAATATTCGCAAAACATGTTTCCGCATCCCTTGGCGATGGTCTGTCACGCCGGCGGTCTGTCAGTCAGTTACCCGGGCGCGGCAATCGTTGCCGGCTCCGGACATATTGTTGGCGGCGGTGTTTCCCGGCGAGGCGATATTGTGATCGGGCACACGGCCGAGTCCGATTTTCCAGACGCTCGGTTGGCTGCGCATTCACAGTGGTTCGTGACAGCCGAGTTCGCTGCGGCCGATGCTAAGCTGCGAACGACTTTTGGTCATGGCAGCCCATATGTGTTTTGCCGCTTTGAGGAGGGTCAACCCCAGTTGCAGTTTGCTGAAAAACCTATCATCTGGAGTGGCAATCCTGGGGCTGCCATCATCGGCATCACGGTTCGTGGAAATCATTATGGTTTATTTGGTGCGCGGGGCAGTAGTTGGTCGGGCATCGATGGTTTGATTGCGACCAACCAGACTGAGCAAGACTACTGCTCGATCGCGTTGCTGCCTGATAACCAACCTGAAACATTAGCGATGTTCGCGCAGCACGCGCACAACCACGTTGTCAACACGACGGCCGTCCCGCGGATTGTTGCAGGAGCGGTTGAAGTGGACTATCAATTCGTCACGCAATCCATGGAAGGAACCACCTCAAAAGAAACCTTGTTCGCTCTGTATCCGCATCAATGGAAATACTCCTCCCAGTCGTTGATCGGCAAGAGTTACCGCAGCGTGCGAGGCGAGATGAAACTCGCGGTCGGAAGTCAATTTTCCACCAAGGTTCCGCTGCAAGGAGTGCTGCCGATGTTGCCTGCTGAGGGGATTGCGGATCGCCAGACCATGTTGAACTATCTCCGCGGAGAGGCAACCAGTGCCGAATCCAAGTTTCGCGATACCTACTGGGAAGGAAAACGGCTGGGCAAGCTCGCATCGTTGAGTGGTATTGCGGAAGCACTTGGCGAGACTCAATTGCAGCAGCAATTTCTCGACGAAATCAAGATGCGGCTGGAGAACTGGTTGACCGCCTCAGCTAACGAAAGTGCGCCGCTATTTTATTATGACGCAAACTGGGGAACTTTGATTGGCAGTTCACCTTCATATGGCAGTGATGATCAACTCAATGATCACCATTTTCATTATGGCTATTTCATCCGCGCTGCGGCCGCATTGGCGAGACACGAACCTGAGTGGGCAGAAGATTGGGGGGCAATGGTTGACATGTTGGTAGGCGATATTGCTACCAGCGTGGCCGATGACCGGCTCTTTCCTCAATTTCGCTGCTTTGATATTTACGCTGGTCACTCGTGGGCATCGGGGCACGCAAAATTTGCTGATGGCAATAACCAAGAGTCATCATCGGAATCGATGAACGCGTGGTATGGCATGATGTTGTGGGGCGAGGTGACGGGGAACGACGCGCTGCGCGATACGGGGACATTCCTGTTCAATACGGAACGGACCGCCGTGGAAGAGTATTGGTTTGATGTTGCCGGGAGCAACTTTCCCGCCGACTACCCTCACGTTGCGGTGGGGATGGTGTGGGGTGGCAAAGGCAGCTACGAGACTTGGTTCTCAGCTGAAGTCGACTGCATTCATGGCATCAATTGGCTGCCCTTTTCCCCCGCTTCGATCTATCTGGGGCGGCACCCCGATTACGTTCAATTGAGCTTCGAGCGTATCTGCGCAACGCGCTCAGGAGCGGACGATTTCAACATGCCATGGGGTGACTTGTTGGTGATGTTTGGTGCCTTGCATGATCCAGGTTCCGCGGTCAAATATCTGCAAGCAAATCCGCAGTGTCACGTTGAGGTGGGCAACTCACACGCATTCATGTATCACTGGATTCATACCCTCGATCGACTCGGCGTGAATGATGCGGCGGTGACTGCGGATCACCCATTCGTCAACGTCTACTCCAAAGCGGGCAAGCGGACCTACGCAGTTTACAATTTCGAGCAAACGCCACGACGAGTTCAGTTTTCGGATGGCGTCTCGCTGCTGGCGGCTCCCCGCGCAATGACTGTCCACAGCCCAGTGGGCAAGTAGCCGTGGGGGATGATTCGTTAGGCTTTGCCGGCTCGTTCCCGGGGTGCGGAGCGAGCCGCTGGGCATATCGTCCTACAGAAACTCATTGACGGGGCGTTTTGCGGCGATGCAAACTTCACACTTGCCGGTGGCCAATTGGCGAACTTCAATTTGCGTGAAGCCCCATTGCCGGATTGTCCGGCACCAACCGGGAATCCGGTCTGCTTGGTCGTAGCGGCCAATCTTCATCGTGAGCAGCATGCCGTTGATTTGAACTTGGCGGTTTCCCACGATGTTCTCGACGGTTACCAAAGTTTTGTCAGGGCGAACGGTAGAGTCGACCAACAACCATTTGGCGTCGCGATAGCAACTTCGTTTGACGTCTCCGCCCCGCGCTCTGATGTGTTCAAAATTCGGATGTTCGGCCACATCGGGGTCCATCTCGGCGGGATCGACTCCGATGACTTGCATGCCCAATTCCAGCAATCGCTGAGCAGCTCCGCCCGGGGCGCTGCCGATCTCAACTACCGTTTCCCCTGGACGCATGGGCATGCGCGACCAAAGTAACGCTTCGGCCGCTTTGAAATAGGCTCTCGAAACAACATCGTGGGACATGTCCAGCGGCGGAAAGCCCCCTGCCCAACGCGTTGGTGGCGAGTTGGCCGACTGATGCCAACCAATCATCCACTGGCCCGGGTCGATCATCACCACGTCGAGCACCGCTCGGCCGCTGTCGACGGGCTGATTCGGCCGACCACTGGCGACAATCCCACTAGCCTGCAAACGACGAGCGACATCCTCGGCAGCTGCTTCGGTCAATGCCTCGGGGCCGGTTTCATAATTGTGCTCACCCACTGGTAAACGATCGCGAGCCCATAAGTGCAGCGTCTCAAACTGGCCAGGCGGAAAGGGTGGGGAGGGACGGTCGTCAATCTCCGCGGCAGGTTCCGTTGCGTTAGGCTCGTTTGCGTTAGGCTCGGTTGCGTTAGGTTCTGCCGCCTGGGCAGCATCGCTGAGCAACCAAGTAATCTGCTTGGCAAGCTCTGCGGTCTCCGTCGTTTGCACTCTGCCAATCGACCACGATGCTGAGCGGGCAAAAACGCCGTGCGGAAGGTCCCGTTTCAGCGACCCCGCTTCATTGGATTTAAAGGAGACAAAACCGGGCCGGGAAAATGCCAGCCGCCACCCTTGAGTGGTGAATTCGTCTTTTAGGGGTGGCTCGGCACCATGGTGACAACAGACAAAAACAAAAGGGGTGGCCTGAGCCATGGTGACAACCGAAGTGCGAATCGTAAGAAAAAACCACACGGAATATGACGTTTTTTCTCACGATTTGCGAGGGGGGGCCTGATATTCATGAGGAACCGCTCGCTGGCGCGTGGCGGCTGATGGAACCGCACGCTGGCGCGTGGCGGCTGATGGAACCGCACGCTGGCGCGGGGCGGCTGATGGAACCGCTCGCTGGCGCGGGGCGGCTGATGGAACCGCTCGCTGGCGCGTGGCGGCTGATGGAACCGCTCGCTGGCGCGTGGCGGCTGATGGAACCGCTCGCTGG
>CAZHTX010000036.1:0-22909 GCA_964535475.1 uncultured Pirellulaceae bacterium
ATCCACTTGGGCGGCAATATCTTTGGCGACCCACGCGACCCTTTCAAAGTGGTACCAGCGAAAAAGGCCAAGTGCTTTCCTGGCAAGAACCAGCCATGGCGCTCAACTTTCCTCGCGAGTACCAATGGGATGGGCATGACAACTGGAGACTGCCCGTCTACCTGGAACTGACATCGGCACTGAAACCTGGTAGGAACGTCATTGCAATCGAAGCGGAATCACGCCTTGCGCCTGCCCGTGTTAGCTTCGTAGGCGAGATCAAACTTTGGAGCGGTGAAATCATCGCTTTGAAGAGTGATGACACATGGTTGGGAGAACCCTCGACGCCCGGGCCGCAATTTTTGGACTGGACTGAGATTCACTACTGGGACAAAGAATGGCGCGACGCCGTGACTTGTGAGGGACCAACCGATCACGGCTTGCGAAACGTGCCGGAGCCCATCTACACAGAATCATTCTATGGCGACTGGATCCGACATCCGGAGGCTCCGAATGATGCCACGATCACATTTGCCGCGAACTGGACAATCGACCGCCCCGTTGACGAGGCCTGGTTGCGGTTGATGACCAATCGCGGCTACGAACTTTATATCAATGACACACGGGTCCGGGTTGCATCGTCGAAATCGCCAGATCTAGATAACGGCAACTGGGTTTTCGGTCGCGGATCGGCTCACGATCCCAGCTCGCAACCGGAGTTATTAGATCCGGATGAAGTTGGATCGTCGTTTGTTGGCAAACAGTTCGAGTCGCCACGAAAAGCCGACGCCCAGCTTGAACACTTCATTAATCCATTTGCTCCAAAAGTAACGCCGTTTCGGTACGAACGTACTCACCATCGGGCACAAGAGGCCGGAGTTCTGCAACCCAAGCGAACCTTGGCGGAATCCCGACGCACGCCATCATCACCCGATCTGTTTCCTGAACGTCCGATGCCCAATGCGCTTAAGCATGATTTATCGACGGGCGGCTATCTGAGTTACAGCATTCAGCCGCTATTGCAATTGGGTGTCAATCGCATTGAAGTGCGCTGC
Organism: uncultured Pirellulaceae bacterium; assembly: GCA_964535475.1. Classification (GTDB taxonomy): domain Bacteria; phylum Planctomycetota; class Planctomycetia; order Pirellulales; family Pirellulaceae; genus Laterigemmans. The sequence goes on from CAZHTX010000036.1 coordinate 1,035, forward strand.
CTCGGCAAGTCTCGCGCAAACTGGCCACCTCAAATTGCCATCGATGGTGGCGCACTGACCAGCGATTTCGACCGCATAGACCTAACGCCGGCTTCGGCTTGGACAGCGAAGATTGCATCCGATACCGCTGATTCATGGGATGCTGTATCCAACGTTGGCCCCGCATATCAACCCGGTGATCGCTTGCCAAAGATGCAGTACCGCGGGGTGGCAATTAACTCGGCAACGTTTGCTAACTTGCTGCCTGAAACCCTTGTCCAACTGTTCTTTGCCACGGTGCTTGCCATCGCAACAATCGTCGCCGCTGGGTGGCTGCTCGACCGCCGACGTGACCACAATACGAACGCTTCCGACCCGCTTGTGCATGACCGCCGCAGCGCAGGTACGGCCCCTTTATTGCTATCAACGTGCCAAACGCTGTTCGCCATGCTGTTGACCGCAAGTACAGCCATGATCGCAGCGATCTTAATCGAAACGAGTTGGATCGAACGGCACGAGATCCTTTGGTGCATGGACGGCACGTTTTGGAAAGCTGCTCTTCCGTTCGCTTTGACGGCTAGTTTCGGAGTTGGGTTTATCGATACGCTCGGGCGCATGGGCCTCCGTCGGCTGCGCGAGCGCGGGCACGGAGTCACTGGTCTGTTGCGTGAATTGCCTCATTCAAAGATATGGTACCACCTTATTTTTTGGATTCTGTTGTTGGGTGTGTTACTTCGAGCTTACAAGCTCGACCTCCAGCCGCTCGATGACGACGAGTATGCCTCCGTTCAAGCTGTACTTTCCATCATGGAAACAGGTGCACCTGGCTTCGTTCCTGATGATGTCTATTACACTCGCAGCCCACTCTTTCATTATCTTACCGCGCTGCTTGCAATGCCCTTCGGTGGAAATTTATGGAGCTTGCGTCTGCAATCGGTCGGCTGGGGAGTCGGGACAGCTTGGCTAGCTTATCTGTGCGGTGCTCAATTGCTGCGCAGTCGCTGGGTCGGCATGATCAGTATGCTGCTGATTATTGTCCACCCGTTTGAGATCTTTACCAGTCACGTCATTCGCTTTTACCAGATTCAGCAGTTCTTCGCGCTGTTAACGGTTTACTGTTTTTGTCGCGGCTTTGTGGGAATGCTTCCCGAACGCAATGAATCCGGCAGCAGTATCGCCTCGGATACGAATTCCCGGCGGAACCAAAACCACGGGCAAAGCCAAGGCTGGAGGATCGCGACAATCCTGGTTTTTCTGTGCGCCGTACTGAGCCAAGAAATAACCATCGCGCTGGCGCCATCGCTGATATTTGGCTACCTCGTCTTTGCGAAGGATTTCGGCTGGCAGAAAAACGTGGAACTTGTGATTTTTTCCGTTCTTGCAGTTGGGCTAATTGGTCTAGACTTTATCGTGTTTCAAACACTTTGCCTAACGCGGACGGAAGGTGTATCGCCGTCGATCGAAGCTGCCGTTAAACCGCATTTTTGGTATCCATTGAATTTATTGTCCGTATTTATTGGTTACTCGAGACTGCACGTTGTTCCCAGTTTTTTTCTGCTGTGCGGACTGCCACTACTTTGGAAAGAACATAACCGCAACACGTTGGCGCTTGTCGCGTTCCTCATCTCAGGCATTGTGATGACGAACCTTTTGGTTACGAATGTCAGCTTGCGGTACTTGTACTGGATTTTTCCAGTGTGGCTGCTGCTATGCGTCGATGGTCTGCGAGTATTGCTGTCGACGTTGACTCGCATTGTTTATCCGGCTGAAGTGAACTTGAATCGCTACGTGGTAACCACCGGGATGTGCTGCCTGATCTGCGTAGGCAGCATTCTGGCAAGTTGGTCTCTGTGGCGCATACCCGGTTCCTATGAGATGCGAATCCTGGGAGATTCAACTGGAGCGATGCGCTGGGTACGCAGCCAAAAGCGGCCGGGCGATAAAATAGCCGTCAGTGAACCGCATACTCACTGCGCTTTTATGGAGGGCGATAAATGCGATTACGATATTGCGATTCCATTGCTCTACGCCTTTGCCGTCGTTCGCAACGGTATCCTCGTTGATCGCAATGGCGGCGGTGAAGTCATTAGTAACTTGGATGATCTCGCCGGTGTTTTTGCTAAAGGTGATCGAGTTTGGATCGTCATCAATCGCGAAAAGTTTCGCACTCGCGGCAAGAACATGCGCTGGGAGTATCCCGGTGCAAGATTCGAACTGTTTATTCGCAAGAATTGTGAACTTAAGTATCGGACCTATTTATGGAGTGTCTATTTATGGGATCCAGCACGCGGACACCTGACTCCGTTCCAATTGCAAGAATAGAAACAATGTGGTGTGGAGATTGACTCTGCCTACCAGTAACCATTGAATAAAAACGGATCAACCAATGAAAACAGGCATCCTTGTCCACGGCTGCAACGTAAATGCGGAAAACTGGCGGCATATCGCTTGGGGAAATTCCCCAGGAGCGATGGGACGGATTCCACAAGGATTGCTCGCAGCCAAAGAGTTCAATGCTGAAGTTATCGTGTTCGGCACCGGTGCCTCGCATAAACAATACAATTTTGCGGGCTCTGATAAAACCGGTCAGGTCTTACTCGAAGCCGAATACTCGCTCGCCTTCCTTGAATCACACTTCGACGACCTGATGCGATTCAAGGCATTCGCGGACGCTTGTGATTGTCACTCAGAAGCCGATTGGCAGAAACTAAAACGCTGGTTCATGGAACGGATCGAACTGGATCTTCACTCGACCAATACTGTGTCAGAACTCCACGAAGCGGGTGAACGATTCCTTCAGAACCGTTGCGAACGGGTGGTGGTCGTGTCTAGTCCGACACATCTCATCCGTGTTCTTCGTGATGCATCGGTATTGTATCAACAAGACCGTCGCTTCGAACTATTCCAAGATCGATTGTTGGCGATGCCCTGTACGACTTGTTACGAGGGGAGCACTGTCGCAGATGTCGTCGTCGTTGAACCGCCTCATCGGCCAGACCGCCACGTGGTTCCGACCCATCGCCGAATCGCCCGCATGTTGGATTTGCAAAAACTGGGACACGAACCGCTAATGGAGTTTCTTTCCGAGTTAGACGAGTTGATGCAGCGTTACGAGGACATCCAGCAGAACGGGCTTCGCAGCGCATCCACACCAGTTTGGCCACAGTCCACTGTGATGCCTGCCCTGCCGGTTACCTGATTAGCCCGGTCGGTAGGTTACTTTTTTGAACAAGGTGCCGGCCATGTTCCGACAATGTCCTACAACCGTTGTGGTCGAAACGCGGATGTTGGAGAAAGGTGGAGCTAAAAATTGAAATTTACTCAGAGCCTACGTTTCCGCTCCTACATTGCGAGAAGAAAGTGTTTTCTCCGAAAATCGAAGGTGGCAAAAATGATTTATGAACCAACCGCTGCTGAATTTCCCTACCTGTTCAACAACCAACGACTATGTGAGTTGTCCGCGCTGCAAATCATGGACTCGCAGCCCGACTTTCAGTTCGACCGGTTAACCAATCTCGCATCGGTTGCGACGGGAGCCCCTTTGGCACTGATATCCCTGGTGGATGATCATCGCCAATGGTTTTTAAGTGCTATTGGTCTAGTGGGTGATCTCGATACCTCCCGCCAGACTCCACTTTCGCACTCGTTCTGTGCACATGTGGTCGAACACCGTCAACCGCTGATTGTTTACGAGTCGGCAACTGATCCGTTGGTGATGAAAAATGGTGCTTTTCTCGAATTGAATATACAAGCTTATCTTGGCTATCCCATTCTTTTGGAAAGCGGGACGGCAATCGGAAGCCTGTGTGCATTGGATGTAAAGCCACGAAATTGGCAAGATCGCGATCTCCATTGCATCAAAGCGATCGCGGAGATTACGGCCTACATTATTGATTCCAGTGCGGTCTGTGGCTCCGAAAGATGATGGCGAGGAAATTGGGATTGCTAAAATTTCTGGCTGGGCTTCCCATAACTCAGTTTGCTATTTGCAGTTCGCGTCGGTCGCTCCATAGTACCGGAATCATGCAAGCAACTTCTGCTAGGAGTTGGGCAATCCTGGAGAGGACCGCAAGAGTGATCCCGGCTTCGTAAGGCAGCCATGGTAACAGAATCGCCGCAAGGGCGGCTTCCCTAATCAAAATACCACCGGGTGAAAAGAAAGCTACAAAGCCAATTATCCAAGCGGTCGCGGTGGCCGCAATCATGACGATCACGGGAACGGAGTGCCCCGCGTCTACGATCGGAAGCAAGGTTACATTCACGCAACCATTCAGCCCTGCCATTACGATCATATAACCCAAGGCCGCTACAAGCTTCGGCCAAGTAAATCGAATCTCACGCAGCGCGCTAAATCGTTCAAAAAAGCCGCGTACTTTCGCCACTAGCTTACGGCGGGCTACCAACCCCAAGGCTCCACAGACACCAGTTATTGAAACTGCCCAAGTCATCACAATCCACAAGTTTCCGCCGGTTCGATCGACAATCAATTGACCGAAGGTGCTCGAGAGCTGGTGATAATAGAAAAATAGTCCGACAAGACTCACAACAACCGCAGCTGTCACCGTAACCAGAAACTCAACCATTATCGATGCTGAAGCAACGGATACCGGTACACCAATTTTTCCAGCTTGAATGGCCCGCGAAGCATACCCCCAAACACCACCTGGTAGCCATCTACGTGATTCAGCCAAAAGCCAAATTTGAACGGACCGAACCTTGCCGGTCTCGTACCCAAGTGACGAAAGGGTAAGTGTCCATCCCAAGGGATTCGCGCCTCGATAAGCGATTGCTAGTACCGTCGCGGCGGTGAATGTAGTCGAAGAAATCGAACCCATTATCTCATAGGTACTAATTAACTTTTTCGCAGTGAGGAAAATCGATCCAAAAATTACAGACGCCAGTAGGAATTTTCCTGCCATTTTAATCCAACGGATATCGCCGGAGGTGGTTGTCTGATCATTTGCTTGAAGGTCGTTAGTGTTTATATTAGCGGTTTGCATTGAATGCTTCGTGTCGTTTTGAGGAGTGCTAGATGCTTCTGAAAAATGGAGATTGCGATACGCCAGATTGTTCCGAGTACCGGTCGTTGGCTTTCTCGATGTTGTCACAATCGTTTCGACATCGCTGCGAGGTGACGAAGGTCGACCTCGATTCAAGGAAAGACGATTTCTCATCGAATACTCATAGGCGCTACCCAAAAGGTCTCTAACGTCTTGAGAACTTGCCAATAAGAGGCCCGTTCCGAGGATGGGTGAAACAAACATCAGGATTGTGATCGCATTGACTGTCGTTCGGTTTTTCGAAGCCATGGGTTACCCTTTCGCTTACGAAGACAACTTGTGTGGAAACCGACGGCTTGCGTTTTACGACGCAATCGACGTGGATGCGACAACGGGTTGAGTACCGCAAGCTTTTGCGTACAGTCCCTCAAGATCACTAACGATCCGAGTCCAACTGAATGTGCGTTGAGCGAACTCAAAGCCAGCCCGACCAAAGCGCTCGCGTTTCGCCGGGTGGGCCAACAAGTCGCCAATGGCTACAGCAAGGGCATTCGAATCGCGCTCGGGCACCAGAAAACCGGTCACGCCGTCGACTACTGCGTCTGGAATACCACCGACATTTCCAGCTACAACCGGTTTGAGATAAGTGTAAGCCTCGATGGCTCCGACCCCCAATCCCTCAGCATCCCCCCAGCTGTCAATGATGGCCGGGTTCACCCAGATATCACATTTGGCATACTCTTCGGCCAATTGCTCTTTCGTGACGAACCCCATGAATTTCACCGAGTCACCAAGCATGAGGTCGCTATGAATTTGCTCTAGTTTCTTCCGTTGGTCACCATCGCCGGTGATGATAAATTCTGCGTCTTGATTCTCAAGGATCTTAGGTACGGCGCGTAAAAGGTATTCCAGGCCCTTGCGTTCGATTAGTCGCCCAGTGAAAAGAATGCGTGGAACGAGATTCTCGCTTTGCGCGTTATCCGCCGCACGCACCGTAGTCCCATACGGCAAGACATTGCATTCGCAACCGGAACATTCGGTAACCATCCGTGCCGTATCAGAGCTGTTGGCAATCAGCAAATCCGCTGCTCGCAGAGATTGCCGAAGCCACGGTTTGATCCATTTCTTCCGTCGCGCGAGTGAAAATTCAGCTCCGTGCGACATCAAGACTAGTGGCGTTCCACTGAATAGTCGAGCCACTTGGCCCATCATTCCATGTGGAAACGGCCAATGAACATGGATCACATCATACTTGCGAGTCGAAGCCAACCAAGCAGCCGCTATGCAGCCAAAGAGGATGTATGGAATCGCCAAAAGCTGCATGTAAGCCTTGCGAACTTTATAAGTTGCGCCCTCTTCGTGCGTCAATCGCTCAATCGCTGCAGGAGCATAACGATAGCGATGAACGTCGACACCATCTAAAATGTGCGAAGACAGACCTTTGTAGGACGGTGCCAGTACGGTAACTTGGTGCCCGCGATCTGTCATCTGACGGTGGATTTCCCGCATCCATGGGACAGCGTAGTCTTGTTCGTGGCGTGGATAGGTTGAAGTGATTACTAGAATTTTTTGCGGAGTGTTCATGATGATTTCCAAGGCAATATGGTATGTAATTGTGACCTCTAATTGATTTGCCTGTTTACACCGTTTCGGCCTGATTTTGCATCAAAGTCCGCGCTCCCTGGGGGGCGTCCGGAGACAACGTGCGTTGCTTTTGGGTGTCGAAAATCACGGAAGTCGGTGCGTCAAATTTCTGTCGAATAAGGAGCTCAGCGAAGAGACCTGCAAGGACACACGCGCCACCCATTCCGGCGAAGCACAATCCTGCCAAACCACAAAGAATGTTGTTTGTAGAACCAATTCCAGAAAAGCAGCCGGCGATGGCTACGAAAATGGCGATGGTTCCGTAAGCCGTGGCCCATAAATTTGCACAATGACTCGGACGCTCGCGATAGACTCGCAAGAATCCTACAGTCAGCATATCGCTGAAACCTCGGATGAATCGCTCAATGCCATATTTGGATTCACCATGCTTGCGAGCATGATGCTGGACAACGATTTCGCTCACTTTAAATCCTTGGATTCCGGCGAGTGAAGGTACCATGCGATGCAGTTCACCAAACAGCCTGATCGACTTCGCAACATCGCGTCTGTAGCACTTGAATCCGCAGTTATGATCATGCAGCTTTACTTTGCTGAAGTAACTCAGCATGCGATTGAAAACACGACTTGGAAGAACTTTGTGCCAGGGATCGTGGCGAACTTCTTTCCAGCCGCTAACGAGGTCATAACCTTCATCGAGTTTGGCAATGAAGCGAGGAATTTCGCTGGGATCATCTTGAAGGTCCGCATCCATGGTGAAGATGATCTTGCCCAGTGCGGTGTCAAAGCCAGCTTGCAAAGCCGCAGCTTTTCCGCGATTGGCGCGAAATCGGAGCCCGCGAACATGTTGTGGGAATAGATCACTCAGTGCTTGGATCACTTCCCAGGATTTATCGGAGCTGCCATCGTCAATAAAGAGGACTTCGAAGTGGCCGATGTCAAATGCGTACTGAAGGATCCCGTTGAGCAGCTCTTCCAGTGTGGCTTCCTCGTTCATTACGGGAATGATAAAGCTAAGCACCGGAGCGACAGCCTCAGCTAATGAAGCTCGTGGAGAAACGTAGCTTTCGTCTACTGCCTCGCTGTCGTCTGCGATTAAGTCGCTGTTTTGATGGTTGTTGGCTGCCGCGATTAGTCTCATGATAGTTTTCCCAGATAAGGTAGGTGTGAGAAGCTTGTCGGCTTGCGGTGTCCTTGCATCTACCTAATGCGCGTTATGTGCCATACCGAGAGGCGGTAAAGATTTCCCTATTGAAGTTCGGAAGGCAATGAATGCATGGCGATTGACGATTGCAGGGTAGTGAGAATCCCTGTACTTCTTGCAGGCAGGAACATTTTTCATGATTTCTTGCCGGAAAAACTTACTGCTTTGTTCGCCAAGCTGTAAGGCGTCAATTAGAACGGGCCGCGCCGCGACAATTAGAATTCCCCAGCCCAGCTTTTTGCATCACGCTTGTGTGAATGCTCTTTCTGTCTGGTAGGTTTCCAATGCTCACGGATCTAAATTCGGAGCGAATGTTCACCATACTGCGAGGCGGATGTTCGCTAGCGACCATCGCAAGGAAGCTTCGAATGGTTGCCGGCACAACGCATTGCAACATTTATTTGCGATCGCATTAGTGACGATCAAGAACGAGACGGCGAACAGCACCTTACCGTAATGTCAACCGATGCACTCTGGTCTTAAGGTTCATTTGACTAGCCTCTTCGGAGATGCCGATGCTAAGCTTATACTGGGCGTTGGCAACGTCAACAGCCATCAGGTCGTACTCTATCTGACCAAGTAGTTCCACATTGTCACGTCCACCTAGATCCGCGAAAAACGCGTCAAGTTGTTCGAATCCGGTTGCGTTGTGGCTGAATCCGCTTCCAAAAATGGTCGCTTTTTGGTCTGTCATGCGAATCGTGGAACGCTTTTTATCATCCATAAACACGACTCGGTCTTCCCCTGCTCTGGCTTCGGAATTTACCTTGCCAAAGCCTACAGCCAAGTTCGAATACAGTTGACCGCTCAGATGGGCACTGCTGGAGGTCAATTCCAGTAAATCATTGAACGCAGAATCGTACAGGTACGCGATGTCATTGGATGAACCGTAAGCCGTTACTTTTGTGAAACCAGCTCCAAAGAATGAATTTCCGCCCCCCTTCATCGACCACTGATCTGGATAGGCTCTGAAAGTGTCTACGCTGCTGGAACCGGTAACCAGGGCGATGTCCTCACCGCCCGCCAACATGTAAGCCGATACGTTCACGAAGTCCGACATGTGAACTTCGGAGACTCGATTGACTATGGACGCTTTACCCGGAGCGACCATAAATGTGTCTTGATAATGCGTGTCGTAGACGACGGCCGTATTCTTGCCGCTATTGCCCTGGACATCCATGGCCTCAAAGCCCTGAGCAATGATTCGCGTCTGGCCGACGTCGAAAGTTCCTTCGGTTGGACGCGAACGGAACCAATCGTTTCCGCTGGAGCCCACAAGCACCGCACTATCGTTGCCTCCTTGATTGGCTGAGATCAGATTGTAGTCAAAACCGTTTGCGATCGATCGATAGCCTTCGCCTTGAAGAACTGTCTGATGTTTGCCCGACAGAAGTTGGTCGTCTTCATTTGATCCGTAAAGGTACGCTCGGTCACTATCATCGGTTGCGTTACCGGTTACGTCATCAAATCCGGATGCATAGAGATAGAAATCGCTACTATACAATCGCGCATCGCCCGGTCGGACGCTGAAGTTATCTCGTTGATTGACTGACCCTGTTAACGAAGCGATATCGTTTCCATTCGTTCCATAGGCGTAGATGCGATGCGCGTCCGCGACGTGGTTCTTATAATCCTCTCCACTCATCGTACCCGTAAATGGACTAGCAACAAAAGTGTCATCACCTTCGGTATCATAAAACCGTGCGAGATCTTCGTTTCCACCGCCCGAGAAATTGGTTTGTTCCATGCCGTAAACGAGGACTTCAAACCAAGTTCCGTTGATCCGCGCCGAGTGCCTTCGAAGATCGATCTCTTCTTTGTGCTCGCTTCCGGTGAAGTCAAGAGTGTCATCACCAAAGCTTCCTATGAGTCGGATCGAGCGTGACTCGCTGGCATCAAATGTGAAGGTTTGATCGCCAATTTGGATGTCTGCTCGTTCGGTTTTCATCTTAACGATAAAGCGATCGTTTTCGTCGGTTCCCACAACCGACGTAACGCTATCGTAGGTCTCTTGGAGAATGCTTGGGTCGTAGGTTGGATCAACATGGCCGATGTTGTAGTCGATAGCTTTGGAACCAGCGGGCAGTCGCATCTCAGTGAATCCATGTTCCACTGCAACGCCATTCTTCGCGTTGGAACCGTAGTTCCCTTTGTATAGCCCGAGGTTTGAGACTTCGAAATCGAGGCCGGCAACTTTGACACTTTGCAGCTCGTACATACCAGGGCGAAGGTTGCCAAAGAAGTATTGACCGTTTTCATTGGTCCGCCCTTCTTCACGCACAGTTTCTCCGATGTCGTTGATGCCCGACAAAACAACGTCAACGTTGGCCAAAAGACCGTCGCGATGATCCAGGATGAAATCTCGGTCGTAATCGATATAGATTTGACCTGTGAAGGAACCAGGGCGATATTCACCGAAGTTGTACATTTCTCCGGGATTCGATGCGGTAACCCGGATGTCGTGGAAAGCGTCATTTTCAAGTCGACCGCCCCGAGTTCCGAGTTGCTCAGCCGCATCAAAGTACCTGGGCGTCTCTCCTTCGATAACCGAGTATGTCCCAGGCTCTAAGTGTCCGAAAACATAATAACCACGAGCATTGGTCATTGTCTTACGCTGAACTTTAAGTCCACCGTCGGTCACACCTATGAGGGATATATCGATCGATGCGATGCCGTCTTCGTCCTGGCCGAGAATTCCATTTTCATCTTTATCAAAGAATACGGTCCCGGAGATATAACTAAGTGGCGATTCCGTAAAATTGTACCCATCGGCTAGTCCTTCGGTTCCGGGTCGTAGAGTGACTTCGATAGAGTCTTGGCTAACAACGCCACCCGCTTCTCCAGCCCAGTCAAGACCGTCGGACCAACTTAGTGGCTGAGTTTCTGTTAATTGATAAGTGCCAGGGCGCAGACCGCTGAAGTCGTAGCGACCGGTTGGATCGGACAAGACGCTCATCTGAACTTCATTATCCAAATGATCAACCCCGGATAAAGCAATGGACACTTCATAGAGGCCATGATCGTGTAATTGTTGCGTGCCATCTTGATTGGTATCAACAAACACCCATCCACCGAGGGTGATTTCATTGACAGTTACCTTTGCCGCGGACTCTGCACTGTAGGATCTGGCCTCTTCGCTAGCGACACTTTGCCAATTTACTTTCGAGTTAATGATCAGTTCGGTTCCGGGGGTAACGGCTCTTGCGACCGCCAGTTGGTAGTGAACTTCGATGACCTCGCTTTTGCCGAAATTACCTGCCTCTATTCGAATCGAACGATCGTTCACCTCATTACCGAGCGTGACGATTCCGAACGTAGTCTTTACCGATCCTGGAATTAGTTCAAGACCCGACGCCGAAAGCGAAGCGATATCCAAGTCGAACGCGACGTCGCTCGTTCCCCCTTGGTGCTCGATCTTAATCACTGCATCGACCACGTCCGTGGCGTCAACGGAGGCTTGCTTCGTCGACTGGACGATTTGCATCTTAGGTTCGACGATTTGTACCTGCGAGGAGGTTGTAGACACTCCAAATCGATAGTCAACCAGAGCAATTAACTCAGGTCGATCACCAGTGGTATTGATGGAAGCGTCTGGAAGCAGTCCCGTTAACTCAAAGACGAGCCGGTCGGCGGAAGAGGCTCTGTTGTCAGCCTTGTTTGTGATGATTCCGAGGTTCCAGCTTAGGTTGCCGTAGTCAGAAACCAGGACATCTCCAATCTCCAGACTTGGAGCGGCGAGGTTTGAGCCAATCGAAATTAGCTTCATCGATTCAGGCACGATGGTGCTGTCGCCGATTTTCTGCAGCGAATTGAAATCCAAAGAATGAACACCTTCGGGCACGGTGAGCGTGACTCGATAAGTGGCTCGTTCGCCAATCGTCAGTTGATTGCCGGTGGTGTGTGATTCACTCGTTGAAATGAGGTTCATCGAGATCCTTACTGGCGCGACTGCAATGCTGGAATTATAGACGCCGCGATAATCATTCGCTGTTCCACCCACATCCAACCTGTTGCCAGTGCGTTCCACGGCTAACGAGTTTAAATCGGTGATTTGGCTTATCGATCCCGGCAAACTTGTCCAGGTGACCGTTGCCTGATTCGCAAGCCGCTCGCCGGCATGAACGCTGTCTTCCACGACGATGCTGTATTGCAATCGGCTGACTGACCCATAGGAAATCTCGGCCCACGTTGCTTGGAATCCCGCATCGTCGGAAAGCTGCTGTGGCTGTGGTCCCGAGACCCAGCGTAGCGACCCTGGGACGTATGTCGTGCCATTAGGAATGGTATCCAGGAACGTTGCGTCGAGAGCGTCCGCCCCGCTGGAACCGTGATGCTTTATGTCAACGGTGACGGTTACCTGATCTTCTGCATCAACGGTGCGCTTGGTCCATGACTTAGTGACTTTAAGTTTAGGCTCAGCGATTTCCACCGACGTGCTAACGGCGTTCGCTTGTGTTGAATCGAATTTCCAGACCGCGGTGTTCCTGCGGGTATTGCCACCGTGGTTGCCTGGATCATTAGTTACTGTTGCGGTGTATATGACCTCGATGTACTCTGCGCGACTGTTATCGCGATTTGAATTTTGCAAATCACCAAAGGTCAATTCCAAAGTTCGTCCAGCGTCGCGCAGATCGTTGGAAGGGCTCAGTATTCGGGCTGAGGAAAGAATTGTCTCGGCATTTTTTTGTGCCATCCGAATGTCATCGTCAATCGAAATTCCGACGACCTGGTTGATCGCAACTCCACGTGGCGTATCAACGCGAAGCAAAGCACCACTCATGGTGACTTCGGGCACCGCGACGCGGACTCGGTAAGTTACGGTCTCACCAATAACAACTTTCGCGCCTTCGGTATGATCCTGGTCTGTGCTGATAAGGATATGATCGACTATGGGAGCTGCGAAAGAAACCGAAGCGTCATCAGAGAGCGAGGACGTCACGTAGTTATTGCCGCCCCGAACAGCTGCGTAATGAACCACATCGGCATTTGATGCGATTAGCTGGCTAGCACGAACGTTTGTTGAAGCCTGCAGTTCGTAGCTGATCACCATTGTGTTGCCGCCGTCAGTGCCGCTGCCCGTTGCTAGCGGCTGTAGCAATTGAACACCTGAACCAAAGAGGCCGGCATCGATTTCTTTGTATTCCAAGTTTTTTCCAGCGGCATCCGTTATGGACAATTGCATACCACTGGCTGGGACCTCAAATCCCGCTGGAATCGCATCGCGTATTTGAACGTCAAAAGCACCGTTGGTACTGAGCCCGGTATTCTCCACAACAACTTGGAAACGGACGGTATCACCCGCATCCACGCGGCTGACATTCGTGTCGCCGGTCGGACCAGACACAACCGCCGCAGGGTTGGAACTGCCGCTAGCTGCTTTTGTCACCGAAAGCACCGGTCGAGTGTAACGCACGTTGGTAATTGCCGTCTTCGCAAAGTCGCCATTGTTTGACGAACCTTGTTCGCTACGGGCCATCGAGGTCAGCCACATGCCGTCCGCGAATGGTTGATCTTCGACGACCACGGTCAGTAACAGGTCTATGGTGGTTGTGGCGTTCTCTTTGGAATCAACCGAACCGTATTTGAGGCTTACAAGATTGTCGGTCTCGTTTATGCCGAGATCAGGCTTTAAATCGAAAGCCTTGTGGAAGCTGTCATTCGGGCCGAGTCGGAAACTGTCGGCAAGGTTGTTATCGCTAGTTCCCAACCACTGAAAATTCGAGAGTTGGTAAATCGGTAAAGGCAAGTAATTGTTGAGTACCAAGTCTTCGATATCGCTGCTGCGAATTTCCCGCGTAATCCGGTAAGTTACAAGGTCACCCGCTTTTACAGACGCACCATCTGTGGCTGCAATTCCATTGACTGCGTAGACGGACGTTGTCAGGTCGCCAATCGCAAGACGCTGAATCGTCGAGCTATCGTCGGATGCAAAATAGGTTGTTTGTAAGTTGTTGCTTGGGTTGACTGTGCGAGTACTGGCGATAACCTTCGTAGCGAACATATCGCCTTCGTCGATTGATAGATCGCCAGACGGAACCGAGTCTTCAAAGCTGTCGAGCACAACGGTTCGATAAGTGATTCGGCCCGAGACCGCTTTCCCCATGCCTTCTTTGGTCAGGCCGCCGTGGATCTTGCCGGTCAAACCGTGCAATTCCAACTCGCTCGAGACGTTAAAAAAGTAATCCAATGAGCCAACCTGTTTGCTCGGCCCCTCTATTCCCAAGCCTGCTTCACTATTCTTAACGAACGCATCGGAGTACCCATTCACGCCAGAGATTGTAAAGGTTACCGCTTCGTCCTCTAGCAATCGTTGCCCATCGGGAACTGTGGTTTTCAGTACAAGGTCCAGTACGCTGGCATAATCGGAAACTTGAAAATCGATCGTGTATTCGAGTTTATCGCCAGGCCCAAGCCCTTTCGTGTTAATATCCTCAACCGTCATTACCGATTGTTGAACCGCGATAACTTGTTCTTCAAGAGCGTGTGTTGCTGGAATGGACGAGAAGACAACCTTGTTGGCAGCGGCGACATCCGTTGCAGCGGACTCTTCCCAAACTCCGTTCGCATGCACCTTGAATGTCGATTCGCCATCCGTTCCCAGAATAGGATCGGCTGTCCAATTTCCCTCCGCGTCAAAGTCGGGGACGAAGAAATCGACGACATAACTACCATCGACGCCAGCATGACCAATGAGGTTCTCTAGACCAAGTTCCAATCGAGTATCTTGTGACACAAGGCCTGATTCCGGCTGTCCCAGAACGTTCAGCGCATCGCCCCACGACACGTCGCGAAGTTCAAGAAAAGCTTGGCTATTATCAAATAAATTGGTGAGCGAGAGATTGTCGATCACAGCACCTTCCGCGATATCCACATCGACCCGATAGCTTCGGATGAAGTTCCGACCGGTTGCCGTTTCGTCTTCCGGTCCTAAGTATTCAATTCGCGTCCGAACCAAACCCGGAGTCACCTCAAGAGTGGAGTTTTGCCCCCGAACCATTGGGTCTGCCGAAACGTTGTCCAGTGGATCGTTACCAAACCGGAAACCACTCGCGGAGACCACCTCCATGGATTGCCCTATTTCTGCGTCTCGACCAATGGACAACTGCACCGCGACTTCTACCGCAGGTTGGCCCGGAACAAAGCTTCCAAACGGAAGTTCGACAACGACTAATTGATCACCCGCATTGCCACTTAGAACGCGTGGCTTTCCATTCGCGTCGACAGCGAACGGATGCTGAGCCAGGCCATTGTTGTCAAATTCCAATACCGTTTCACGGAGTTTCGAGTCTAAGTATTCTGCGCTGCCGCCCACATACTGGATTCCCTCGTCGCCATCTGACCCGCGGGGCACGATTAAGTCAACGTATGGACCGTAACCGGTAGCCAAGCCTGCGTTGCTGAACTGGAGTCCGACCTCCATCGTTTCGCCCAATAGCGGCTGCTCCTGTACGTCGGTCCATGCAGCAACAGCATCAGCGGCCATCAACTGGCGCACTTCTAAGGTTTCACATAACAACCGACGCTTTTGAACCTTTTCGCGATTTCCAACATTCTTATTTTTACGTTTGGTCCAGAACATGGCTTTGGCACCTTGATGAGCTTGTTACTTGACGGTCGCGTTCCATCCTTGAGCAACACGTGGACCAAACATTAAACTGTTGTGGTGGCGACGACTATAGGGATTGCAATGGTTGTGGCCGGGTAGTTATTTCCGCTACGCTCGAATTTTCCTGAAAGAATTACCGACCCTTTTCGAGTCGTTGAATGGCCGAAGACTTAGTGCCGTTTTAATAGGTTTGTGTTTAAAGCACGCGATTCTGGTATTCCATACTCTTTTTCGTTCATTCCTGGTGCGTTTCGCTGAACCGAATTGGACGACCGCATGGGCAGCCATGATATAACGTGTTTAATGTCGTTGTTTCGAACTCCGGTACTTCTTACCACTATCACGCTACGTTATTCTCGATCTAGTAATAAATTCATAACTGCAGCTGCAAAACTTCCTGGAACCATGTAACAAATACCGGAATCGTCGAAATCGGCGATTGGCACGGACATTGCCTATCGAAAGGACCATGCAACAGCTCCTCTTAAAACAACAACTCGGGTAGAACACTATGAAAATTACCGTCGTCGGAACTGGTTATGTTGGTTTGGTTACTGGTGCGATCTTCGCTATCCAAGGCAACGATGTTATTTGCGTTGACCTGGATGACGCGAAAATAGAGGATCTCAAACGCGGGAAATTGCCGATTTATGAACCCGGCTTGGAGGAAATGGTGGAGCTGGGGGTTAACCAAGGTTGTCTCTATTTCACCACCGATCTCAAAGCCGCTGCGGCCGAATCTGAGCTGGTCTTTATTGCGGTTGGGACTCCGCAAAACGAACTGGGAGCGGCGAACCTTGACGATTTAATCGCTGCGGCGGAATCGGTAGCCGACGCGATTCCCAAAGGTGCGATCGTTGTCATCAAGAGCTCGGTTCCGGTCGGAACGAATGCTAAGATCGCCAAGGTAATTGAGGATCGTAGCGGTCGAAGAGTCGATGTCGCCAATAACCCCGAGTTTCTGAAAGAGGGGACCGCGATTGATGATTGTTTGAACCCCGATCGAATTGTGCTCGGAGTGCGCAACAAGCGAGTTGGGGACGTTCTTCAAAAACTATACGCTCCCTTGGTCGCATCCGCTCAACGCCCCTGCCCTGTTTTGGTCATGGACCCGGAGAGTGCGGAAATGACGAAGTACGCGGCCAATTGCATGTTGGCGTTGAAGATCAGCTTTATCAACGAAGTTGCCAATCTCTGCGAAAGCCTCGGAGCCGATGTTGAACGAGTTCGTGAAGGTATATCCTCCGACCGTCGCATCGGACGGGAATTTTTCAAACCAGGTGCCAGTAGCGGAGAAAGCTGTTTCCCCAAAGATGTGCGAGCATTGATTAGTCAAGCGAATGCCGTTGGTTTGGAAGCGAAGATGTTAATCGCTGTTGATGATGCAAATGAGCGTCAGAAACAAGTGGTTCCGCGAAAGGTGTTTGGCCATTTTGAGGGCGATCTTCAAGGAAAGCGGATTGCCGTTTGGGGATTAGCTTTCAAGCCAGCAACCGACGACATCCGCGAAGCCCCCGCATTGACTCTGATCGAGCAGCTAATTGCCTCGGGTGCGGAAGTTCACGTCCATGACCCGGAAGCCATAGAAAATGTCCGGAATGTGTTTGGCGACGCGATTGTTTATCACAATGACAAGTATCAGGCACTCAAAAATTCGCAAGCTCTCATCGTGATGACAGACTGGCAAGAGTACATCGGCGCAGATCCAAGCGTACTACGTTGGCACATGCAGGATCCTGTTGTGTTCGATGGTCGTAACTGCCTCAATCGTGAGTGGTTCGAGTTTAGCTCGTTCACCTATTATTCTGTTGGCCAAGCCCCAGTTCGGTTCGTTCGCGATTGGCCGAAGCACTCAGTTCAAAAACCGCTCGGAATTCCACTGACAACAACTGCCGAGTCACCAATGACAACCGTGCCTGAGTCACCAAGAACTGACCAATTGAATTTTCCAGTACTCCTTCCGTGTGCGTAGCCGGGAGAAGCTTGTTGCGGAACGCGGCGCAATCACCGATTGCGCCGCGTTTTTTTTGACTGCTAAGATTAGCTCCAGCGAATTATAACGAATGAGCATGTTTCGATGCGCCTGTTACTATTCCTATCAGCTTTGTTTGCATAAACCTTTCGAAAATTGGCATAGTTATTCGGCCGCGCCTCCGCCTGCCCAGCTTGGGCGTGGCACCTGGGTGTCAATTATCGTGCTCATTGGAATTTTTGGGGGGATGGGCCAAGGAAACGAGCGTGATTTGCGGGAGTTAAAACGTGAAGTCGCTGGGCTGGAAACGGGCCTGAAGAAATTGGAGAAATTATCCAATGAATAATCACGACCAATAATTACAGATTGAGCGAGCCTGCCGAGTAGAGTCCAGCTTAAAATTCGTTCTCCGTAGTTGATGGTTAGGCGGAATTTTCCCATGCGGATGTGTACGCTCCGCCCGTGGTGATCATGACGTTGCTGGTTCTGTCAGATCCGGAGGCTCCGTGGTTTGAACTGGATGCGCGTGAGCAGACGCCGGAAGTGGGAAAGCTTAACGCAAATCCTTGGGGGTTGTGTGACGCGATGGGAAACCTTTGGTAATGGTGTTTAGGCATGTGGCATGACGACTACGATGGTGCACCAACCACCGATGAATCCTGGCAAGGCTCAGTGGGGCGTCCCAGACGCGTCCTTCGCGGAGCGACTTGGGATATGGATCTGTTTCGTTCGCGCTCCGCCTATCGCGGTTTTGATATCCCAAATCTCAGGACCTCGCGCTTCGGCTTACGATTCACGATTAGGCATAATCATGGCGTCTGCTGAATGGTTGTTGCTTTAATTGTCCTGATCGAATCACTAGGGAATGTGATTATCTTGGGGCCAAGAGTTTCCAGGCGGCGTTTCTGGCGGGGCACATGTTTAAAGTCTGTGGCGAGATGTTCAAGCGTGCATGTTTTGGCTGAGCCGATAATTAACTTGCGCCGGAAGAGAATTGAAGAGATTCGATTTTTTTAGGTGATGCCGATTTTCTGGAAACGATTGGCGAATTCTTGGCGATAACGTCACCTAGGAATCCGGGAGCCGACGTCCGCCGGCAGTTGCTCCAGCCCGTTCGCTGACGTCGCTACCTGCCGTTCTTCAATGCGTGGGGCTGTACCTCTCGGTAGCTTTCAAATTTGGACACTGCCCCATACGGTGCTTTACTGCTGTATGTGGTTTGACGAAGAGTGGTCGGCGATTTCCCCAGTTTTTTGCCACGCGATGCCGAAATTAAACTAAGTTGGCTGCCAACTGCGAAGACCGGCCAAACTGGTTATGCTATCGAGATAGCTTTCGATTGGGGGGGGCGGGATGGCGCGGTCGTGTCCCCTCAGCGACCGCTTGACCGTCGGTTCAAAAAAGTACGATCAGGAAATTTGCCCGTGTCGCTCAACTGCCATTATTGCAAAAAGAAATTGCCGACCGGAATCGATGTGGCAACTTGTCCATTTTGTTTCAAGAGTTTGCTCGTGGCACCGGCTGCGGAGTCCCCTCAGCCATTTGGGAGGAGCTTGACTGAGGAAGACCTCGAAGTGCACTTAGGTGGCCCTGAACCGGGTACGCACAACACCTTGGCAGTCGAATCCGAAGGCCCGCATACCGTCTCGGCCGGTGATACTTCCAACGGGCCGATCGGAGAAGGCGTTGGCACGGTCGAACTCAATGATTCTGTGCGGAATCCCCAGGGAGCAAGTGCTGCGGAAGCAGGTCACCAGGCGGTCGCGGGTGAAGATGCGAATCGCAACATGGGGACGGAAAGCGGCGAGAGCGAAAACAGCGACGGTAGAAACATTGCCAAATATGACACCGACAACGAGCCGGGAAATGCTGCGGTAACGCTCGTCAACAGCGGCGATTCGGGGCCTCCCGAGCACGCCCGCTGGAAGGCGGCCGCCGGATCCTCGAGTAATCCGAGGCACACCATCAAAGCGGACCAAGCTGGTTCGGCAATCGACTCGCTGGATTTGCCAGTGAATTTGAGAAGCGTTGAGTTCAGGGCGACGCCGGTCAATCGCAACGCGGATTACCAGTTGATGAAAATTGTCGGCGAGGGGGCGATGGACTTTGTCCACAAAGCCAAGCAACCTTCCATCGACCGCTTCGTTGCCTTTAAGACCATCCAAAAGGAACGTGCCGAGCGGAGCCCAGAATCGCGATGCAAATTTTTGCGGGAAGCCCAGATCACTGGTAGTCTCGATCACTCAAATATCGTCCCGATTCACGATTTGGGAATCAGTGATGACGATTCGTTATTCTATTCGATGAAGCTGGTCGATGGCACATCATGGGAAGATGTCTTTAACGGCAATACCCGAGACGAGAATTTAGGGATCTTGCTGAAGGTTTGTGACGCGGTTGGATTTGCGAATGCCCACGAGGTGATTCACCGCGACTTGAAACCCGAAAATGTGATGCTCGGCCAGTTCGGCGAAGTGCTAATGATGGCCTGGGGGATGGCGATAAATCTGCAGCGAGACCGTGGGCGAGGGTTCAGCCTGATTGGGATGCTAGCCGTGGCCGCGATTATTGTCGGCATGCTGATGCTATTCTTCGATCCCTTGGGCGGCGGCGGGGAATCTTAATCAAGATGCGTGCCTCCTGCGATTCGTGGAATGTCCCGGCGGCACTGCTGGGAGCGGTTCGGGTTTTGTTTAAGCAATTAAATGATCGATTTCAATCATTTTTTGCAAGAATTCTTTCATTGATCATTCGGCCTGTCCCGCTGTGTCCTTTTTCTAAACTTTCTCCAGTTAGCCGAGTAACCGCGTGAACTATCCAGACATTCATTGTGTTCTTGTTGCGGCGACAGCGTCGGGTGGTGCCGCTGTCAGCGGTAACTGGACGATGCTGATCATCTTTTTTTGTGTGGCCATTCTGGTCTCTTTTGCTTGCTCGATTTTCGAAGCGGTGCTGCTCAGCGTCAGTCAGCCATTTGTTGCCACCATGAAAAAGTCTGCCCCCGCGGTAGGTAAGCGGTGGGAGCAGTTAAAGTTACATGTCGACGGTCCACTGACGTCAATTTTAACACTCAATACCATCGCTCATACGGTTGGGTCAATCGGCGTCGGCAAGGAAGTCGCGGGACTGGCGAAAGACTCTGGGTACGCTGGCTGGATCGAAGGTCTGACGGCGGCGTTGATGACGTTCGCCGTACTCGTGCTCTCGGAGATCATTCCCAAGACGCTGGGAGCCAAACATTGGCGGAAACTCGCTCCAGTCGTCGGCATGATGTTGGAGAAACTAACTTGGTTGATGACGCCAGTGGTGTGGTTTATTCGCATGTTCGGCGGTTCCGGCCACGGTGAGGTGGAATTCAGTCGAGAAGAGCTGAAAGTGATGGCGGAAATCGGTCGCAAGGCAGGGAAGCTTCAGGAGACGGAATCACGAGTGCTCGCAAATCTGCTGCACATGCGTGACAACGAAGTTGGCGATGTGATGACACCCCGCGTCGTCGTTTTTACGTTGCCTGAAAGTATGACAGTCGGCGAGTTTATGCAGCATCATGAGAAATCTCCTTTCTCTCGGATCCCGATTTTCCGCGAAACACCCGATGATGTTTCAGGTTTCGTGCTTCGTGATGAAATCCTACTTGCCGCCAGCAAGGACTTGGATGACACCAAGCTATCGGAGCTTGTGCGGCCTTTATATTCCGTCTCGGAAAAACTGCAATTGACGCGAGCATTCGATCAGATGCTTTCCAGTCGCTACCATCTAGCGTTGGTGGTCGACGACTACGGTGGACTCGCGGGCTTGGTCACTCTTGAGGACATTGTGGAAACGTTGTTAGGTCTAGAGATTGTCGATGAGGCGGACACCAAAACGGATATGCGGGAGTTTGCCCGTTCGCAGTGGGCAAAACGCGCTCGCAAAATGGGAATCGAAGCACCCGGGGGCGAACCGCTCGTGGACCGCATAAGTGGCTCATAGAGGGTAAGAGCCCTCGCTTATCGCTAATTTCGCAGCTAACGCCGTCGGCTCACCAGGGTGTGTCCTGCTTGCTTTGATCAGATCTTTGCCTACATCGCGGTTAGGCACGTGACAGCGAGCAGGTCCCTTGAGTGTGCTGTTTTCCTCGGCTAGGCTGGTAAATGCTGCAAGGTCTACTGATTTAGAACCTATCCGAAAACCATTGGCCGCTTTGGCGCTAGCCGCGGTTCTTTTGGGTTTTCAGATGGGTTTTCAGATGGGTTCTTAGTTTCGGTTAGCAGTGAGTGGTGAAAGTGCGGTCGTGTCCATTGTTTAAGGGTGGGTTAAATGTCAAGCGATGGTGAACAATTTGGAAATTTGCCCGCCGCACCAGGCGGTCAGTTTGGTACTGCCGTTCAAGCGGGTGCTTCCATGCCACCAGCAAAGCGATCAACCACGCCAGTAACGATTATTATTGTGCTCTCGGTGGTGCTCGTATTTATGCTGATGGTGTGTGCCGTGCTCGGTGCACTGCTGTTGCCGGCCGTTCAAGCGGCGCGCGAA
>CAZHTX010000037.1:0-21948 GCA_964535475.1 uncultured Pirellulaceae bacterium
ACTTTTCACCCTTCACTCTTCCCCCTTTTTTCTTGCCTCCCGGTCTCGGAGGCTTCCCGCCGGGCGACTTCTGTTTATCATGGCGAGCTGGCTATGATTGCCGCGGGGGGGATGGCGGCTGCCGGGCGATTTTGTTCTTTTGCATCAGGATTTCGCGACCATGCGTGCTGGATTTCTCAGGCTAGCTCTCCTCTTGTCCATCGGGGTGCTGGGGTGCACCGCACCGCTTTTTGGACAAGAGAAAACCCCCGAAAAAAACCCGGAAAAAACTGGGGAAACACCCTCGCCGACACTCCCCAAAGCTTGGGTCGACACCGTCGATTGGCGAAGTGTCGGCCCGGCGAACATGAGCGGCCGCATCGTCGGATTGGCCAGCAACGCTCAAGATCCCACGCAGTGGTGGGCCGCATCAGCCAGTGGCGGATTGTTGAAAACCAGCAACAACGGAATGACCTTCGAGCACCAATTTGACTCTGAAGCCACCGTTTCGATCGGCGCTTTTGACGTCTCCAAGACAAATCCCGAAATTATTTGGGTCGGCACCGGCGAGGAAAATCCCCGTAACAGCTCATCCTGGGGCGACGGGGTCTACAAATCGGTCGACGGCGGCGCGACTTGGGAGAACATGGGCCTGACCAAGATTTTTCAAACCGGTGCGGTGCTGATCCACCCCACTAATCCCGACGTGGTTTTTGTCGGCGCCTTGGGACGACTTTGGGGGCCCAACGAAGACCGCGGCCTTTATAAAACAGTCGACGGAGGCAAAACCTGGAAGAAGGTTTTGTATGTGGATGATCGGACGGGTGTGATCGATGTCATCGTCAACCCGGCTGATCCTAACCTGATGCTGGCCGCAACCTACTGCCGCATGCGTGATGGCTTCGACGGCAATGATCCGATGGTCAAATTTGGCGAAGGAGCCGGAATTTGGCGATCCACCGATGGCGGTGATAATTGGCAGCGGATGGAGTCGGGATTGCCGGCAACCGAGATGGGACGTATCGGTCTTTGCTATTACGCCAAGGATCCGAATTTTGTTTACGCGGTAATCGAATCGAAAAAGATCGGCCAAATGCCCGACACCACACCATTTTTGGGTGTCCGTGGTGAAAGCGTCGATGTGGGTGCCAAACTAACGGAAATCACGGAAGATAGTCCAGCCGCCAAGGCCGAATTGCAAGTCGACGATGTGGTGGTTCGCGTCAACGACAAATTGATCCTTTCTTATCCCGACTTGTTAGCAGAAATCCGCCGCTTTGCCGCCGGGGACAAGGTCCAACTCAGCGTCGCACGCGACGGTAAAGCTGTCGACGTCGAAGTCGAACTCGTGCTCAACCCCGAGATCGCCAAACGTTTGGAAGGTGAGCAGGAAAAGGTTGATGAAGAACAGGATGACGACGAAGCAACTGATGACGAAGCAACCGCGACTTCCGACGACGAACCTAAGCCCGTCAATGACACGCTTAATGAACTTCGTCGTGGCAGCCCCTTTGCTCAAAGCCTAGGAGGCCAAAACGAGAATTTAACTGATCAACAGGGCTCCGACGGCAAGGACTTTGGCGGTATTTATCGCAGCAGCGACGGAGGAGTCACCTGGACTCGGATCAATTCGCTCAATCCGCGACCGATGTATTACAGCAAGATTCGCGTCGACCCGTCTGACAACAACTATATCTGGGTTTTGGGAACTTCCTTATACATTTCCGAAGATGGTGGTGAAACCTTTTCCGATAACGGCGCCGGCAGCGAAGTCCACGTCGATCACCACGCCATGTGGATCGATCCTCGTGACGGACGCCACGTGATCTTGGGATGTGACGGTGGTGTTTACGTGACTTATGATCGTGGCAAGAAATGGGATCATCTCAATCACATTGCGATTGGTCAATTTTACCATGTCGGTGTCGATACCAATCGTGCCTACAACGTTTATGGTGGGCTGCAAGATAACGGCAGTTGGGGTGGCCCCAGCTTGGTCCGCGATGGCGCTGGCCCCGTCAATACCGATTGGTTTAGCGTGGGTGGTGGCGACGGCTTTATCTGCCTAGTCGATCCCACCGATCCCGACCAATTGTATTACGAAAGCCAAAACGGCGCGATGGGGCGAGTGAACCTTCGCACCGGGGAACGGGGTGGGATTCGCCCCCGAGCGCCACGTGGTGTTCGCTATCGTTTCAACTGGAAAACTCCTTTCATTCTCAGCCCCCACAATCCGGAGATCCATTTCAGCGCCGGCAACTATGTGTTTCGGAGCGTGAAGAAAGGCGACAAGGTGCAAGCCATCTCGCCGGAGATTACCCGCACGGGTGATGGTGCCGGTAGCGCCATTGGGCAATCACCTCTCGACGAGAATGTGCTCTACGTCGGCACCACCGATGGCATGCTCTGGGGAACTCGCAATGGCGGCCAAAACTGGGTTGATCTTTGGTCAGAACCAGAAAAAGCAGCCAGCGATGCCGTCAGCGAAAGACCAGCCGGTCAACAACGTGGCGGTGCTATGGGACGTGGTGGCCAAGGACGTGGTGGCTTCGGTCGAGGTGGTAGAGGTGGTAGAGGTGGAAGAGGCATGGGCGGCGGGCGCGGTCCCGGTCGTGGAGAAGGCCGCACGGCTACAGCAGAAGCTGCCGCGGAACCCCCGGCGGTAGAAGTCGCTGCAGAACCGCCAAGTGGCGAAGAAGAAGCGACTGAAGAGGAAGCTACTGAAGAAGAAGCTGCTGAAGAAGTAGCTACCGAAGAGGAAGCTACTGAAGAAGAAGCTACTGAAGAAGAAGCTGCTGAAGAAGTAGCTACCGAAGAGGAAGCTACCGAAGAAGAAGCTACTGAAGAAGAAGCTGCTGAAGAAGTAGCGACTGAAGAGGAAGCTACCGAAGAAGAAGCTACTGAAGAAGTAGCTACCGAAGAGGAAGCGACTGACGAGGAAGCTGCTGAAGAGGTAGCGACTGAAAAGGAAGCCGCCGTTGCCGATCCCCTCTCAGGATCGTGGGCGGGCAAGTTTGAGTCGGAGATGATGCCGGCTGAACGAAGTGGTTTCCGGATGGCTTTGCAACTTGGCGAAGATGGAAAGTACGTTGGTCAATACGAAACTTCGCAAGGTGGCGGCAACCTTGACGGTGGTGAATTAAATGCCGAGTCGGGAGCGATTGTCATCGCTGGTTCATCGAGCGGAGTCAATGTTCGCATCTTGGCGACGGTCAAGGATAAAAAGTTAACAGGCACTTTCGAAGTCAACGACGGTGCCTTCAGTATCCCCTTCTCCGCAGAGCGAACAGGAGATGCCACCAGCCTCGACGGCGGGCAGGCAGCGAAACCCGCCGAGGACAATAGCAAGCCACTCAAGGAACTGTTGCCAAAACAAATGTGGGTTAGTTCCATTGAGCCTTCTAAATACGAAGCCGGCCGTTGCTATGTCACCATTGACGGGCACCGCTCCGACGTGGATGGCCCATTTGTGCTCGTCACGGAAAACTATGGTCAAACTTGGATTCGCCTGGATGAGTCACTGCCCGCCGGCACTGGCTCGGCACGAGTGATTCGCGAAGACATTGAGAATCGCAATTTGCTTTACTTGGGCACGGAGTTCGGTTTGTTCGCTTCCATTGATCGTGGCAAAACCTGGACATCCATGCAGGGAGAATTTCCCACCGTTGCTGTTCACGAAGTTGCTCAACATCCCACCGCGGGTGAAATCGTCGCCGGTACACACGGCCGCAGCCTATGGATTGCCGATGTTACCGCGCTCCGACAATGGTCTGCGGAGGCAATGGCTGCCGATGTCAAATTGTATAAGCCAGCTTCAGTGATTCGTTGGCGTTCGATGCCGCGCGCGGCCGACAGTGGGACTCGACGATTTGTCGGCGAGAACCCCAGCAGTGATGCTCAGTTCTATTACTCATTGGCCAGCGATGTGCGGGAAATCGAACTCGAGATTCGCGACATCACGGGACGCGTTCTACAACGTTTGGAAGTCCCCTCGACGGCCGGACTGCACAAAGTCGAATGGGATCTGAGACGACGGACCACGGGCAGCTCCGATTCAAGGCGACGCCGGTTCGCTCCGCGAGTTGAAAATGGCGAATACTTGGTGGCTCTGATCGTCGACGGCAAAGTTTACAGCGAAACCTTGACGATCGAGTCCGACCCCGAATTCGTTACTAGTGGCCGGGCGGAAAACGAAGCAGAACTGCTCGAGGAGCTGTTCTCAACTTCCGAAGAGGACAACTAAGGACCTAACCGAAAACTGTGAGCCGACGGCGCTAGCCGCGGGCCTGTTTTATGGTTTTTCGGAAGAGGACAACTAAGCACCTCCCCGAAAACTGTGAGCCGACGGCGCTAGCCGCGGGCTTGTTTTATGGTTTTTCCGAAGAGGACAACTAAGGACCTAACCGAAAACTGTGAGCCGACGGCGCTAGCCGCGGGCTTGTTTTATGGTTTTCGGATAGGTTCTAAGCACCTCCCCATGAGTCATTAAGCAAAACGGAATCAGCCGGAACGCGCTAGCGTCCGGCTCCGCGGAACCGTGAGCTAGCGCTCAACGGCTGATATAACCGATTGACTCATGTGATCGGCGGCGGGTGGAGAAATTCAATGCACACGATGTTAACGGTCGCTTCGTAATCGTACTCGATCGATCTGGGCTGTCTTGGTTGGTCAAGTAGCTTAGCTCTTACGGTTACAAGCGGCGTTTTACCGAGTACGATTTTTGGCGTAGGCAGGATGGCTAGTCCATTATTACAGGCAGGATGCCTATTCCACTTTTAGCCGGTTGTGCCCAGGCCGGATGCGATGGCGTTGACGGTTAAGAGCAACTCAGGCAGCAATTTATCGGCTTGCGCTGTCTCTTGCATGCGGCGGTAATTTCGCCAACGTCCCAGCAATCGTATCTGCTGTTGGTGCAATGTCCGCAGCCCCGCCGATCGCAGCTTGATCATCCGTTCCACGTTCGGCCGTCGCTGTTCCAGCGGCCCGCCGTAAACTCGTTCAATCATACTTTTGGCTAAGTGCCATTCCGATTCGATGCGGCCAAAAAATCGATCTCGCAGTTCTCGGTCTTCAACAAGATTTGCATATTGACTGGCAACATGTAGATCAACCGCTGCTAAGCTGGTGGCTACGTTGCTGGTCAAATAATGCAAGAAAGACCACTGAGAAAGTTGTTCGCTCAATGTATCAAACAACTGGGGTTGCTCTTGCTGCAAGCGATTCAGCGCGGACCCCACTCCATACCAACCCGAGAGGTAAAACCTGGCCTGCCCCCAACTGAAGACCCAGGGGATGGCACGCAAATCGGCCAACGAATTTTGCCCAGAACGTCGTGAAGGACGCGAGCCGATGCTGCTCTGTTCGATCACGTCGATCGGCGTGGCTTGGCGAAAGAAC
This sequence comes from uncultured Pirellulaceae bacterium, assembly GCA_964535475.1. Taxonomy (GTDB): domain Bacteria; phylum Planctomycetota; class Planctomycetia; order Pirellulales; family Pirellulaceae; genus Laterigemmans. The sequence continues at coordinate 5,377 of CAZHTX010000037.1, forward strand.
TCGACAAACCCGGGTGTCTCAATTAACTCGCGATAATGCTCACCAGCCCATTCCGACAACTGCACCAACGTCGGTTCGAGCGGGTGAGGCTCTTCCATCCCATGCGAATCGGTGAAAGTTTTGCGAGTCGCGCCAGCTAAGAACAACTCTAAATTGTAGATCGCTGTCGACTGGTGAGCATACTTCTGAGCAATCGTTTCACCCTGTTCGGTGAGCCGCAAGTCAGCTTGCAAAGTGCCGTCGGGCAGCGAAGCAATAAACCGATGGGTCGGTCCCGCTCCACGGCTGATCGTCCCCCCTCGACCATGAAAAAAGCGGATTCGCACACCATGTTGGTTGCCAACTTCGGTGAGCATCCGTTGCGCGTGGCGCAAACCGACGAGGCTCGCCAAAATTCCACCATCTTTATTGCTGTCACTGTAGCCAACCATAATTTGACCAACGGGACGCGTTTCACCCGAACGCTCGCGAATATATTCAAGGCTGCGACGCGTGATCGGGTCTTTCAAAAAACTATCATATACCTGCGGACTTTGCCGCAAGTCTTCGATGGTTTCGAACAGCGGCACCACCGGCAACGGACAAACGGGACCATCTTCCGTTTCCACCAGCAACCCAACTTCGCGAGCAAACAGATAAACGCTCAGCAGGTCCGAGGGTTGACGTGTCATGCTGATAATCAGCGCACCAAGCCCGTCGGGTCCATGCGAATTGAGATGCTCTTTCACAACTCGCAAAGCACCCAGCACGGCGTCAGCCTCCGGACCCGCGGATCGATCCGCCACCGCAAACGGGCGACGCGTCCGCAGCTCGTTCTCCAGAAACTGCTGACGACGCTCCTCAGGCCAACGCGAAAAATGAGGGTCTTCAAATCCGGCCGCGGCGAGCAATTGCTCAATCGCTCGATCATGTGTCGAACTGTTCTGGCGAATATCCAACACGGCCAAATGGAAACCCAGCGCCTGCACAATTCGCATCACCGGCCGGACCGAATAATCGGCAGCCGATCCTAAAGAAACACTCACCAAAGCATCATACAAAGTTCGCAAATCGTCGAGCAGCTGCTGGCTATTTCGATAATGGAAATCGCGGCGATTCCCACCTGGCAACATCATCAACATCATATTGATAAATTGTCGCCACGGTTCGTTAGGATTACGCTTCAACGCCGTTTGTCCGATTTCCCCTAACTGGTCGGCGCGGTTGGCGATTACCTTGAGGAAAGCATCGCTGGGTGGCAGCCAGTAAGCGGACAGACTGAGCAGTCGCGCCAGCTCAGTCAATTGACGACGCACAAGCTCGAGCGCGTTGCTGCGAAGCTCGTTTAATGTTTCCGCCGTGACTTGGGGAGTCACCAAGGGGTGCCCATCGCGATCCCCCCCCACCCAAGTGCCAAAGGTGAGACGGGGTAACGCCAACGGGTCGGCGATCAACGCGGGATCCAAACCAGCATGCTCCCAGGCTTGGCGGAAACGCAGGTCGAGCGGCCGAATCGCGGCGGGAAAGACGTGCAACAAATAATCGATCACGTTGCGACGTTCAGAGCTGAGGTCCGGCCGGTCCAAATAGATCTCACCCGTCCGCCAGAGCACGGCTAACAACGCTTGCACGGCAATCCGATTTTCTTGTTCCTGCCAAGGCGCTTTGAGAGATGCGTCACGGCTGGCGAATTGCTGATACAAACGACGGTGATGAGCCAACACGGTCGCTCGCTTAGCTTCCGTGGGATGTGCCGTTAAAACCAGTTCCACATGCACGTCATTCAAACTGGCCGCTATATCCTTGGCATCCACGCCAGCTAGTTGCAGGCGATGCAGGCAATCACCCCATAGCGCGGGGAGTTGATCAATACCCTCTTGGCTTTCAATCTTGGTACGAAAGTGGCCCGCCGAAATCTGCTCCGCCATGCCCAGTAACTGGAACGCAATTGAATAGGCTTGCGTCAGCCGCACCGAATCACTGTGCCCCTCGATCGCCGGTGCATCGGCATCGGAGTCGGGCAGCAAGTCGGCCAACTCCGCGTCGCCAGATCGCTGCAACACCTCCCGCAGTTCGCCTAACATCCACCGCCAATCTGCATCCAGCTTGTCGACGTCAAGAGTAAGAATGCTAGCCGATACCATCGCGGATTCCTTCATAAAACATGTGCATTTTGTCACGATATCTGAATCGCATGTCTAGCAACGCTGGAGGCGATTGTCAACGGACCGCGACGGGCGGGGGAGGAGTCAGGCCAATCGCTTGCTCTGCCGGAATCCAGCCAATCATGTCGGTGCTGGTTTGAATTTGCAGCCATTGATTTCGTTGCTCCAGCACTCGCACTTGCTGCCCGCTGGCTTGTTCCATGGTTGTCACAACGGCAAATTGATCATCATCTCCGCCGCGCAGCACCACTTCATCGACAACCAAGATTGCCGTGGCGTGGCCTTTCGCGTGCCGCATGGCGCTCGCCCAAATAACAACCGCCGGTATCAAAACAAACAACGGCACCAAGGCCCAACGCAAAACGGCAAAGCGAATGCCGCTGGCCCGCACGATCAATAAACCCCAAAAACTAAGTGATGCAATCGCCGTGATCCACAGCAGCGTGGCGGGCCCAAGCAGAGCAACAGTGGCTCGCGAAACATAACGCAACAGCTCTGACGCTTGATCGATGAAGCTGGCAACGGCACCGCGGGAGGAGGCTACGCTGGGAACCGCCGGTAACGCTTGACGGGCAAGTTGAAGATTTCGCCAAGCTTGACGATCTCCAGGATCGATCCGCAGCGCTAATTCATAATGGGCGATCGCGCGCGCCGTTTGCCCCGCCTGCAACTCGGCGTTGCCCAAGTTGCGATAAAGGACTGAGTTAAAAATTTCTTGATCAATAAGCCATTGATATTTAGCAGTCGCTTTGGCAAAGGCAGCGCTCGCCTCCGCTTGATCGCCGGCCGCCTGGGCCACTAAACCAAGGCGGTACAGTTCGGTTGCTTCAGCGAGCACTAATTCCTGTTGCTTTCGTTGTTCGTTTGCCGGCAAATCTTCCTCCGCCCGAGCCGACACAGCCCCAACGCTTATGAGAAAGCATAACAGCATGCCAGCGACCAGCGGCCGATAGTTGCGAGACGACTTCTGAGCCGCGCGGATGGTGTCGACATGTGCCTCAGCCGCTTGTTTGACCGCCTGAAAATCTTGCTGCGGCTCGCCCATCGCGGCCACTCGCTCGACTCGGCTGGCCCACGCCTCCAGCTCGGCGGCCAAAGCATATAAACCGGCCAACCTGACACCGCCGATACCGCGGTTCAAGTACGCTTGGGCAGCCTGCAGATCCTCCTCCATCAATTCACCCGATAACATACTCTCCGCAATTACATCCCCCGTACTCAACCGCTTGGCGCCGGGGAACGAGCGGATCAGCAATTCGCCCATCGCGGTCAACAGCTGGCCGCTATGCTCGGCGTTTTGAAATTTACTGATTGCCAACCGATGAGCAGGTTGCAAACGCGTGGACCAACGAAGCAGAAACATACCACCACGCAGCAACAATGTTAACACTAACAGAGCGGGCGGACCGACTACGAATGTCATCCATAACACCTGTTGTGGTCCCGCCGAACTCTGCTGCGCTAAGACATTGGTGGAAGCATCATTGGTAAGTTTGGGCTGTCTTGAACTGGTTGCCTCACTCGCTGGCGCAGCTGGCGAAGCCGACGGGTTTGGATTTGCCGAAACAATATCAGCGAACTGCAAGGACTCCGCTTCCGAGACGGCGATCGCAATGGCATCGGTGGTGACCGTTTCAAAGGTTTGCGATTCGGGATCAAAAAAGGTAAAGGGAATCTCTGGTATCTCGGGAACGCCCGCCCGCCGCGGCCGGATCGTTGTGGAAAAGTATTTCACCCCATCTCGCACAAACCCGGCCAAGGGTTCCGCCGGGACTTTAAAATCCGCCGTTAACTCATCCAGTTCGGCGAGCGGGGGTGCTTGCACCAACTGCAGCGGTCCACTCCCCTGGATCGCGAAACTGAGATTGATGGGATCACCCGCAGCAACCGCTAAAGGGCCAGCTTGGGCGCGGATTGAGTAACGTCCCACGGCACCTCGATAGTCATTCGGTCGACCAACCGTTGGAATGGGCAAAACCTCCGTGGCGGCAAAGCTAACTTCCGCCGCAATCGGTCGCGCTTGAGAGACTCGCAAACCGCGAGCAAACAGATCACGCGACTCGCTCAACTCCGTCGGATAATTCACAACGATGCGAGTGCGTTCTGATGAGATCTGGCCCACGCGAGTTGGATATATAGTGGCGGTCACTTCATATAAATAATATTCTTGCTCCGTCTCCCCATCCTCGCCTTCCTTACCAGCACCTCGCATAACCTTTTTCACGTTAGGACCGCGACGTTGACTAGCCAGCTCCTGAAGTCGTTCCCCAAAAACGCCCCACTCCGTTTGATCGGAAATCATTTGCCACATGTCGCTGGCGGAGATTTTTAGATTTCGCTGCGAATCCTCAAAAGGCTTCAACCATATTTGTAGAGTCAGCTCCAGCGGCTGGCCCACAAAGACTTGCTCAGGATCAGAAACCACATCCACGAATAACAAGTCTCCTGTCTCGCTCTTCTTGATCGAAAAGCTGATCGCCGGCATGGTCACCGGCTCGTTGTCGACCATGAATTTGAGCTCGGGCCACTGAATCTCGCCCGCTCGCGTCGGTGTCAAAAAATATCGCAACACAACTTCTTGGGACTGCGTGCGACGACCATTGATAATCATGATGCGCGAACTTTGCGAGACTGGACCAGCCGCTTCGATCTTCAATCCATCGATAGTGGGTATTTCCGGAGTTTGATAATCACTCGCATCCTTGATTGTGATTTCCATCACGATCGGCATATCGACATAACCATCGCGAGCCGAGACTCGCATGTCCACGTCGGCCGCAGATAATGGTGCGGCGGGAATGAACAGCATGCCCAGCAACCAAAGCAAAGCCAGCTGGCAGGCGCCTGCTTTTGGACCCATCACGATTGAATCACCTGAGGAGGAAAGCTGCACAACTTCACCAATCTCGCTGGACGGGAACACGACGCGCACGCTCCCGCTGCTCTTTTAACAACCGTCTGAGCAGATCCCGATCGCGGACCGACTGCAGCATCTTCATCGCTTCCTCGCGAGTCATCATCCCAGTCACAGGCTTGCCTTGCCGATCATCGCTGGGGTCAGCCGAGGACGCGTCGGCGTTGGCCGCACTCAACTCACCGTCGGTTGAAGGTGGTTGACCAGCTTCGTCAGCCGCCGCAGTAGTCTCCTCCGGTTCGTCGCCCTCCTCCCCGCCAGCTTGATTGCCAGCGGAGCTATCAGCCTGATCCTCTGCCTGAGAGCCTTCTTCGCTGCCAGATTGTTCCGATTCATCTTCTGACTGAGATCTTTCATCTCCTGACTGAGATCCGTCATCATTTGATTGAGATCTTTCATTTTCGGCAGGGGACGATTCGTTGCCGGCTTGCGATTGCTGATCCTGCTGCTCAGAACTTGGTTCTTGCTCTTGCTCTTGGTCTTGATCTTGTTGCTGCTGCTGTTGTTGTTCTTGTTGTTGCTGGTCGGCTTGCTCGTCTTTTAATTGTTGCAACAAACGTGCAGCCAGTTCGATATTGGCCCTCGCATCGACCAGTTCTCGATCGCCGCGAAGCGCCCCGCGATAATGCTCGATGGCTTCGCTCAAAAGTTCTTCGGCGGCGGTTTTCTCAGCCGCTTCGACAGCCGCTAGGGCCTGTGCATACAGGCTGTTACCCAGGTTGTATCGGCTTTGAGCAGCCAGCTGTCGATCTGCCGAACCGGCACTTTCGCGAAAAGCTTCCGCGGCTAGGGCGTAATTCTGTTGTCGATAATGGGCGACTCCCTGGTTGTAGAGCCAAGTTGGTCGCAACCGCTTTGGCGGATCCACTGCGCCGTAAGCAGCGATCGCTTCGGCAACTTTTTCTTGACGCAGCAGTTCGTTGGCAGCGTTGATCTGTTGCACGGGTTGCGGCACGAATTGGCCAGCCGCCGGCAGACTATTCTGCGATGCTGGATTGGATTCTGGAGCTGGGTTGGATTTCGCAGCTGGGTTGGGAGCTTGTGCGTAAGCCGGGGAAGCGAAGCCGCCGAGCCAGCATCCACAGCATAAAATCATTACCGCCCGGACGCTGTGCCGCACCCTGTTGGTCAGTAGGAATTCAGCAACAAAGCAAAGCAGGGCGGGCAGGGCAAACCATTGAAAGCGAGGTGTAAAGGCGTTAATCCTAGCGGTTTGAAATTCGGTCTGCTCGACGCTGGCGATGTAACCTTGGTAAACGCCTTGCATGTCGACACGTTTCGTTCCAGCGGGAATGTAGGCACCACCAGTTGATGTGGCGATCTCGCTGAGGATTTGACCATTCAGTTTTGACCACACTGTTTGCCCTTCATGTTGCACATAGATCGGTGTCGGCTCGGAACGCTGGCCACCGGCCGGAATCCGCGCACCTTGCTCAAGGTCGCCCAAGCCGATCGCGAAAATACGGATACCTTGTTCTTCGAAGGCGGTGCGGGCCGCCTCTAGCGGATCGCTCTCCTGGTCCTCACCATCAGTAAAAATCACCATCGCTTTGTGGTCATTTGTTTTTTCCATAAAACCCTCACTGCCCACGCGAATCGCTTCGCCCAGTTTGGATCCACCTCGCAACACAGAGACGGGATTGACCGTATCGAGCGTTTGCACAAAGTCGTCATAGTGGCTGGTCAGCGGCACCACTTGTTTCGCATCGCCAGCAAAAACGACCAAGCCGATGCGATCTCCAACCATTTCATCAATCAAATCACGGATTTGTTGCTTGGCGCGTGCCAACCGATTTGGTGCCACATCCTCGGCCAGCATGCTGCGGGAAACGTCGAGTAAAAACATCACTTCGATTCCCTTCTGTGGCACTTCCCGCCAGCTCTTCCCGTAACGGATATCGGCCAACGCTAGGGCGAGCAAAGCCAGCCCGGCGGCCGACAACCAAGGTGCGAACCACAGACGCCAGCTACCAGACCGCCAGCCCAATCCTGCCAGTGACTCGGCGGCGGCAAATCGCTTTGCGGCGGCTCGTCGGCAAAGCTGCGCATAGAGGGCCAATCCTAACGCCAACACAGCGGCCAGGAGCAACAGCAAATTCGTTCGGTTACCAATTTCCCATTCCATATTTTAACCAGGTTGAACTGCCAGCTTTGATCGCGAAATTTAACTGCCAGGATTTAGTTGTCGAAGCCACGTGTATTGCAGAACGATTCGCAAGCCGAGCAAACCGAAGGCCCACAACAGAATCGGTGGAAGCTCGGCAATGCGCGTCTTAATCGATTGCACTGCCAGTTCGCGGTAGTCAACGTAATAGTTGGCCTCGACCTCCACTTTTTCAAGTCCGTCAATCTCCTCGTAAATCCGTTCCAACGATTTTGTGTCGGTGGCTCGGAAGTAACGACCACCCGTGATGTCGGCAATCTCCCGCAGCGTGTCTTCATCGATGTTGACTTGCATCATTTGCGTCACGATGCGACCGCTGAACGGGTCGCGGCGGGGAACCGGGGCTTCGCCTTTCGTTCCCACGCCAATCGTATAGATTTTGATTCCCATCGTTTCCGCCAGCTCAGCTGCGGGAAGCGGCTCCAGTTCCCCGGCGGTATTCTCTCCATCGGTCAGCAGGATAATCACCTTGCTGGGCATCGGCGTTTCCCGCCGTGAGTCCAAAGCGTTCAATTTCTCCACAGCCAGCGCCACCGCATCGCCGATTGCCGTCCCATCCTCGCGGCGGCTGTCGACAATCTCCGCTTCGTTCAAACGGCGTATCAAAAATTGATGATCCAAAGTCAACGGAGTTAAGCTGTCGGCATAGCCGGCGAACGAAATCAAGCCAATCAAGTCGCTGATCCGGCCCTCAAGCGGGCCACTTCCTTCGACAAATTTGGCCGCCACATATTTGATTGCCGCCAACCGATCGACCGGCGATCCATCAATATCAAAATCCATCGCCAACATGCTGCTGCTGCGATCGACGACCAGAGCAATGGCGATGCCCTCATCGTTGGTGATCGTCTGCTGGCGACCTTCACGGGGTCTTGCCAAGCCGATGATCAACAACGTCAAACCCAACAGCGTCAAGACCGGGGGCAACCACAACATACGTTGCCGCAGCGAAGGGGGAATCGCCGCGGCGGTCCGCAACGTGCTGAATCGCAACGCATCAGCCGGTTTTCGCCGCCACAGGCGCCAAGCAAACCAGGGAATGAACAATAAAAACAACAGATACCAGGGTGAATGAAACATGGTTAACCGCGCTCCCTCCCTGGCTCTCGACGCAGGGCCAACGGTTCATCCGCTCGCGACGCTTGATCTAACAACTTTTCTGCTTGTGCAAACATCTCGGTCTGGCGAGCTGGCGAAACAGGTTGACCAGCAAATTTAACCGCGTCAATTTCTGCCAAAAAAACCTCCCAGGCATCACAACTGGCACTATCCATTTGCGGTTGTTTGCGTAAAGCGGCGAGCATTTCTTGACTAGTCATGGTGACCGAAATATCGACAAACCGCAGCGCTAAAAATTGCCGCAACATGGCGGCCGTTTCCAGCAAGCTGGTTTGCGATTCGCTCCCTTGCTCAATATGTTCACTCCGCAATCGAATTAGTTGTTGCTTGGCCCATTGATATGGAGTCTGGGCGCGATAGCGGCGGAGCAGCAACAGGGTGCCGACGGCGGCCAGAAAACTGATCACCGCCACACCGCCCGCCCACAGCAAAATCTTGCCCGCCGACCAAGCACTCGCGATATCTTCCTCGCCGGGCAGATCGACCAGCGGCTGCAGATCGCGAAAGCTGTCAGGTTGATCTTGCTCGTCGAGCACGCTTTGCACTCGGACGATCAAGGGATGTGAGAACAGCGGCACGACCTGGCTTGGTAATTCCTCTTCGCTGGCCACAATCTCCAGCGACGGCAGCATGAATTCTCCGGAGAGAAAATATTCTAACTGCAGCGTGCGCGTCCAACTGCGGCCTCCAGAGCTGGTGGGAAGATCAAAAGCATCTTCGTGGTCAACGACTTGAAACACGCCGAAGCTGTTGTCGAGCGGCGGAAAGGCGCAGGAGGAACCGGCTGGGCCAACCACCTTGATTTGAACCTCGAATGGCTCCGCAACTAAGACATTGCCTGACGACAGTTGAGTCGTTATCTCAAAGCTGCCCGTTTGACTGGACTGCTGCGGCGGCGCTGCCCAGACAACTGGAGCCGTCATCATCAAGACCAAGATCCAACAGCAGAGACCAAACCAGCAACAAGCACGTTGGCTCGCTCCCATCAGCGTCCCTCCCGAGCATGCAGGTAACGACGCAACGGCTCGACAAAATCTTGTCCACAAGAAAGTGTTAACGTTTGCAGTCGCAAGCGTCTTAGCATGGCGTCCCGCTCGGCGGCCGCTTTGGCAGCCAGGGTGGCGTACATCTGACGGCTCTGGCGACTGCTGGTGTCAATCGTCAGCACTTCTCCCGTCTCGGCATCTTGCAAACGAACCAGTCCCACATTGGGCATTTCGCGTTCCCGCGGATCGCTGATTACGATCGGAATGATGTCATGCCTGCGACTGGCGATACGTAGCGGTTTTTCAAAGTTGGCAGCTTGGAAATCGCTAATCAAAAACACGACGGCGCGACGTTTCGTCGTGCGGTTGAGGTGCTCTAGGGCGGCCGCCAAGTCTGTACCCCGTCCCAGCGGCTGACAATATAGCAACTCGCGAATCATCCTCAGCACGTGCCGCGATCCCTTACCGGCCGAAATATGTTTTTCGATTGAATCGGTAAATAACGTGAGCGCGACTTGATCGTTGTTCTTAATCGCGGAAAAAGCGATGGTGGCACCGATCTCGGCAACCAGATCCCGTTTACTCGTCTGCTGGGTTCCGAACATCTGTGAACCGCTGAGATCGACCAACAAGGAGACTGCTAATTCGCGTTCCTCACGAAACAGTTTGATGTAAGGTTGATCCGATCTGGCGGTTACGTTCCAATCGATCGCGCGAACATCATCACCGATTTGATAGGGGCGAACTTCTTCGAATTCGATACCACGTCCTTTAAAGGCCGAGTGCCAACTACCAGCCAGCAATTCATCGACGCGGTGGGAAGTCCGGATTTGCACACGGCGAATTTTCCGCAGGACATCGCTGGGGATCGTCATGGCGTGGGGATATGGTTGAGAATTTCGCGGACAATCGATTCGCTGGTTCGCTCCTCGGCCTCCGCTTCGTAACTGATAATCACGCGGTGGCGGAGTACGTCGAGGGCAATGTTTTTAATGTCTTGCGGAGTCACGAAACCACGTCCGTCGAGGAACGCGCAGGCCCGGCTGGCCAGTGCCAAGTTAATCGTGGCCCGCGGCGAAGCACCAAACTGGATCAACTCCGCCAACCGCAATCCATAGGCGGCCGGATTGCGAGTCGCCAAGACGAGGTCGACGATATAATCCTCCAGCGACGGTACTAACTGTACTTGATCAACCAACTGGCGAGCGGCCAAAATCTCGGCTGGCGAAGTGACCGCTTCGATTTGAAATCGCAACTGTGTCTTGCCCATCCGCCGCAAGATCTCCAGCTCTTCCTTGCGGCTCGGATAATTGACGATCGTCTTGAGCATAAAACGGTCGGTCTGGGCCTCGGGTAATTGATAAGTTCCCTCTTGTTCGACCGGGTTTTGAGTGGCCATCACAAGAAAGGGTTCATCGAGTTGATAGGTCTCTCCACCGATCGTGACTTGACGTTCCTGCATCGCTTCGAGCAACGCGCTTTGCACTTTGGCCGGTGCGCGATTGATCTCATCCGCTAAAATGAGGTTGGAGAAAATCGGGCCTTTCTGCACCACAAAAGTTTGATCTTGAGGCCGATAGACTTGGGTGCCTATTAGATCGGCCGGCAACAAATCAGGAGTGAACTGCAGACGCTGGAAACCGGTATCAATGGCCTTTGCCAGACTGGCGACGGCCGTTGTTTTCGCCAGCCCGGGAACTCCTTCAATTAACAAATGGCCGCCCGTTAGCAGAGCCACCAACATCCGGTGCGTAAGTTGTTCTTGCCCGACCAGCACTTGATCGACCTGCTCAATAATCCGCCGCATAGGCTTACTGGCCTCGGCGATTGCTTGAGCAATATCGCTGGGTGGGGACGCAACATCACCGGACTGCTCATATGCCATGAACGACTTCTCCACAAACTATACGTGAGGAAAGAATTTTGCCAAAGTGCTGGGCTGTGGTTTAGGCGTGATCAAGGAAATGACCAACATTGTCAATGTAGAACTGACCATCATCACCGCCACTGGCATCAATTGATAGGTTTGTTCGCCGATTGGCACTTGTAAGACAAACTTGCTCAACCCGCCGGCTTCGGGGGGAATTTGCAAACCGTGATAGAACAGCACGCCCCAGCTAATGATCGCCGCGAAGATCCCACTGATTGCGCCGGCAGCCGTCAAGCCACGCCAATAGAGCGCGGCCACGACAATCGGAAACAGCGCGCTAAAGCCGCTGAAACACCAGACCCCTAAAGCAAAGACGCTGCGGACGTTGCCGAGACTTAGCAGATAAGTAACGATCACGATGGCGACAATAAACAGCCGCGTGAAAACGACTTGCCGCGCGTCACTGACGCGATCCTTGCCCAGATAATGTGTTACCACGTCATTGCTAAAGATCGTTCCCAAGCAGAGAAATTGGCTGTCGAGGCTGGACATGATTGCCGCCAAGATCCCGGCCGCGAGGAAGCCCCCAAGGATCTGACCAGTTTGCGTCTTGACCAAAAAGGGCAAAATGGCGTTCGGATTATCGGGCAGTGGCGGACCGGCGGGGCGCAAACTGGGGTCTGCCCAGACACCTACGGCCCAGACGCCGACGAGTACGCAGGGGACCCAGACAATCATGATAAACAGAGGGTGACAAACCACAGCCAGTTTAAAGCTGTTGGCGCTGCGAGCGGTCATCCAGTGTTGAAATAAGTGGGGAAACATACCAACGGACAACGGAATCAATAGATAGGTGGCAAACTTCGTCTTACTCATCTCAATGCGGGTCGCCTTATCCTCGGGGATTACGCTGCCCAACAGTTTAAGGTTCTCCAGAAAGCCATCCTGTTTGCCTAGCTTTTGCGCGATCACGTAAAACGTCACCACTCCCAAGATCATGAAGACGAGTGTTTGAAAGGTGTTTGCCCAGGTGGTTCCCCGCATACCACCGAAGAACACGTAAGCTAGCACCACCAAGCAGACCACCATCGAGCCGAGCCAAGGAGGCACGCCCCCGTGGACGGCCAGGTCGGGCTGGAGGGTTTCTTTGTCAAAGACTTGAAACCAACTCCATTCGGGAGCGAATCCGGCCGTCAGCGCCTGGATCACGGTGCCGCTGCTGATCACGCCGATTAACAAATAGGGGATCACCAAGCCGACCAAGATTGGGAACAGCAACAAACCGACAAAGTTACTGTCCAAGCGATCGCGAAAAAATTCGATTTGAGTCGTATAGCCGTTGAGTCTGGCGAGGGACCAAACTTTGACACCGATCAGAAAGAAGCAGAGTGAGTGAACGATCCCGCTGCTGCTGGCCAACATCCCGTAGACGCCAATGCCTTCGCGGAAGGCTTCGCCACTGCTGCCAACGAGAGCGAAGGCTGTCATCGTGGTGCCAAACATGCTCATCAGCAGCAGGAACGGTCCGATGGAGTGGCTGGCTACTTGGTAATCGGACTTGGTGCCGCTGAATAGTCGGCTGGAAAATAAGCCCAGGCTGACCAGGGCGATCAGGTAGCAGACGATAATGATTAGTTGAGGCACGCCGGGGTTCATTGCGAGACCTCCTGAGAAGTTTGTTCGTTCTTCAATTGCTCGTTCTTCGATTGTTCGCTCTTCAATTGCTCGCTCTTCAATTGCTCGATGGTGCCAGCGATCGTCTCCACCGGCCAGGCGATACGAGTGGCAATAAACCAGACGAGGGCTGCAGCAAGCGAAATGCAGGCGTGGTAGAAGAGTCCAATGGGCAAGAAACCGAGCACCAGCGTGCCGTCCTCCCAAAACCAGTTATCCTGGTGCAAAACCAGCAAAACGAGGACCAGGAGGGTAATCACCCATTTTCCGTTGCCGCTGGGAGTGGCAGGAGGCTTGGAACTGATTTCGGCCATGGAAATTAAGTTACGGTGGCGAGCGTCGGAAATGAAAAAACAGGGTTAACCCCCCGGCGGTGCGGCCAAGAGTGCGGCACATGGGTGCGATTGTACGGTTTGCGTCAGTTGTCGCCCCGGGAGGCCCAATAGTGTAACCAACAATCAATCGACTGGGCACCGATCGCTATCGTTGCCGATAAAGGGAATTACTCTAGGGCTGCCGGCGGCATCCTTATTTCTTTGCAGCAATTCATTTCGAAACGGAAATTATCGTGCCAACCTGGGAAGCCTGGTTCGCTTTGTCGATTGCCATCGCGTTGCTGGTCGGCTTAGCAATGCGGTTGGCGTCAACCGATTTGCTGGCGATGGGCTGCTTGGCGATACTGATGATCGTCAGCGATTTGAGTGGCAGCCCGCTGCTCCCGCAGGTCTCCAGTTTGGTGGTTGGCTTCGGCAATCCGGCATTGGTTACGGTAGGGCTGCTGTTCGTGGTTGTCGCTGGACTGGAGTTAACGGGCGGCACGGACTTAGCCACAAGTTGGTTGCTAAAAAAACCCCGCGGCCTGTTTGATGCCCAGCTGCGGCTGCTGCCCCCCGTCGCGGCGCTGAGTGCCTTTTTGAACAACACGCCGATCGTGGCGGCGATGCTGCCGGTGGTCACCGACTTAAGTAAACGTACGGAAATTTCAGCGGCCAAATTCTTCATGCCACTTTCGTATGCGGCGATCTTGGGAGGCATGTGCACGACCTTGGGGACGAGCACTAATTTGCTAGTCAACAGTAAAATCGCGGCCACTGGTGGCCAACCACTTTCCTTTTTCGAGCCCGGTTTGGTGGGCTTGCCAGCCGCCCTGCTGGGACTGGCTTATCTGCTGATCGCCAGCCGGTTTTTGTTGCCCGACCGACGACCGGCGGTCAGCCCGCAAGATGATCCGCATAAATATACGTTGGAGATGGTCGTCACCCCTGGCGGACCGCTCGTCGGCCAGCGAATCGAGGATGCCGGGCTGCGGCATTTGCCCGGGTTGTTCTTAGCGGAGCTGCAACGGGCCGGTGAGAGTTTGCCGGCGGTGTCTCCCAGCGAACGGTTGCAGGGGGGCGATCTGTTGTTGTTCGTCGGCCAATTGGAATCGGTCGTCGACTTGCAAAAAACGCGGGGGCTCAGCAGCGGGGATGGGCAAGCTCGCAAGTTGAACGTGCCCGCTTGGCACCGCCAATTGGTCGAAGCGGTCGTCTCCAGCCGCTGTCCGATGGTTGGTAAATCCATTCGCGAAGCACGTTTTCGCACTTATTACGGAGCAGCCGTACTGGCCGTCGCGCGCGGCCGGAAACGCATTTCGGGCAAGATTGGGGATGTGGTTTTGGAAGTGGGCGACGTGTTGCTGCTGGAAGCCACTCCGCAGTTCGTTCGCAATCGTCGGCGGAGCGGCGATTTCTTTTTAGTCAGTACGCTGGAACAGGCATCGGTCCGCCGCCCCGAACGGGTTTGGATTGGGTTGGTGATCTTGGTCGCCATGGTGGGACTGGCCGCCGTACAGTTAATCAGCATATTGACCGCGGCGCTGCTGGGCGCGTTGGCAATGGTGGCCACGCGGTGTTGCACGATGACCGAAGCACGACGCAGTATCGACTGGTCGATCTTGTTGGTGATCGGCGCGGCGTTGGGGATCGGGGCGGCGCTAGACACCAGCGGCGCAGCCCGCGCGATTGCTGAGGGGCTGCTGGCGCTGGCTGGCGACAACAAATTCCTAGCCATCGCGGCTGTCTATTTAGCCACGATGATTTGCACGGAAATGATTACCAACAACGCGGCGGCGGTGCTGATGTTCCCGATCGGTTGGCAGGCGGCGATTTCCTTGGAGGCCAATCCGATTGCCTTCTCCGTGGCCGTGATGATGGCCGCGTCGGCTGGTTTTTCCACACCCTTCGGCTATCAAACAAACTTGATGGTTTACGGCCCAGGTGGTTACCGCATGAGCGACTTTGCCCGGCTGGGTATCCCCCTAAATTTGCTGGTCTTCGCGGTCTCGATGGTGATCATTCCGTGGGTCTGGGGCTTGTAATCGGAAACCGCTTTACCAATTTCCGGTTTTTTAGCGAAGACGATCAAATTCGACGGACTTTCGAGCATTAATTTGTTGCGGCGGACATCGAGCGGATCCCAGCGGCGACGGCCTCGCCAACGACAATCAGCCTTGAAATGAGGGGATGTCGCCGGGCCGGGAGGGGTGGCAGACAGCAACCTGAAAAGCACCCGCTAACAGAAATCTATCTGCCGTCAGTGAAGGGCGATAAATGGTGTACCGATGATTTGGGACGATTTGCCTGCTAGGGTTGGATCCACCAGAGGAGAGGTAGTAACCTGTCCATAGTTTATTTTTGCGATTCTTCCGGCAGGGGGTTGGATATGTGAGGGTATTTGCTAAGATGCGGGCGTACAGTTCCATTTGCTTCCACTTTTTGGAGGGCTCCATATGCCTCGCCCGGCCCGCTCCACCGTCTACGATCCCACCCAGCACGGCGTCTATCACTGCTTCAACCGTACCACTCGCAGGAGCTATCTCCACGGCATTGATCCGCTGACCGAATACGACTACTCGCACCGCAGAGGGTGGTTTCGTGAGCGGATGAAGTTTCTGATCTCAAGATTTTGCCTAGATTTACTTTCGTATGCAATAATGCCAAATCATTGGCACTGTGTGATTAGGAACCGACCCGACTTGGTCGAGCAGTTAAGCGATCGCCAAGTCGCCATCCGCTGGCTTTCGCTGACCTCGAGGAAACCGACTCGAGGGAACAAAGGGGGCAAAATTCGAGAGTGTGAAATCGATGCGATTCTGAGCGACCCGGAGCGTGTTGAGGAACTCAGGGTGCGGCTTTCCGACATCTCTTGGTTCGTCAAGCTGATGTGTCAGACCGTGGCTCGCAAGTGTAACATCGAAGACGAGTGTACAGGTCACTTCTTCGAAGAACGTTTTAAGCTGAATGCGCTCGAAGAGCAAGAGCACGTATTGGCCTGTATGGCTTACGTTGATCTCAATCCGCTGAAAGCCCATCTTGTCGATTCGCTCGACGATCCGAGCGCCATGGTTTCGATTCGCGAGCGGCTGGAGACGCTTGATGGGAGTGCAGTGGATACGTCGGATTGGCTTTCGCCGATTGAATTGTTTGGGGAAGCGGACGGTTTGCCGGTGGCGGTCGTCAATGATTTGACGCTGGAAGAAGTGCAGGAGCGTCGTCGGCAGATGGAAAAGGACTTGGGTTGTGTGCCGATGACGTTTGCATCGTACGTGAATTTGCTGTGGCAATTGGCGATCCAGTCGCGACCCGATTTGCAAAGTCATTTCGCATTAACAGCGGAGCAGATGCGGGAAGTGTGCTGGCGCGGTGGCGAGCCGATTGATC
>CAZHTX010000038.1:0-11037 GCA_964535475.1 uncultured Pirellulaceae bacterium
CATCCAAATTAAACCAACGACAAACAGACCCCGGTAAGTGATGATGGCCGACAGGTCCATCTGCAGTCCAATCGTGGCGACCAAGACAAAAATAAACACCGTGCCAACTTTGGAGGCCCCGGCGCCCTCGTAGTTTCGCGCCGGCGTAAAGGACAGTAACACCCCGATCGTGGTCGCCAAGACGATCAGCCAAAAGAATTTAGAGTCCAGGCTCAACCGCGAGAGCCCGGGCGCTTCGGCGGCTATCCAGGGTGCCACCACGTCGGCGATGGCGTGAGCGATCGCCGTGCCGCCAAAGCCGATTCCCAAGATGACCACCAAGTCGGTTGTGGAAGGGTTGCGAGCGATCTTAGTGCTAAAGGCAATCATTTTGGCTTGCAGGCGTTCGACGCTGGAAGCATCCGCCTTGAAGATGCGATCGATCGTTTTTGTCTTGCCGATTCCCAGCAGCAGAAACATCATCCAAAACTCGGCCACCAACACGTCGATCGTAACCATCACGCTGAAGAGTTGGTCGGAGGGAGCGAAAATTTCTTTCATTGCTACTTGGTTGGCTCCGCCCCCAATCCAACTCCCGGCGATCGTGGTCATGCCTCGCCAAATCGCATCGGGCCCTTCACCGCCAACCAAGTCCGGAGCAAACGCGCTGACGATCAAGATTGCCAGCGGACCACCGATGACCACGCCAACGGTACCCGTTAAGAACATGATCAACGCTTTGGGACCAAGCCGCAAAATCTCTCGCAGATCAACGCAGAGTGTCAGCAGCACCAGGCTGGCTGGCAATAGATACCGCGAAGCGACTTGGTAAAGATTCGACGCCTGCGGATCGACCACGCTAAAGAGTGTCAGCAGCGAGGGTAGGAAGTAGCAGAGCAGCAGCATCGGCACGATTTTATAAAATCGCTTTAGCCAAATGTTTTCACTTTGGCTCGTCCAGAAGACCAAACCCAACATCGACATGAGGATGCCCAGCACAACCGCGTCGTTGCTAATGAGCGCGGCCGATTGGCCGATTTCCTCGGACGTCGTGGCCGGACTGGCCAGAGCGGCGGCAAATAGTTGATTGTTGGCGTTCATAGCGGTGATTGTAACGTAACTGGAGGTAAGTATTTGCCGCGGTTGCAGGGTGCGTTGATTCGCTCAAAAGGCTGGTATCCAATTCGGCGATTCGCCAGATAATGGGAGACTGGCGTTTAAACATATCGTAGTTGCCGCCCGGTTGTGAGCCTGGCGAGCGATCTCTGCGGCTCTCAGGCTGGTTGAATAAGCGGATTTATGGACGATCGAGTTGTATATCGAATTCTTGACGCGGCCGCGAATCGGGCTGCTGAAGGTCTGCGGACGGCGGAAGAATTTGCCCGATTTGGTCTCGGGGATGCGCTGCTGAGTCGCCAAGCAAAAGAGCTGCGACACGGTTTGACCACCACGCTCGGTCAGCTCGATCGCCAGCGGTTGCTCGCCGCACGCGATACCCTAGCGGACTGTGGCACGGAAATCACCACTTCGGAAGAAACGCGTCGTCAAGAAGTCGAGCAGGTGTTGGCCGCCGCGCTGGCACGTGTTCAGCAATCGCTGCGCTGCCTCGAAGAGTACGGCAAGTTAATTTCTGCGCAGTTGGCCGCCGCGCTGGAGCAATTACGCTATCGCAGTTACAGCCTGGAAAAAGACTTGCTGCTAGCCATCTCGCGGCGGGCTCGTATCGCCGATTCGCGACTTTACGTTTTGGTCGATCTGGCGGGGGAGGAAGAGGATTGGTTGCGGCGGATTGTGCAGTTGGCCGATGACGGTGTGGATGTGATTCAGCTGCGTGATAAAAATGCCAGCGATCGATTGTTGCTGCAACGGGCAGCGTTGGCAGCCGACGCTCTGTGCCGAGAACCCCATGAGCAGCGTTGTCAGCTGATTATCAACGACCGGGCTGATATCGCTGCGGCGGTGGGGGCCGACGGGGTACACGTCGGGCAGGATGAGCTAACCGTGGCTGCGGTGCGGCGAGTCATTGGTGCGGATAAAATCGTCGGCGTCTCAACCCACAGCATGGAGCAGGCGTTGCAGGCGGTCGATGAAGGTGCCGACTATATTGGTTGCGGGCCGACTTTCCCCAGCCAGACCAAGCAGTTTGAAGCGTTTCCGGGAGTCGATTTTTTGCAACGCGTGGCGGCGGAAATCACAGTCCCGGCGTTCGCGATTGGTGGCATCGACGCAGGTAACTTGGCCCAGGTAATTGAAGTTGGCTGCCTTCGCATCGCGGTCGGTCGCGCGGTGTGGCAAGCTGACGATGTGGCGGGAGTTTGTCAGCTGTTAAAAGGCCAGTTAGTAAGCTAGCCTGACGCACGCGATCCGCGATTGGATTCCTCCGCTTGCGGTTCGTCATCAGCAGCGGGTGCTTTCAGCAGTCTCGCGTTGATGGCGACGATGATTGTCGACAAAGACATGATTAGCGCGCCAATTGCTGGTGGCATCACGAATCCCCACGGTGCGGCAACCCCCGCTGCCAACGGAATGGCGACAATGTTATAGCCGCTGGCCCACCACAGGTTTTGAAGTGTTTTACGATAAGTATTTTGCGACAGTTGGATGATTTGCAAGACGTCGCGAGGGTCCGAGTTCACTAAGACGACATCGGCGGTTTGCATGGCGACGTCGGTTCCGGCACCAATCGCTATGCCGACATCAGCCTCCGCCAACGCGGGTGCATCATTGATACCGTCACCCACCATGGCGACGAATAAGCCGTCGTCGCGAAGCTTGCGAATTTTGTCTGCTTTATCATTCGGGAGGACACCGGCAAAATAGTCATCCAGCCCTAATTGTTTTGCCACGGCGGCGGCGACCTTTTCCGCATCCCCGGTGATCATCATCACTTTGATGTCTTCAGCTTTGAGGGCATCGATGGCCGCTCGAGACTCATCACGGACCACATCCCCCAGGGCAATTGCGCCCCGCACTTGATTGTCGATGATCACGTAGACAACGGTCTTTCCTTGCTCGGCGAGTTCTTTGACTTGGTTGTTGTCTTCGTCGCTCCACTGCACATCATGTTGTTCGAGATATCCGGGGCTGACGACCTTCACCGCTTGCCCATCAACGCTGGCCTCCGCGCCTTGGCCGCTGATTGCCTGAAAGTCATTGGGAGTCGGCCACTGTAGGTCTCGTTCTTCGGCTTTGGTGACGATTCCGCGCGCGATTGGATGTTCGGATTGGCTTTCCAGGGAAGCCGCCAGACGTAATAAATCGGCTTCCTCGATCTCGCTCAGTGGGATGACGTCGCTGACCTCAAATCGCCCCGCGGTGAGGGTGCCTGTTTTGTCAAACACGACCCCACGTAGTTTACGGGCCCGCTCGAAACCATTTCGATCTCGAATCAGCAAGCCTCGTTTTGCCCCCAACGAAGTCGACATGGCGACGACCAATGGCACAGCCAAACCTAACGCGTGGGGACAGGTAATCACCATGACTGTGACCATCCGTTCGATCGCATATTCAAAGTCACGGCCCAGCACCAGCCAGGCGATTAGCGTCAGCACGCCCACCGTGATCGCGACGATCGTCAGCCAAAAGGCGGCGCGGTCGGCTAAGTTTTGCGAGCGTGAGCGTGACTCTTGTGCTTGCCGAACCGTATCGATTACTTGTGAAAGATAGGTTTCTTCCCCCGTCTTTTGGACTTCCAGCGTGATGGAGGATTCGCCATTGACTGACCCGCCGATGACCTCGTCACCTTCGCCCATCTCGACCGGCTGACTCTCGCCGGTGAGCATCGATTGGTCAATGCTGGTTCTGCCTTTCGTGATTTTGCCATCGATCGGGATTTTCTCACCTGGTTTTACCAGGACACGATCTCCTTGTTTAAGTTTCGAGACGGGCACATCCTCGGTCGAATCGTCCTCAGACAAGCGATGCGCTTGGTCGGGCATCAATTTTATCAGTTCTTCGAGCGCCCCCGACGCACTCATGACACTGCGCATCTCGATCCAATGGCCGAGCAGCATCACGTCGATCAGGGTTGCAAGTTCCCAGAAGAAAACGTTGCCTTGCAGCAAGAAAACAACGAATGAGCTATAGATATATGCAGTGCTGATTGCCAAGCCAATCAGTGTCATCATGCCAGGATTTAATTCCTTCAGCTCATGATAGAGACCTTTGAGAAAAGGCCAACCACCATAGAAAAAGAGTCCTGTCGCGAAACCAAATTGAACATATTGATCGCCTGGAAAGGAAATCACATTCTCAAGGCCGAGCCAGCCCTGGATCATCTCTGAGAGAACCAGCACGGGCAGCGTCAGCACGAGAGATATCCAGAATCTGCGGCGGAAATCTTGCAGCATATGCTGGTGATGTTGCTGTGAATCATTCATTACGCTGCATTCGGCTCCACATGTTATGCTGTTGACGTGGTGCTTATTTGGCTGAGAACCTATCCGAAAACCCAAAAGACCCGCGGCTAGCGCCATAGCGGCTCACGACGCAAAAGACATGCCGTGCGGATCGCTGAACCGGTTCAACCGAGTGCAACATCCAGCACCATCATGATCACAAAACCGAGCATCAGAAACAGCGTGGCCAGATCGTCGTTGCCTTGCTGTTGTGTCTCGGGGATTAATTCCTCCACGACCACGTAAACCATCGCGCCCGCCGCGAAGCTGAGCGCGAAGGGGAGGACGGGAGCAGCGTAAACGACTACCGCGGCACCAATCATGGCGGCGAGAGGTTCCACCATGGCGGAGGCTTGGCCCATCATCCATGATCGTTTGCGGCTGAGCCCTTCGCCTCGCAGTGGCAGGGCGACGGCGAGGCCCTCGGGGAAATTTTGAATGCCGATACCAATCGCCAACGCGACGGCACTGCCCAGGCTGGCTGATTCCAAGCCGCTGGCAATGCTGCCGAAAGCGACCCCCACGGCGAGGCCTTCGGGAATGTTATGAATGGTGATCGCGCTGACCAACAAAATCGACCGCCGCCAAGCGGCCGGCGGGCCTTCGGCAAATTCCTTTGGTAGCCCTAAATGCAAGTGCGGTAAGACTTGATCCAAACCATACAGGAAAGCACCACCGAGCAAAAATCCTACCGCCGGTGGAAACCAGCTCGGCCAACCTTGTTCCGCGGAGATTTCGATGGCAGGTGCCAGCAAGCTCCAGTAGCTGGCCGCCAGCATCACGCCCCCGGCAAATCCCAGCATCGCGTCGAGCAGTTTCCGTTGGACATGGAAAAAGCCGAAGACCACCGCGGCACCGAGCGCCGTGATGCCCCAAGTAAACAGCCCAGCGAGCAGCGCTTGCAGCACCGGATGTTGAGCTTGGAACCAGTGGACCATTATCGGTCGTCACTTTTCTGTTGTGCGACCCGGGGAAGCTGAGGTCTGAGTTCGTTGCCAGCTTGATCGACCGGGTAGACCGCCTGATGATGTTCTAAGGCAGTGATCATGCCTTGCATCATTTTGGTCAGCTGTTGAGGGTGCGAGTCGGCTAGGTTGGTCGCTTCGAAGGGATCATCGGCCAAATTAAATAGTTCATAATGGCCTCCGCTAAATTGGATGAATCCGCCATGCGCTCGCACCTCTGGCAAGGTGTGATAAATCGCTTTCCAGTCGCCATCTCGCCAAGTGGTAAAGTAGTTGCTGCGGTGCGGCGCGTGGGGGTAGTGCATCAAGAACTGTTCCGCTCGCTGTGGATCGGTTTGGCCGCTGAATAACTTCCGCAATGATTTGCCATCAACGGGATGATCAGCGGGAGTTTGCGTGGAAGTGAGTTCGAGGATTGTGGGAAACAGATCTTCCACCGAGGCGACTTGAGTTTGAATGGTGTCAGCCGGAATGGAGAGAGCTTGCTGCAGTCGGTTTTCCGGGTTGGGGCGGGCCCAAGCGGCGATCATGGGAACGCGCATACCGCCTTCGTAGTGCGCGCCTTTTTTACCACGCAGCGGTGCGGCGGAGGCGACTCGGTGTTGGTGTCCGAGCGGCGCGTCGGAGCCATTGTCACCGAGGAAAAAGATGAGCGTGTTTTCGGCGATTCCTAAAGTTTCGAGGTGATCGAGCAGGTCGCCCAACGATTTATCCATGCCTTCGATCAGCGTGGCGAAAGCTTGCGCCGCGGCCGGTTTTCCCGAATCCCGATAGTGATCGGCAAAGCGGGGATCGGAGTCGAAGGGGGCGTGGACTGCGTAGTGGGCAAAGTATAAATAGAAGGGTTGGTCCCGCTGCACGGTGGCAGAGACCAACTGTTTGGCTTCGAGGGTCAATGCTTCGGTTAAAAAAGTATTACTACCGTGATATTTTTCCAGGTGTGGCACGGCGTGGTGTGTGCGCTTCGTTTTATGGCCGTAATGTTTCTCCGCGTAATAGCTGCCCGGGGCGCCGAAGGCGGCCCCCGCCACGTTCTCGTTAAAACCCAAATTCAAGGGATCGGCCCCTGGGTGCTGGGCTGCTCCAAAGTGGCCTTTGCCAACATGGATCGTGTGATAGCCTTGGTGTTGCAACAGGCGGGGTAACGTTAAATCGGTTTCATTAAGACCGGTCCAGTTCCATTGCGGTGGCCCTTGAGGCCCCGCGTTATTGTTTGTTGGATTGATCCAGTTGGTGGTGCGATGGCGAGCCGCGTTTTGGCCTGTCATCAGCGAGATGCGAGTTGGTGAGCAAACGCTCATGGCATAAAACTGGCTAAACCGCACACCATTTTTGGCGAGCCGCTCCATGCTTGGGGTGCGATAAAAATCGTTCAACGGATATCGCCGAGGTTGGCCCTGGTCGTCGGTCAAAAACGGGACCGACGTATCCATCACACCCATGTCGTCAACCAAAAAGACGACGATGTTGGGCTGTTGATTGTCTGGCTGTTGATTATTTGCTCGCGGCCCAGTGGCTTTAACTGGGGTGTCGAGAAATAGCAGTGACGACAACAAACAGAGCGTAATCAGCAAGCGGTTAGTCATGGTGTGGGAAATCGTTGGCGGTGATGGGACTGCGTTCGCATGGAGAGCGGGCGGATAAAAACTATGGTGCGAATCGGAATGAGAATAGATCACCATTTTGAATGATAAAACGCAAGCGAACTGGCGTCCCCGCGATGTCGGCGAGCGGCTGGCCGGAGAGCCACTCGGTGCGGTGCTCGGTGGAGTCGCCGGTGATGGGCCGGCTGACGGCGAGCGGTTCGCCAGCTGGGGTTTCCAGTTGAACTTGGATGCTGCCGCCACGATTTGTTTTGGCGTTGATCAGCATTTCTTGTCCGCTGAAAGTAAGCGGTTTGCTTAACCATTGGCCCTGCTCGGTGGCGCTGGCGGAGACAAATCCATCGACGCGGTAGGAGAAGCGGCGAAGGCGGCTATCGGGCCCGGTGTAGTAGGCTTCGGTGGCGTATACCGATAGTTTGTCTTGCCGCTGGGGAAGTGCGACGATTCCCCAGGCCATGTAGTTGCTGCGGTTGCCCGTGCGGTCTTGGGGGGCATTTTCGGGGATGACTGGTTCCAACCAGCGCTTGAAAGTTCGCCCATCTCGACTGCTCATGAACTGCGGTTCGACGCGTTGCCCTTGGTTGGGAAGATAGCGAGTGGGAAAGCCGATCATGAAATGGGGCGCGCGGGAGTAGGGGCTGATCGCGTTGGTGTAAAGTTGTTGGTCGGGTGCGTCGCCATAGCTCAACAGGACAGGTTCGGTCCAATTGATGAAGTCATCGGAAGTAGACGTCATGATCGCGCGCACGCCGTTAACAAAGGTGCGATGGTACTCGCGGTATTGCTCACGCACGGGATCCCAGAAGGCCAGATTTTGAGAATCAAAGGCACCTTCGGTGATCACTGGTTCGGGGGCCAGCAGCGACCACTTGAGGCCGTCGGGAGATTTGAAAACATACAACCCGCGTTTGCCGAGTGGTCGTCCCCGCGAGATTGCTTTGTAGCGTGCTGCGGCCGGGCACGCGGGATTTTCGTCTTTGAAAACGGCGAAGCAATGGGTGCCAATGCCGTCCCAGACGATGTTGTTTTGTTTGGAGCCATTGAATTCAAACAGTCCCAAATCGGGTTTGACCCATTCAATTCCATCACGACTTTCGGCGTAACAGGTGACTTCGCGATGCCCGGCTCGGTTGTTGGTTTCGTCCCAGTGAGAACCGCGGTAGTACATGCGGAAGAGATCGCCGTCGCGGAAGATGGTGTAATAGGCGCTGGTGTTGCCTTCCCAGGGTTGATCCGTTGTCAGCACAACTTCTTGAGGTTGCGGTTTGTGTAAGCGGAAAGCAGCATCACCGCTGAGCTCTGCTAGCAAGGAATCGTCGACCATCAATTCCAACCGCGATTCGATGGCGATGGGACCGGAGCTTGGCTCGGCGGATGCGGTTGGCGTCGGTGGGTCGGCGCCGCAAGCTGTCGGTGCGGGAACGGTTGGGGTGAGGAGGGCGAGTAGGGCCGGTAAGAGCCAGTTGTGTTGGCGAGTGATGGGACCAGTCATGGGGCGAGCGCCTTGCGAGGTGGGAAGTCGAGTTTCCTGATGATAGTCGAAAACTAGACTGTTTGGGCTCGCGGTCGCGTCAGGCTCAGGGGCAATCGGCGAGCAGTTCATTGACGCGTTTGCGAATGGTTTCGACGCCGCCGGGGGGAACTCCCACCCAGGTTGCCTGGATAATGCCTTGGCTGTCGATCAGGATCGTGGTTGGGTAGGCCATGCCTTGGCCTTGCATGAGGCTGACGAATTGGCGTCGCGCGGTCGTGGTGGGGTCGGCGTAAGTTGGCAAGTCAATCTGTGCCGATTTATAGAACTGCGATGTTCGATTGGCCAACGTCGTGAGGGAGGGGTCGTCGAAGGATGCGCAAGTGATGGCTAATAAACGAAAGCGTGGGTGCGATTTAATTTCTTGGTGCAAGAGGGCCAGTTCGGGTAACTCGTGACGGCAGGGGCCACACCAAGTGCCCCAAAAATGAATCATTGTTACTTGGGGTTGGTCAAAAGTAATTAGCGTGAGTTGCGAATCAAAAACGCGACTCGCCGGGGAGTCAGTTGCCGGCTCAACGGTGTGGGGGCGAGCAGAAGCTAATGACACCAATTGCAGGGAGGGTGCTAGTTGACCCACCGCCGGGCCGCTGCCGGAAATTGCCGCTGTGGGGCGAATTCCGTAAGCGACCACGCTCATTGCCACCGCGATTGCGATCAGCCAGGGCAAGCGTGAGGGCCGACTGGGGGAATTCGGGGCGGGGGAATGATTTGCGGGGCCGGTCATAGAAGTGCGAGGCGGGTCGTGGGACGGGTGGGGGGCGTTGAAATGCGGTTGCCAGCGGCAGCGAAAGCCAACGGGGTGTTATGTTTATAATGCACTTGGGGCGGAGTTGACCG
Source organism: uncultured Pirellulaceae bacterium (assembly GCA_964535475.1). Taxonomy (GTDB): domain Bacteria; phylum Planctomycetota; class Planctomycetia; order Pirellulales; family Pirellulaceae; genus Laterigemmans. The sequence continues at coordinate 9,317 of CAZHTX010000038.1, forward strand.
CCAGTCTCAGCTGAAACGATCACGATTCGAGCGCAAGCACAATGCGAAATCCAAGTTTATCCCCACAGCACAGGCAGCGGGGGCGGAAGGATGCGAGTCATTGCTGGCCATTCAGCCAGTACGGGGTATTGAGCCGGTACGGGATGATGAGTTGGTTTGTTGTGTATTTGCTCATCGGCGGTCGAGCGTCGTCTGCGGAACCACCGGTGGAGCGGCAGATTGTCGATCCGCGGATCACCGAAAGTAGTGGCTTGGCAGCATCCTTGTTAAGCCCCGGCTGGTTTTGGACACATAACGACTCGGGCGATGAAGCTCGTATTTTTGCCATCGCCCCAGACTCGGATGGGGCAGGGCGAGCGGTCGCTATCGAAGGTGCCGAGGCGGTGGACTGGGAGGATATGGCCGCGTTTCGCTGGCGGGGGCGGTCCATGTTGGTGGTCGGTGATGTGGGGGACAATGCGCGGCGGCGGGAAAGCATCGATTTGTATTTTTTTCCAGAGCCCGGCAGCGATGCGAAGTCGGTGCGGGCGAAACGGCTGACGATTCGATTTGCGGATGGGCCGCGGGACTGCGAGGGGGTTGCCATCGATGTCAGCCAGCAGCGGATTTTCCTTGTGGGAAAAGGCCGGCTCCCTTTCGCTGGCGTTTACAGCGTTGGTTTACCGACAGAGTTCTTAGGGAATGTCTCCGCAGATCAGCCTGCGGTGAGCGAAGCTGAGGGGATTTCCGATGCCGAGGCCCTTGAGCAGTCGACAACAAATTTAGTAGCTCGCCGAATCGCTACGTTTCCCGTTCCCATGATTACCGCTATGGACATCAGCCAGGACGGGTTGCGGTTGGCCTTTATTACCTACTTTGACTTATTCGTGTTTACTCGTCAGCCCGACCAGTCGTGGGAATCCGCGTTGCGGACGACGCCCGAGCATTATGGCTTGCCAAAGTTAAGGCAAATCGAAGCGGTTGCTTTTGATCGAGACGGAGCCATTTGGGTCACCAGCGAGGGCCAGCCCATGGTGTTGGCCAAGGTGGCGTTGAAATCGCCAGCCACATCCGCTGCGGCAGATGGATGATTGCTGTGGCTTTTTAAAAGTGAATTCATGCAAGAAATTGAACTGAAGTTTTTCGTCGCAGACCCTGTTCTGCTGCGCGAGCGACTGGCGGCGGTGGGAGCTACGGCGGCGGCAGCGGCTGAGGCTCATGAGGATATCTATTTTCGCCATCCTTGTCGTGATTTTCGCGAAACCGACGAGGCGTTGCGGATTCGCTATTTGAATGGCCAACCTTTGGTGACTTACAAAGGGCCTCGGGAGCTTGCCGAACAGGTGTCGCAAATGGTGGAGCAGCGGGGGCCGGCGGCCAATTTGACCGCCAATGCGGCCGTTAAAGTTCGCCGCGAGTTGGAGTGGCCGTTGGGACCGAGTGATCCGCGCGGCGAGTCGATGCAGACGCTGTTGGTGGCGTTGGGATTCAGCGAAGTGGCTCGTGTTGTGAAGCGGCGGGAGGTGTTGCGGGTGCCCTTTGGCGGTCTGCAGGTGACTGTGGTCATTGATCAAGTGGATTCGCTCGGTTGGTACGCCGAAGTTGAAGTGCTGATTGAGGAGGATAATGAGCGGGCCGCGGCGGTTGATGTGATTAGCCGGCTGGCAGACGCCCTGGGGTTGCAGCATGCGGAGCGAAGGAGCTATCTGGAGTTATTGCTGCGGCAACTGGGAAGTGAAGAT
>CAZHTX010000038.1:11137-21760 GCA_964535475.1 uncultured Pirellulaceae bacterium
GGACAGCCTGGTTAGGGTTGGTTGCTATGGACAGTGCGACCATCCGAGCTGTTATACTTTGCGGATTAGTACGATCCCCTTCACTCTCTCTACATTTTAGGTGAAATCGAATGATGAAGCGAACTTTGGCCGCCTTGGCGGTGTGTGGGTTGTTGACCACGGCGACTGTGTGGGCTGCCGAGAAGGCCGACATCAAGTGGGAAGACATCAAGTGCGTGATGGCTCCCAACAAAGCTGCCAATCCGGAAAAGTCTTCCGAGTACAAAGACGGTAAAGTTTACTTTTGCTGCGGTGGCTGCAAAGGTAAATTCGACAAGGACAAAGACAAATTTGCGCTGCGTGCCAACCACCAATTGGTCTCCACCAAGCAGTACAAGCAAAAGGCTTGCCCACTGAGCGGTGGCGACGTGAACCCGGACAAGATGGTCAAGGTTGGCGGAGTGGAAGTTGGTTTTTGCTGTGGCAATTGCCAAGGTAAAGTTGCCAAGGCAGAGGGCGACGACCAGTTGAAGCTGGTTTTCGGCGCTGATGCCTTCAAGAAGGGCTTCGACAAGGTCAAGAAAGAAGACTGATTGAGTCTCGTTACTTGATTCAGAGACCCATTTTTTTCCGACGGCGGCTTCGCGATGGCGAAGCCGCCGTTATTTTTTAGGGATACTGGTTGTTCGTGCCCGCAGCGAACGCATTTTTCACCGACGAGGACGTGCGATGTTGTTGAGTGAACCGCCGGAATCAGCCTACGACCTGCGATTTAACCTGTTTGGATTTCCGATTCGTGTGACTTGGAGCTTCTGGTTGGCAGGGCTGATCTTCGGCTACAACGGCGCCCTATTTGTCGACACATTGTTCTTTGAAGCCAGTTCGGGCGTGCTGCCATGGTTAGTGATGTGGTGCGCGATCATGTTTCTCTCGATTCTAGTGCACGAGCTGGGGCATGCCGTGGCGTTTCGCATGTGCGGGATGCAGGCTTCGGTGGTGCTGTATCACTTTGGTGGGTTGGCCGTTCCTTCGAGTCGGTTTGTGGCGGGCGGTTTTGGGGCTGGCGGTGGCATGCGTCGCAACAGTCAATTGAGCTCCAATGAGCAGATTTTTATCTCGGCGGCCGGCCCGGCCGCGCAGTTGCTGTTGGCTTTGATCGTGATCGTGGGTATTCGCGGCCTGGGATATGATTTGGCGGGCGGGCCGCCCGACGACTTTAGATTTGGTGGCACGGTCGAATCTTTTGTTCCCTCGTTCTTGGAATGGGTGCCGGGGATTCATGGAGGCGAGCTGATTCGTGATGCAGGCATGTTTGCCACGGTCGAATTTTTGCTGTTCGTCAACATCTGGTGGGCGGTGTTAAATTTGTTGCCCGTTTGGCCACTGGATGGTGGGCAAATCACTCGTGAAATCGTTTACAAATTCGGCGGCGGGCTAGCCAACGCGGCAGCGATTAGCTTGGTAACGGCGATCGTGATCGCGGTCTGGTTTTACTCACGAGGACAGATCTTTGCCGCTCTGTTGTTCGCTTCTTTGGCCGTTACGAACTATCAAATGATGAACGCTTCGGGCAATTGGCGTTAACGTCCGCTAGCAAATTCGAAAAAAAGTTTCTTTCTCGGGCAAGTTTTGGTGGAAAACATGTTGCGAAATTGACAGCATTTCGTACAGTTACGCACCAGTATGTAGTTGATTGCCGTCGTCAATCCCAAATTGCTCATGAAGAGCGCCGGTTTGGTGGCGGTGATCTGACTGATTCTGACGGGCGTGGCCGGTGTTGTTGGTGACCTTCTGATCCAACGCACAACGACCGTCGAACACTCTCGAGCGCGGAGGAAAACGTGGCCAAAAAGAAAGCTGCAACCAAGAAGACCGCAAAGAAAGCGGCTTCGAAAAAGGCTGTAAAGAAGTCCGTTAAAAAGGCTGTGAAGAAGGCCGCTTCCAAGAAGACGACCAAGAAGGCGTCCTCGAAGAAGAGTGCCAAGAAAAAGGCGTCGGTCAAGAAAGCCGCTGTAAAGAAGACCGCGACTAAGAAGACCGCGACCAAGAAGGCTGCAACTAAGAAGGCTGCAACTAAAAAGGCTGCCAAGAAAAAAGCTGCAACCAAAAAGGTCGCAAAGAAGTCAGCCAAGAAGAAGGCTACTCGCAAGAAGTAGCGCCGAGTGTCTCGAGCGGCCGTGGGTCGCCAAGCCGGACGCAGATTTCTGCGAGTTGAAAACACCGCTTCGCCAGCCTCGGCTCCGAAGCGGTGTTTTTTAATGTCGCCTTTCGCTCCGCGAAAGAAGACTTACAAGGTGGGCAGCTGGGTCGTTGGTTTGCTCGACGCCGATCGCAATGCGAGATGGCTAACCAAGTTTCGCGTGATTGCTTCGAGGGGAGCTCGGTCAGCGTCGTTCTCCATCGCCTCCGCCAACTTGCCAGCATCTCCCGCTTCTCGCAAACGAATGTTGATCGGCAGGCCTCCCAGGAAGGGAACTTGCATTTCTTCAGCCCGCTGGCGGGCTCCTCCGGCGCCGAAGATGTCGTACTGTTTATGGCAATCGGGGCAGACAAAGCCGCTCATGTTTTCCACCATTCCGGCCAACGGGATGTCGACTTTACGGAACATGCTGATCGCTTTGACGGCGTCCAGCAAGGCGACTTCTTGAGGCGTGCAGACGACTACGGCGCCGGCGATTGGCACGGCTTGGGAGAGTGTCAAAGCGACGTCGCCGGTGCCCGGTGGCATATCGATGATCAAGTAATCGAGTTCACCCCAATCGGTATCGCGGAGGAACTGGGTAATCGAGCCGTGCAGCATGGGGCCTCGCCAAATGACCGCCTGGTCGGGCTCGACTAAGAAACCCATCGACATCACTGGCATGTTTCCCAGGCGAATCGGTTGGATTCGTTTTTCGGCTGAGACTGCGGGGCGGCCTTCGAGCCCCAGCAGGTGCGGAATGCTGGGGCCGTAAACGTCGGCATCCATCAAGCCCACGCGAGCTCCGAAGCGTCGCAGCACGACGGCGATCGAGGCGGCTACGGTGCTCTTGCCAACGCCACCTTTGCCGGAGCCGACCAAGATTACGCTGCGGGCTCGCAGCCCGACTTGCCCCAGTCGCGGGACCGTTCGCGTGACAGGTTCGATCGTGACCGTCGTCTGGGTGCCGGGAAAGCTGGTTGCTACGTGATCGATCGTTCGCTGCTGCAGTTCCGCCGCGATCGGGAGGGAATGCGTGGAGAGTCGCAACGTGATGGCAGCTTGGTTGTCATTGACTTCCAGCGTCCCCAATCCATCCACTTGCGGTAACGGTCGACCCGTTTCTGGGTCGCGGATGGCGGCCAGGCATTGGCGAAGTGATTCAACGGTGAGGGCGGACATCCAGCAAGCTCGTAGTTACGCGGTGAAGTGGTCAGACAAAGGCAAAATCGCCTCTGCTTCACAGTAGGCGAATCTCCCGCGGAATCCAAGTGTGCAGCAGGACGCATCAGCTCGGTTTGCCAAGGTACGATGCTTGATAGCGTTGCACCAGTCGCCAGCCAATCCCCATTTGTTCTGGGGCCGTGACGACTAAGTCGGCGCCTAATTGGCGGCCCAGAATTTCGAGCTCCAGCTGCTGCTTAGCGGTCGCACGCAGTTCGGCGGGAAAAGCTAGTAATTGCAGCGGGGCGGCCGTTTGGCGGGCGAGCAACTGAATCGACCGCATGACTTCCGGCAGTTCTCCGGTAGGCTGCTGAGCTGGTTCCCGGGCTGGCTTCTTGGTGCGTGTACTCGTTGTCTCCGCAGACATGGCGGCGGGCAGTTCCCAGAACAAGACCAGCGGGCGGATTTGATTTGCCAGGGCGCGGATTTCGCCGACAGTGGCTGAACGCACCAGGAACGTGTCGTCCCGCAGCCCAGCGTCGATTGTGCGTCGCCAGCGATCGCCCGCTTCGTGGATTAGCAACGGTGTGCCGGTTAACTGGGTGGCCACGTGATGCCCAACTGTTCGATGCGGCGGAGCAAGCGTTGACGGCTGATTTCCAGTAGTCTGGCTGCGGCGGCTCGGTTGCCGGCCGTTTTTTCCAAGGCCCGCAAGATAAACTCACGCTCGGCCGTTTCCAGTGCGGCGTCCAACGGCAGGACCCGCGGGGTGGGCGAGCCGGTTTCGGGCTGCGTCGCTGACGGGCTACCAAAGGTGCGGATTGCCAGCGGCAAATGCTCCACGCGAATCGTGCCGCCGCGGCACTGGCGAGCCGCACCGCGAATGGCCGCGTCAAGTTCGCGAAAATCATCGGGCCAAGGATAGAGCACCAAGCGATCGAGCGCGTCACGGCCCAACTGACCGGCGGCTGTTTCGCCCGCTTGCTGACGACGCTGCAGCAAGTTGGTGGCGATCAGCGGAATATCCTCACCGCGGAGGTTTAGCGGCGGGACGGTGATGCTGAGGGCGGTCAGTTCGGCTGCTAAGCTGGGCAACAGACGACTGATTAAACCGCTGACCGGCAGGCTGCTGGTGGCGAACACACGGAGCCGCTGGGGGTGGTTGTGCATCAGCAGCTCAAGCCGGCCCTGAGCGTCGGCCGGCATCTGCTCGATCTGTTCGATGAGCAGGGCTGCTGAAGTGGACGGGGCTGCCGAAGCGGACGGTGCTGCCGAAGCGGACGGGGCTGCCGAAGCGGATTCGGCGTTGAGCAGGCGAGCCACGATTCCGCCAGTCGTGGCATCGAACAGCTCGGCGTCCATCAGCGGACCGGCGACTTTTAACAGCTCGGTCCTCGGCCCCGCTTTGGATTTGAACTGGATTAAATTGGCGATCGCTTCGGTCCCGCTACCCGCATGGCCGCAGAGCAGCACGTGGCTGGAGGTTCCCGTCGCGGCTGCAATTTGTAACCGCAGTCGTTTCGCCCATACCGACGTGCCGAGCATCATTGGCGCGTGCTCCCGACGCGGATCCTCGGCTAACTGTTTGCTGAGCAAATTGATCAGCGCCGTTGCCTGGGGGGAACGAAAGAGATCTTTAGCAGCCAAGTCTTGGCCAATTGCCAACACGGCCGTGAAGCGAGCTTCCGCCGGGACGGTGTCATCAGTCGCCGCGAAGATTGGCAGAAAAGTGACTTGTCGAGGCAGCGGACGCTGGAACTGCGGGTCCGCCGCCGGGGGATGCACCTCAGCGATCAACATGGATCGGGGTAACGGAGTGGGTGGGCCCAGGGAACGGGCTAAGGCATCGAGCGGATGCTGTGATTGCACTCGCGTGGAGCGGCCTAGCAGAGAACGTGGAGCGACGCCCAACCACTGGCCGCATGAGGCCGATAGAAACGCGAAGGTGCCGTCAGCGGCAATCGCCCAAATCGGAACCGGAGAGGCGAACAGTTTGGCCAGTGGCCGTACGCTCGTTGCTCGCTCTCGAGATTCGGTACCGCTTTTGCCGTGTTGCGACTCAGCGGCTCCGGCAGATGACCCTGCCGGTTCAAAGATTGGTTCAGATTCGGACATCAAAGTCCCATGATCAGCCGGGGCCTAAAAGACGTCCAGCTGGAAATGGTGGCCATAATGAAAACGACGGCTGGATGGATAGTAATTGTGCCACTTCTTGTTGTACACAGGAATCCGCATTTCGGTCGGATAGCGGTGGTACATGCTATCGCTGCTGCGATAATACTCTTGACCCCAAAAATTTTGCGGGTAATACACGTAGGGATAGTGATAAAAGCGATTCCAGTCGCGATTATCGGTGCCGCCCCACGATTGCCCGTAGGCACGCTGGTCAGCTTTGGCGCTGGTCGCAAAACCAACGATCATGACCGCTAACAGCGCGGCGCTCAGTAATCGACGAAACATGTGCGGTTTCCCCCCGGTCAAATGTTTTATTGGTAATCGCGACGGCATCAATCCGCGGGACGGACAACGAGACGAATCACGATACCCCATCCATCGGCACGTTCCGAATAACCGGTTCAACAAAAAGAAGCGGACGATCCGGGAAAGCCGGAATTATCGGTTTCGGCTATGATGGCTGGTGGCACTCGGTGCGGCTTCCTGTTCACCCAAAAGGTTTTTTCCAGATGCGTTTATTCCCGGCGATTCGCTGCCTCTCAGTAGCTAGCCTTTCTGTAGCCTGCTTCTCAGTCGTCTGCCTGTCAGTCGTCTGCCTCTCAGTGGCCCTTGTGACGACGGTCGCCGGGGCTCAAGGAACCAGTGCGAACGAGCAAGCTGCCGAGTCGCCCGCCGCTGTGAATTCAGATGCCGCCAGTGCCTTGATGCTGGCCGCTCAGCAGACTGTCGAGGGGGCAATTGCTAAGGCCGCACCGAGCGTGGTGGCGATCGCTCGCGTCCGCCGTGGCAGCCAACCCGCTGCGGACCAAACGTTCAATTTTGGCTTGCCCGGTTTTGACCCCCGTCGAGGCGGTTTGTGGCAAGGTGATGTCGTGCCGACCGAGTTCGGCTCGGGGGTGATTATCAGCGAAGATGGTGACATTTTGACATGCTACCACGTCATCGATGACCCCCAGCAGAACGACTACTATGTTTGGTACCGAGATGGTCAGGTGGGTCAAGCGGCCGAGGTTGTGCGGACCACGGCGGAAGTTCGCGCAGGGGATCCCTGGACCGATCTGGCGGTGATCCGAATCGAGGCGGAAAAATTGCCCGTGATGCCGATGGGGGATGCCGCCCAGCTCCGCCGCGGCAGCTTTGTGGTGTCACTCGGTAACCCCTACGCGACGGCTCGCGATGGCCAAGCTAGTGCCAGCTGGGGGATCGTCGCTAACTTGCAACGGCGTGCACCGCCCAGCCGCGAAAGCCTCAGCGAACTGAGCCCGCCGGAGTCACTCCCCGAGTTCGGGACGTTGATCCAAACGGATGCCCGCTTGAATGTCGGCAGCAGCGGTGGTGCGTTAATTAACTTGCAGGGCGAAATGGTCGGCTTGACCACTTCGCTGGCGGCTGTAAGCGGTTACGAACAGGGTGCCGGCTACGCGATTCCCATCGATCAACCCACGCTCGCCACGATCGCGCAATTGCAAGCGGGCCGCTCGCCCACGTTCGGGTTCCTCGGAGTCGAGCCGATCAGCGTCCCAGGTGGCGGCGGAGCAATCGTCAGGCGGGTTGTTCCCGGCATGGCGGCCGAAAACGCTGGCCTCCGCGCCGGCGATGTGATCGTGCGGGTCGATCAAGTCCCGATCGTCAACGCCGAAGACCTGTTTCGTGAAATGAGTCGCCGGCCAGCAGATGCGACGGTCAGCATGTGGGTCCGGGCCAGCGGCAATCCCGAACCACGCGAAGTCGCCGTGCGACTGGGAAAAAAACGCTTGGCGCTGTCCCGCCCCGGTTTTAGCCAAGTCGAAGAGCCAAGCTGGCGAGGGATGTCAGTCGATTTTGCCAGCGCGCTGCCGCCTGATCGCTTGATGCAGACCAACGTGGCTCGCCGTGGCGATGCCGCCGTGGTCCGCGTCGATCCCGATTCACCCGCTTGGCGGGCCGGGGCCAGACCGGGAAACATGATCTTGCGAGCCGCCGGGCAACTCGTCCAACGGCCCGATGATTTCTACCAAGCCGTCGAAAACGAACAGGGTGTCGTTGAACTTACGCTCGCCGGTCGCTTCGGGGCTATGGAACAAATAAAAGTTCCTCCCCCAGCGGCAGGGAACGCAGGAGCAAATGACGGGAAATCGCCGGCTGTAGAGGATTAGCGGGGGAATGCTGGGCTATTACAGGCCGGATGCCGATTCCACTGGATGCCGATTCCACTTGCCGCCTATTCCATGGGCTAGGCTCTTACTGAAAACCACCCTTAGGCGTTATTATCGTTTGGGGTGCGGCAATTTCCGCTCGATCCTGCCTTGAATCCACTTACCGAATTCGATTGCGATGAAGACGGACGAACTCCGCGAAAAATATCTCCAGTTCTTTACTTCGAAGGGTTGCACTCGCCAGGCCAGTGACGTGCTGGTGCCGACTTGGGATCCCTCCGTGCTGTTCACTCCCGCCGGAATGAATCAGTTCAAGGACCATTTCTTGGGTAAAGTCAAACTCGACTTTACCCGGGCAACGACTTGCCAAAAATGCTTGCGCACCGGAGATATCGAAAACGTTGGCCGCACCGCGTACCACCACACGTTTTTCGAGATGCTGGGGAATTTTAGCTTTGGTGACTACTTTAAACGCGAAGCCATCCACTGGGCCTGGGAATTTCTCACCGAGAAAAAATGGCTGGGGATCGATCCCGCCCGCTTGAGCGTCACGGTCTATCTCGACGATGACGAAGCCTACAACATTTGGCATGATGAAATTAAAATCCCCTCCGCGCGGATCGCTCGCATGGAGGAGGACGAAAATTTTTGGCCCGCCAGCGCGCCCAGCCAAGGTCCCGATGGTGTCTGTGGTCCTTGCAGCGAAATCTATTATCAGTGCGATGATGGCAAAAGTGTCGAAATTTGGAACTTAGTTTTCACTCAATTTAATCGCGTCGGCGAGCCGCCGGATAACCTGCGACCACTGCCGAAAAAGAACATCGATACCGGCATGGGGCTGGAACGTACGGCCAGCGTGCTGCAAGGCGTGCCGACCAATTTTCACATCGACATTCTCATGCCGATCGTGCAAGCGGCGGCCGATGTGGTGGGGGTGAAATACGATTACGCCAGCGATAACGGCCGCCGCTTGCGGCGGATTACCGATCACGTTCGGGCTGGCACCTTTGCCGTGCACGAAAATGTCTATCCGGGGCCCGACAAAGCCAAATATGTGATCCGGCGGTTGCTCCGCCGAGCCGTTTTGGACGGTCATCAAATGGGCCTCCGTGATCCGTTCCTCTACCAAATTGTGCCGGCCGTGGTCGACGCCATGCGGAGCGCTTATCCGGAACTCGGTGAAACGACCGAGCGCGTCGCCAGCGTGATTCGCAAAGAGGAAGAGGCCTTTTTTGGAACCCTGGATTCGGCCCTCTCCCGGATCGATCACATGTTTTCCAAAATGCAGTCCGAGTCGCGGGTGATGGTCGACGGCCATGAGGCGGCCGACCTTTACAAGACCAACGGCGTGCCACCCGAGTTGCTGCGGACGATGGCGGCCGAGCATAACCTCACGTTTGACTGGGATGGCTTTAACGAAGCGATGCAGCGACACGCGGTCGATAGCGGCGCTGGGCAACGCGAGTTATTCCAAACCGGGCCGCTGGAAACGCTCAAAGAAGCACTCCGCGAGACCGCCTTTGTTGGTTACGAAGCGACTTCCACCCAGGCCACGATCAAGGGGATCATCACCGGTCAATCGGAAGACGACGAGCGGTTGATCGGTCACATCGAAGCAGGTGGTTCCGATCAACTGCTGCGAGTCGTGCTCGATAAGACACCGTTTTATGCCGAGAGTGGCGGTCAAGTTGCCGATCATGGGCAAATCGAGGGCGAGAACTTTGTCTTCAAAGTACTCGATGTGCAAAAACATGCTGGCTTGATCGTCCACTTTGGTCGCATGATCAGCGGCAAGATGCATGAAGGGGCCGAGGTCACGGCGAGTGTCGATTGCGAGCGCCGTGATGCCATTCGCCGCGCCCACTCGGCAACGCATATTCTGCATTACGCTTTGCAGCTGCATGTCGGCCGCCACGCCCAACAACAAGGTAGCAAAGTCGAAGCGGATGCCTTTCGATTTGACTTTACGAATCAAGAATCACTCGACGAAGCGACCGTGGCGGCCATCCAGGCTGACGTGATCAAGCAGATCGAAGCGAACGAACCGATCAGCTGGCAAAACGTGTCGCTGGCCGATGCGCGGGCCGCCGGCGCGATGATGCTGTTCGGTGAAAAATATCCCGATCCCGTGCGGATGGTCTCCATGGGCCAGTTCAGCCGCGAACTGTGCGGCGGCACGCACCTGGATGCCACTGCTGATGTCGGCCAATTCGAGGTGATTGCTGAGGAAAGTGTTTCCAGCAACACGCGTCGTATCGTGGCCTTGACCGGGCGCCGCGCCGAAGAGCATCGGCAGGAAATCGAAGCCACCCTCAGTCAAGCCGCCGCAGCCTTGGAGGTGCCTCAAGCGGGCGTTGTCGAAGGCGTCAAGGGCCTGATGGAGTCGGTCAGGCGAGCCAAGAAAGCGCTCGCCGCCGGTGGCCAAGGGGCGGCCGAGGAAGCGAAAACCAAATCGACTGCGGCCAGTCAGCCGGGCGAACTCAGTTACATCGATCAACGTCGGCTCGTGCGCGATGCCGCGCGGCTGCTAAATGTCGCTCCCGGTGATATCGTGGCGCGGATCGAATCGCTTCAACAAGATGCTGTGGCGCTGCAACAACAGTTATCACAATTGACCGCCGGCGGGGAGCTGACGGCCAGCGAGATGTTGGCCGAGGCCGAAGCTGTCGGACCCGCTCTGTTGATCGTCCGCAGCGTCGCTGGGGCGAATGCCAACTTGTTGCGGCAGTGGATTGACCAGTTGCGGAAGAAGAGTGATCAACCGGTGGCCGTGCTGTTGGCAACTCCCAGCGGCGACGACAAGGTGACATTGGTCGCCGGGCTCAGCAAAGCGCTGGTGCAAGATGGCATCAAAGCTGGCGATTGGGTCGGCGCGGCTGCTCGGGTCGTCGGTGGTGGCGGAGGTGGTCGCCCTGATTTGGCGCAAGCTGGCGGCAAGCAACCTGAGAAATTGCCTGCCGCCTTGGAGGCCGCCGCCGAGAGCATGCGTGA
>CAZHTX010000039.1:0-17283 GCA_964535475.1 uncultured Pirellulaceae bacterium
AACCGATGTTGATAATGACCCCGCGACTCTGTTCTAGATGGGGCAGGGCGGCGCGGCTGGTGCATAACATCGGCACCACGTTGGCCGCGATCACCTCGGTTAAACGCGTCACGTCCAAGTCGGCGACAAAACCCCGGTCGCTGCTGCCAATGTTGTTGACCACCAAGTCCAATCGTTGCCACTGGGCAATCACTTCGGCGATCGCACGCTCCGCTTGCACGGCTTCCGCCAAGTCGGCACGGCAAGTCAACACTTGATTGCCAGCAACGACTTGATTGCCCGTCACGCGGGCTTCAATGGAGGTTGCCGCAGAGTTCAGTTTCGTCGCATCGCGGCCCACGATCGCCACTCGATAACCGGCTTGTGCCAAGGCCACGGCAATTTCCAGCCCCAAGCCGGCCGAGCCGCCGGTGACCAGGGCGACTGGCGGATTCGAATCAGGCGAGTCTGTGGAGGATCGCATTGCGGTGGGGACCATTTAACCCTGGAGCTCGTAGCCCGCGCGAGCTTGACGCGATTGCATCGCTTGCGCTTGTTGATCATCGACGATGGTTTGCGAGTCGGGGTCCCATTTGAGTTCACGTCCCAAGCGAATGGCGATGTTTGCTAGGTGGCAAGTCGTCATGGCGCGGTGATGCGAGTAGACGTCGCTGATCGGCTGGACCCTGGCTTCGCGGCAAGCAAAAAAGTTTGCCATGTGAGCGTGCCGGCTGGCGGGTTTGCCTCGGTACAGCAATTCGATGGCGTCGGCGGGCAAGGGTTGTGTGGCGAGCGCTTCGACTGCGTTGCCGCTGATGCTGCCACGGTTGACGAACAGTTTGCCTTGCTCGCCTTCGAACAAAATGCCGTTACGCCCTTGGCTGGTAATCTCCATGATCACACCGCTGGGGAATTCGCACTCGACGGTAAACGACGTTGCCGTGTTGTAGCGACTGGGATCGGTGGGCATGCCGTCGGCATCGAGCGGTACGGGGTGGGTCACTTGTTTGGGAGTGATTCGCAGCGGTCCCGTGTCGGTCGCTCCGATGGCCCACTGGGCAATGTCGACGTGGTGCGCGCCCCAGTCGGTCATTTTGCCGCCGCTGTATTCGTACCACCAGCGAAACTCGTAATGACAGCGAGTCGCCGGGCGGCCCTGATCACGCTTCTGAAAACGATATTCGGCCTGCGGAGCTGGGCCTTGCCAACGTTCCCAGTCGAGCTCGGCGGGAGGTTCCACGGCGGGAATGCTGTCGCTCTTCGGGGCACCGCCGATGCCGCAAGTGACTTTAGTAATCTTGCCCAGTCGACCTGCTTGACAGATCGCCACGGCTTGCAGAAAGCGTTGCCCAAACTCGCTCCGCTGTTGCGTGCCGACTTGAAAGACGCGACCGGTCTGCTCCAGCACGCGGATGATCTGGTTGCCTTCTTCAATGGTCAACGTTAGGGGTTTTTCACAATAGACATCTTTGCCGGCTCGCATGGCCGCGATGGCAAGATTCGCGTGCCAGTGATCGGGCGTTACGATCGTGACCACATCGATGTCGTCGCGAGCTAGCAATTCGGCATAGTCTCGGTAAGTTTCCGGCACCGAGCCTTGCTGTTGCTCGACCGTTTTCGCGGCGGCGGTCAAGTGCCGCTGGTCGACGTCGCAAACCGCGACGAGCTGGCCAAATTGCATGGCGCTGCGAGCGACCGATTGCCAGCGGCTGCCGGTGCCGATCGAGCCGATGCGTGGCCCGGCAGGTTGGTCAGTCGGCTGATCTGCTGGTTGGTCAGGCTGTTGGGAGGCAGCGGCTGGTTTTGGGAGGCCAGCCAGACCGCTGGATCCGGCCAGCGCCACCAAGCTCGACTGCTTGAGGAAATTCCGTCGTTCGTGCTGCTCGACCGGTCGTTTCATGGTTTGTTTCCTGGCAATGGTTCGATGTCCAACGCATTGATCGGACGCGATTGCTGGCTGCAGTCTAGTCGAATTGACTATCCGAAACCAATGGCCCGGTTGTGGGTGTCGCGGTGGTGGTGTGTGCGGCCTTGCTAGTCTTGCCGTATTTAACGGTATTAGCGAAGATAACGGCCAGCGGGGTTCCAGCGTTCCCCGGGTTGTTTCAAACACGATAAACGATTGTGGGATGTTAGCCGTCCCTCGTTGATCAAACGACAGAATATCAAACGCCAAATTTTTGCCGATCCTTCCACCGACTGATGCCAGCTCATGCCCCGACCTAACCTTGGCGAAGCCAACACGAAGATTGTCTGCACAGTCGGACCGGCTTGTGACACAGTGGAAAAGCTGGTCACGTTGATTGAGCACGGGGCTGACATTTTTCGCATCAACAGTGCTCACGGGAATCGTGAATCTCACGAGCGAATTTTGGCGGCGATTCGCGAAGCGGCCGTGCTGACCGGGTATCAGGTTGGCGTGTTGCTCGATCTGGCTGGGCCCAAATTGCGGTTGGGGACGCTGTTGACCGACCCGCTACTTTGCGAAGTGGGCATGGAATTGACTTTCGTCCGCGGGGATGTGGCCACCGAATCACACGAGTTAACTTCCGCCTACACGCGGTTGATCGATGAACTGAAGGTAGGCAACCGCGTGATGTTGGCCGACGGTACGGTGGCACTGGAAGTCACCGCGGTGACCCCGGACCGGGCTCATTGCCGCGTGACCGGTGGTGGTGAAATCCGCAGCCGGCAGGGAATCAATCTCCCCGGCGTGTCGTTGAGCGTCTCGTCGATGCGTCCCAGCGACGTGGACAACGCCATCTGGGGTGCCAAGGTTGGCATCGACTTTATTAGCTTGAGTTTCGTCCGTTCGGCGGAAGATGTGCAGTCGCTGAAGAATTTGTTAACCAGTTATGAATCGCACGCTTTGGTGGTGGCAAAAATCGAGAAGCGCGAAGCGCTCGATGATTTGGAAGCGATCGTCGATGCGGCGGACGGCGTGATGGTGGCTCGCGGTGATTTAGGGGTTGAGATCGATGTTGCCGAAACCCCCGTGGCGCAGAAGCGGATTATTCGCGTCTGTCGCGAAAAACTCAAGCCGGTGATCGTGGCGACGCAAATGTTGGAATCGATGCACCACAATCGTCGGCCCACGCGAGCTGAGGCCAGCGATGTGGCGAACGCGATTCTGGATGGTGCTGACGCCTGTATGTTGAGTGGTGAGACGGCGATCGGCGATTATCCGGTGGAGGCTGTCGACACTATGAACCGGATTATGATTCACACCGAGCGGGAGTTAATGCACGGTGTTTTGCAAGTTTCACGCGGTGAGATCAAGCGAGTACACGCGGTGACTTCGGCGGTCGCTTTCGGTGCCACTTCGATTGCCGAGGCGATTCAGGCGAAAATGATCGTGATTGCTACTCGCAGTGGCGGGACCGCTTGGGTCAAAAGCAACCAGAGGTCACTGATTCCCACGATCGGAGCGAGCGATAACGAAGAGACTCTGCGGCGGATGACAATTTTCTGGGGGATCAAACCGTGCCGCGTTCGTCAATTGGACGATGGTGACGAGTTGTTTGCTGAGATCAGTCGCGGAGCTTGGGAGAATGGATTGGCCGAGCCGGGCGATCGCATCGTGTTCGTGACGGGGAATTCCGTCCTGCACAACGCTCACAATTTGCTGGTTGTCCATTCAGTGACTCAGGAATCGTGCCAAAGCGTGTGACCCCCAAGGGTGTGCCCATCCTGCAATCGTGAGCCGCCGGCACTAGCCGCGGGCCTGCAATCGTGAGCCGCCGGCGCTAGCCGCGGGCCTGCAATCGTGAGCCGCCAGCGCTAGCCGACGGGCCTGGAATCGTGAGCCGACGGCGCTAGCCGCGGGCCGCTTGACCTTCGCAGCCGAACTGTCTACTTTAAGGCTATGTTGCAACTTCTAGCCCTACCGATTATTCGCCTTAGTCCCTGTGTGGACCAGCGATAGGGGTTTGAGCTCGCGGCTATTTCGAAGAACTGCCAAAATCCAACACCCCGACGCCCGGTCCATTGCCGAGCGTCGGGGTTTTTTCGTACCTTTGCTCGGCTGATGACCGCCGCCAATTTTTCTCAGGAGTAACCGAGATCATGTCTGTCGAGACTCAGGGGGCCCAGCCCGACGCGGAACCGCAAGCCAGTCGGAACATTAAAATATTTGACACAACGCTCCGCGACGGCGAGCAATCGCCGGGGGCCAGCATGAATTTGAATGAGAAGCTGGAAGTCGCCCAGATGCTGGTGGATCTGGGGGTGGATATCATCGAGGCCGGTTTTCCGATCGCTTCGCCGGGCGACTTTGAAGCGGTGCAAAAGATTGCCGCCAACGTGCGGGGCGCGGTCGTCTGCGGTTTGGCCAGGTGCAACGACAAGGATATCGATCGAGCTTGGGAAGCACTGAAATTGGCTCCGCAACCGCGGATTCACGTGTTTTTGGCCACCAGCGCGATTCATCGCGAATTCAAATTGCGGATGTCGACCGACGAGATCGTCGCCCGCGCGGTGGCCGGCGTCCAGCGGGCAGCGAACTATTGTGACGACGTCGAGTTTTCGCCCGAGGACGCCTGTCGCACCGAGCACGATTTCCTCTGCCGCGTGGTCGAGGCGGCGATCGCCGCGGGAGCAACGACGATCAACATTCCCGACACGGTTGGCTATGCCACGCCCGGTGAAGTCTATGATCGGATTCGCATGCTCCGCGAGCGGGTTCCCAATATCGACCGCGCCGTGATCAGCATCCATTGCCACGATGACTTGGGATTGGCTGTGGCTAACAGTTTGGCAGCCGTCTCGGCGGGGGCTGGGCAAATTGAATGCACGGTCAATGGGATCGGGGAACGAGCTGGCAACGCGGCCTTGGAAGAGGTGGTGATGGCGCTCCGCACCCGCGCCGACTTTTATCATTGCGAAACGAATATTCAAACGCAACGCTTGGTCCCGGCAAGTCGCTTGGTCAGCAAGACGACGGGCATTAGCGTGCAACGCAACAAGGCGATTGTGGGCCGGAATGCTTTTGCCCACGAAGCGGGGATCCATCAAGATGGCATGCTCAAAGAACGTTCAACGTATGAGATCATGTCGCCGGCGGACGTCGGTGTGCCCAAGACCGATTTGGTGCTGGGCAAACACAGCGGGCGGGCAGCTTTGGCCGACCGAGCTCGCACGCTGGGCTATCAATTGACGGGAGAACAATTGCAAGATGTATTCGAACGTTTTAAAGAGTTGGCTGATAAGAAAAAGGAAATCTACGACGGCGATATCATGGCTTTGGTGCAACAACAGATCAGCGGCGGAGTGGCTGAGGAATGGTCGTTGGTCGATTTTGAATCGACCAGTTCGCGGACCGGGATGCCCCGCGTCAAGCTGACCCTGCGGCATCGCGGCGAAGTTTCCAGCGTGGTGGCCGAGCAGGGGGATGGCCCCATCGACGCCGCTTTTTGGGCCGTCGAGCGGTTGACGGGCGTGGAGGTGGTTTGCAAGGACTATCGAGTTCGCAGCGCCACCTTGGGACGCGACGCGATCGGCGAAGTCAACTTGGAGGTCTCCCATCGCGGTCGTTCGTACCGTGGCGTGGGGGCCAGCACTGACACGGTTGAGTCAACGATTTTGGCAATGCTGAACGCCGTCAATCGGATTTTGATGGACACCCAGCAAGGTGCCTTTGAGCAAGATCCGATCGACTACAAAGAGCCGCCCGAGTAGTGATTGTAGAACTGCTGTCCTCAGCTGTTTGATTGTAAAACTGCTGTCCTCAGCTGTTTGCTCGCGCAAGCGATTGAGGACAATCGCTTTACAATGGGCAGCCAGCGATTGAGGACAATCGCTTTACAATGATTGAACCCGTCGGTCGATCGTTAAATGCCGTAGCAAGGCGCCCGCCAACGCTTGACCGCTGAGAAACGCTCCTTCGAGTCTCGGACCACCGCACCAATCGCCGCAGACGCCCAGTTGGTGCGGGGCGTCCCAAACACATGGTTGATCAAGCGGGCGAGTCGGT
Source organism: uncultured Pirellulaceae bacterium (assembly GCA_964535475.1). Lineage (GTDB taxonomy): Bacteria > Planctomycetota > Planctomycetia > Pirellulales > Pirellulaceae > Laterigemmans. The sequence goes on from CAZHTX010000039.1 coordinate 5,951, forward strand.
TTGGCGTAGCGCCAGCGATGAGCGGCTAACGTAATCGGTGCTCCGATCATTTCGCCCGTGGCGTCGGAAAAAGCGTCCAACAATTTCGCCAACACTTCGTCTGACTCTTCCTCCAGATGATTGCGGCTCCACGTTCCCGAAGCGTGCATCACCCAGCTGATCCCCTCCGGACGTCCCGGCTTGGAGCTATCGCGAGCGATCCAAGCCAGCGGGCTGTCGTGCACGAAAGCCGCGTCGAAATCGAGCTCCAGAGGACTTTCCAGTTCCACTAAGACGGCCCAACAGGGATCCATCTCCACGCTGGAAATCTGCTCGGCTAGCACCGAACCGGGTGGCAGCAGGTCGAGTGTTTGCCGGGGAGGGCAGTTCAGCAACACGTAATCATAGGTGCCCAGCTCGCGGCCATCATCGGCCACCAATTGCCAAACGCCCGGTTGCCCCTGAATGGTGGCCACTCGCGTTTCGCGTTGGAGCTTGATGTCGGCCGCCAAGTGCTGGGCGATCGAATTCATCGCCGGCACGCCCACGTAGCGGATCGGTTCGCTTTTCTCCGCACCGACTTGGCCGTTGCGAATCTCGACAATCCGTCCGTCCCAAGCTTGCACGAGTCCGCGCTCCAGCCAGGAGGAGACATAGCGGGCAAAACGACCGTCGCGGACCGTAAAGTATTGGGCTCCGTGATCGAAGAAGACTCCCGAAGGAGCTCGCCGCGTCGCCAATCGCCCACCGACGCCACGCGATTTGTCGAACACGGTGACGTCAAGACCATGGTCGGTCAAGGTGCGAGCCGCCACCAAACCTCCCACCCCAGCGCCGATCACGGCCACTGTGGCCGGGAAACTGGTGATCGGCCGGTCGACCAATTTGACGAATCGCTGGAGGTCCAAGCGCTTGACATGCTCTTCGAGCGGGCGGGGGCGGATCGTGCCAAGAATTTCCTGCGGCGGTGAAAAGGGGCGGTCAAACTGACCCAAGCACCAAAGTAGACCGCCGTAACTGCAAGCACCGCGGCCGTCGAGCGCGTAACGATGATTCAGGTCAATCATCATGCTGAGCGCTCGGTGCGGCGAACGTACCCAAGGCAAAATCGCTTTTCCCCAAGTCATCCGCACGTTGTTATGCAGTTCGCCATGTTTGAGCAGACTCCGTTGGCAAGCATCCCAGAGCGGGTGATCGCTGTGTCCACGACTGAGCCGTTCCCAGCTGTAATCGACTTCGCGATGATCGGCCGCATGTTCTTCGAGCGAGTTCTGCGCCCACTCGGGCAGGGCGTCGAAACTGTCGAGTTCGTGCCGGTGGTGGTAGCAAAAGCTGTGCGCTAATTCACGCCAAATTAATAGTTCATCGAGGAATTTCTTAGCACCGGCTGAGTTAGCCTGGTTCTGCTCGCAGAGCAGATGGGCTTCGCGAGCGATTCGCAGCGGGCTGACCATGCCGTAATGCAAGTAAGCGCTCAGCCGGCTCGAAGGTTGGCTGGCCGCATCGTTTCGCCGCCGCGCGTAATGCTGCAAGCCGTCCGCTTTAAATGTTTCCCAGCGAAAATAGCCAGCTCGCGTGCCACCGGGGGTGTCGGTCACCGGGGCGATGCCGTGATCAATGTCACACTGGCCGATTAACTTGGCCAAATCAACGTCTTGCAGATCGAGCGGCTGCATCGGCAGGGGGCCGTCGTACTGCGGACAATCGACCGGTTGCTCGGTCCACTCCAACGGCAGCCGGTGGGCGTATTCTTGCTCGGTCGCGCGGCGAAATTCAAAGGCCCGCGTATACGCTTTGGAGAGCAGGGGCAGGGGCATTACGCAACTGGTGTCGACTGTCAGCAGCGGGGTCTCCGTGGTGCTGGAAAGACGTTCCAGCCAGCCCACTAGTGGCTCCACCGGCACGTCTTCGGTGACCACCAAAGCGGCGTCGCGAACCAGCTTTTTTAAATACGGGCCGCGGTCGCCACGATGCTGCAGATGGAAGACATAACGGATCCCTCGGGCCGCCAATTGCCGCTGCACGCACCGAGCGCCCTGCAAGATAAAGGCGTGATGCCGGTCCGATGCGTAGGGGTATTTTTCACACAGCCCTTGATAGACAAGTAAGGGAATTTGATGCTGGCGGGAAAGGCATATCGCCACATCCAACGCTGGATTTTCATGAGCCCGCAAGGCATTGTGCATCCAATACAGCACATAGGGACCGTTGAGCTGGGATGAGCCCGGAGGACGCTCCCAACGCAAACGTTCATTGAGCCATGGTGGCAACGTGTCGTCCAATCAGAATCTCCAAAATGATTAACTTGGCGATCAACAGAGCAGGGCGGGGGAGGGGGCGGCTCGGTCGCGAGCTGTCACCACTTTGCTCCCCACAACGCGTCAATCAGTGCCCGAATTCCATCAAACCACCAGTCACTTAAAGCATAGCACCGTGACAACGCCTGCTCTGGGATTCCCTTCCCTGAATGGCCATCTGGGGCTAGCCCGCACGTTTGGCCTCGGCGACCGAGTCAATGATTGCTGGCAGATCATAAGTGGGCGCGTAACCAATCGTGTCGCGAATTCGCGTCAGATCGGGCACGCGGCGGCGAATATCCTCGAACGAAGCGTCGTAGGCGTCGGCGTAGGTCTGAAATTGGACTTCGGCCGCCGGATTGACTCGCTCCCGCACCATTTCGGCCAATTCCAGGATCGAAACGGGCTGATCGCTGCCGATATTGTAGACCTTGCCCTGGGCGGTTGGTTTTTCCATCAGGGCCACGACGGCACCGACCACATCGTTGACGTGGGCGAAACAGCGGACTTGCTGGCCGTCGTCATGCACCACCAGCGGGTCGCCTTGCAGGGCGGCTTCGATAAAGCGGGGCAAAACCATCCCGTAAGCGCCCGTTTGCCGTGGTCCCACGACGTTGAAAAATCGCCCAATTACCACGGGCAACTCGTACTGGCGGTGAAAAGCTAACGCCAAGAATTCGTCAATCGCTTTGCTGGCTCCGTAACTCCAGCGACACTTCGTTGTCGATCCGAAGACCAAGTCGTCTTCTTCTTGCCAAACTGATTTGGGATTTTTACCGTAAACCTCACTCGTGCTGGCAATAAAACAACGCACCGAATCGCCCGCTCGCTGCCGCGCTCCGAGCCGATCGAGGATCAATTGCGTAGGATAAATGTTACGCTCGATAGTTTGAATCGGTTGAGCGGCGATCAGGGCGACACCCACGGCGGCTGCCAAGTGATAGACCTCGTCGGCTCGATCGACCAAACGGGCCGACAGTTCGGCGTCGGCGATCGAGCCTTCGATAAACTCAAATCGCGGATGCTGGCGAACATTTCGCAAATTGTCCGACCTTCCGGTGGAAAGATCGTCGACAACTAATACATGATCTCCCCGTTCGAGCAACCGTTCGGTGAGGCACGATCCGATGAATCCGGCACCGCCGGTGACTAGTGATGTTTTCACAAGAGAAGAGATAGGTAAAAGGGGTAGGAAATCACGCCAGTTATGAGCCCAGCATTTGGCTTTCGGCTATGGCGGGGGCCCGGTAAACTAATGGCTACCGGGAAAGAGCCTACTCGAAATTGGTCCGCAAGTGAGCCGCCCAAGCAATAATGGATGGATTACCGTGATGTGTTCGCATGCTCAACGTCAGTTTATCGCTTTCCGTACACTCTGGAATGATCGTAAAGTGCTTGAAATAATCTGTGGCAAGCGACTGGCCGGCCTGTTGCTAGCGGTTTCGCTGGGATTGGCGATTCCCGGCGATTTGCTGCAGCCCGCTTGGGGGCAAGCGTCCGGCGGTGGTGGTCGAGCTGGCGACGGGGGGGCTCAGGGCAGTCAGCAAGCCCTGGCGATCTACGCGGATGCGGCAAATTTTCAGAAAAATCAAGAATTAGCATTAGCCAGCGAGCAATGGGAAAAGTTTCTCAAGGATTTTCCTGACGAGCCCTTGGCTTCCGAGGCGGCCCACTATTTGGGTGTCTGTCAGATGCGGTTGGCAGAGCCAAATTACCGTCGAGCGGCGGAAGCTTTTGAGCGAGCTTTGAAATACAAGGACCACGATCTGCGAGAAGAGAGCCTCTATAACTTGGGCTGGTGCCTGTACGCGTCGGGTAACGCCGGCGAAGTCCCGGACGCCGCTAATCTGCGCCGTGCCGCGGCTGCGTTCCAGAAGCTGTTGAAGGAATTTCCCAAGACTTCGTTGGCCGATGGTGCGCTGTTTTTTCAAGGCGAGGCATTCTACGGTTTGAGAGAATCGGAGCAGGCTGTGGCCGCTTACGATGCGATGCTCAAATCTCCCGCTGGGCAAACGTCGTCGCTGCGGCCCGATGCGCTGTATTCCAAAGGAGTCGCGTTGGAGGAGTTGAAGCGGTACGAGCAGGCGATCGGGGTCTATCGGACTCTGCTTAGCAAGCACCCCGAGGATCGCTTGGTGGGCACGGTACGGCTGCGACTGGCCGAAGTGTTGGTGTTGGAGAAGAATTATGCTGAAGCCGATCGGTTGTTAGCGGAAGTCATCGCTGAGGGGGAGTCGGAAGATTTACCGTTGGCGATTTCCCGACGCGCGTTCGTGTTGGCCCAGCTTGGCCGGGGTGAGGAAGCGGCCGCGCTGTATGAGCGTTTGGTGGTGGAGTTTCCCGCCTCGCCGTGGGCCGCCTCGGCGAATATGGCGGCCGCGCAAAGTCTCTTTCGGGCGGGAAATTTGGTGGCCGCGGCTGCTAAGTTTCAAACGGTCTTGGATGTGCAAGCCGATCGCGCGACGGCCACCGAAGCGGCCCACTGGTTGGCCGTGATTGCTTTGGGCAAAGGCCAAGCGGACGAGGCCAATAAGTTCGCTCGCGATCAGATTGCCAAAGGAATCGATGGCCCGTACGCGTTGGCGTTACAGCTCGATGCGGCTGAGGCTCGCTCGCTGCTGAATGGCGAGCAAGCGGCCGCGTTGACCGAATTCGAAGCGTTGATCAAGCGGGCCGGCGATGATCCTTTGCTACCAAGGATTTTGTACAACGCGGCCTTCACGGCATTGCAGCTGGGGCAACCTGCCAAGGTGCTGGAGTTGACGGATAATTTTGCCACGCGTTATGCCGACAGCCCGTTGCTTGCTGACATCAGTTACTTGCAGGCGGAGGCTTATCTGCAGTCGGGACAGCCCACCGAGGCGATTTCGGCCTACGATCGGTTGTTGGCTGCGGCTGCCGCCGATAATCCTCAATTGTCACTTTGGACTTTGCGGGCAGCAACGGCTAATTTTGCCGCGAAAAAATATGACGGGGCGATCGGGTTGCTGGAGAAGTCGTTGCCCACGTTGCCGAAAGCAAATTGGCCGGAGGCATTTTTTCTGATCGGTAACAGTCACGTCGCGGCGGGGCGACCTGATCAGGCGATCCAGGCTTACCAACGGGGGCTGAAAGACAATCCCCAGGGGCCGCGGAGAGATGAGATGATGTTCCGCATGGCTGCGGCGCAAGTGGCCAACGATGATTTGCCAGCCGCTACGCAAACTTGGCAACGAATCATCGCTGAATTTTCTGGTTCGCCGATAGCCGACCAAGCTCGCTATCGGTTGGCCCAAAATGCCGCCGAAGCGGGGCAGATCGAACGCGCGCTCGAACTGTACGATCAATTGCTGACCCCGCAAGCTGATCCTGTCTTGCGACCGTACGCACTGTACGGCAAAGGGTGGTCTTTGCTGCAAGAACAACGGCATCAGGAAGCGGTCGCACCGCTGGGTGATTTTATCGACCAATTTGATCAACACCCGTTGCGTGCTGAATGCATCCTGGCTCGCGGCATGTGCCACCGACGGCTCGCTGCGCTGCCTGCTGCGGCTGCCGATTTTCAAACCTTTTTGGATATGCAACCGAGTGGCGACAACTTGGGGCATGGGCTGTATGAATTGGCTTTGGTCGACCGCCAGCAATCACGACCGCGAGACGCGGTGCGAAACTTGCAGAGAATTGTCGCCGAAGTGCCCGCATACCCAGCCCTGGATGATGTGTTGTTCGAATTGGCCGGGCTGCAACGCGAGCTGAACGATAATCAGGCGGCGATCGCAGCCTACGAGGAACTGGTAAAGCGTTTTCCCAAGTCGACACACGCGAGTGAGGCCAATTATTTTGTTGGTCAAGCCGCGTATGCTAACCGCGATTGGGCGGCGGCAGAACGAGCTTACCTGAAGGCCAGCGACCAGTCCGAGGACAAGAAACTACTTGAGAAATCACTCTATCGACTCGGTTGGACTTACTTTCAACAAGCTCAACATGACCGAGCGGCCGCCACGTTTCAGGATCAAGCGAGTCGCTGCCCAGATGGTGATTTGAGGATCGACGCGCTGATGATGGTTGGAGAAAGCCACTTTGCTAAAGCTGACTATAGGGCCGCTTTGACCGCGTACGAACAAGCGCGTGAGCAAATTGTCATTGTGGATGGTGATGATCGGCGTTTTACGGATGACGCTGAAAAACGAGTTCGCGAGCTGGTCTTCCTGCATGGCGGGCAAAGCGCCGGACAATTGAAACGGTTTGACGAGGCGTTGCAGTGGTACGAGCAGATGCGAAATCGCTATCCCGCCTCTGATTATCTGCCTCAAGTCTATTACGAAACCGGTTTTGCTTACCAACAACTGAATAAAACCGACGAAGCTGTCAAGTTTTTCATTCAAGCGGCGAACAGCAATCGAAATGAATCGGCGGCGCGGGCACGATTTATGTTAGGAGAGATTCTCTTCGAAAAAAATGAACTCGATAAGGCGATTACCGAGTTCAAGAAAGTAATGTACGGGTTCGGTGCTGAGCAGGCCGCCGAACCAATCCGAGACTGGCAAGCCAAGAGTGGTTTTGAGGCGGGGCGGTGTGCCGAGTTGTTGATGCAACGTAACCAGGGCGAGCGCCGTCGACAAGCAAATGAGTTGGCAGTCAAGTACTATGGATATGTCATCGAAAATCACGCCCAACACGCCTTGGCGGCCAGGGCGCGGGAACGCATTGATGTTCTTAAACGGCTGTAAGCAATCCTAAGCGATTCTATGCATGAGTAATCTGTTAACTGTGAAATGGACTTGGCTGCTGGCCGTCCTCCTTATCTGCGTCTGCACCACGCACGTCGTCAACGTTGGCAACGCATCGGCTCAAGATCCGTTGGCTACTGATGACGGGGCGGTTGGCCAAGCGTCACTCTCCGCCGACGATGAGGATGCTCGCCTGCGGGCCTTGGCCAATCCGGAACCGGACGCCGCCGAGGTGCCGATCGATCAGCCCACCGGGATCGACCTGATCACGCTGATCGGGCAGGGGGGCAAGTTCATGTGGCCGATTGGGTTGATGAGTCTGTTGGTGGTGACTTTGGCAGTCGAGCGAATCGTCAGTTTTCGCAGCGGTCGCATGGTGCCCAGACGCTTGTTGCGGCAGTTGCGGAAGTTAATTGATGACGGCCAGGGTGAATTGGATGCGGAAGCCGCAATGCAGGTTTGTCGTTCACAGCCATCGGCGGCGGCCAACGTGGTGACCGCTATGTTGATGCGGACTGGCCGGCCGCTGGCTGAGATCGAACAGGCGGGGATGGAAACGGCACAACGTGAAGCGGATGGGCACGCGGGGCCCATTCGTTGGCTGAATTTGGCCGCCGCCGCGACACCCTTGATGGGGCTGCTGGGGACGGTCTGGGGCATGATCGTGGCGTTTCATAATTCCGCTTCACTGACTGCCGATCGGAGCCGCAGCGAGCAGCTTTCCGAGGGCATCTACACGGCACTGGTGACGACGCTGGCGGGACTGGCGGTGGCCATTCCCGCAGCAATCTTGGCGCAGTACCTAGAAAACCGGCTGACCAAGATTTTCCACCGCATCGAAAAATTAGCCCTTTCGCTAGCCCCCGCTTTGGAGCATTACGTGGGCCGCGTCAAAATGGACTCGCTGGCCCGTTTGCAACCGGCTCGCAACGGAGCTGCTGCCCCGCCCCCGGCAACGCTGCCGCCGGTGCCACCGCCGCTAGCTCGCGGTCATGGTGGTGTCGGTAGTGAAGGTGTTGGAACGAGCGGAGTTGGCTCCGGCGAAGCGACCAGGTCGGTAACGCCGACTGCGAGGAAGCGATGACGGTTCAAATTAAACGCTCGTCGGCTGCCGGCACGCTCAGCCTGACACCGCTGATCGATGTGGTGTTTTTGCTGCTGATTTTCTTTTTGGTCACCAGCCGATTTGATGAAGAGGAACGCCGTTTGCCAATTGAGCTGCCGATTGCCACGAGCGCCACGCCGATGACGCAGCGACCTCGGGAAGTGATGGTCGATATTGATCGCGAAGGCAGTTTTTACGTCAACGGTAAAGCGCTTTCGCCGGAGGAATTAGAAGAGACGTTGCGACGAGCGGTGGCCAGTAATCCCACCAATCAAATGGTGGTAATTCGCGCCGATGCGGGCGTGTCGTTTCAGCCTGTTGTTTCGGTGATGGACATGTGTAACCGCACCGGCGTGGCCGAATACACGACGACCACCAAGGAGGGCCCCGACGGTTAAAAAAGCATGGTCGAACCTCTCAGCCCGTTACACGAACCACTAGGCGAACTGGACTCGGATTCCAATGAGGCCTCGTTGGAGTTGATGTGGCCGCTCGATATTTCTTTGGCGGCGCTCGGCGGGTTGGTGATCTACACCGTGGTCACGCGTCTCGATGCGGCCGACCCGAGGATTGTGTACAACCCGTTGACCTACGCGGTGCTGGTCCCATTCGGCGTGGTAGGATTATCACTGCTACTTCGCAACATTGCCTCGCGGTTTGTGCGGCGGTCGTTGCAGTTGGGTTTTTTGCTCAGCATTGGAATCCATCTACTGCTGTTGCTGGCCGCTTTCAATTGGATGATTTTGGCTCCTTTTTGGCCACAACCAACGGCCGGTGTCCAGCCGGTTCGCGCACCGCTTCGCAAGACGGTACCCGATTATCTATTTACGCGCAGCGATCGGCCTCAGCAGCAACCCGATTGGTCGCGTCCCGTGGATGCCAAAACGACCGCTCGCAAGTTATTAGAGCCAGATCGTCCACTGCCGCCGATCGAAGCGGTCGATACGCGGTTGGAGATGCCCCGCGACGAGCCGCGGCTGGAGACGCCAGATCGTCCGGCGTTGATTCCCAGAAAGTTCATTGAGACCGCTCCGCCGATGCCGTCGGAGAGTGCCGCCGAGCTGTCGCGGCGGACGATTTCACCGCCCCTCGAACCGCAACCAATCACGCCGGTTGACGTACCCGAATTGCCAGCGACTGCCCCCGCCGCCGCGACCGCTGTTGAACGATCGACGGCTCGGGAAATACCCCCGGCAAGCTCGACCTCGGGCGCTTCACTAGCTTTTCTGTCACCACCATCGCCCACCGAGTTACCTCAGCTGAGTCCGGAAATAACTTCTCCGGTTCCTAATCTACCCACGCCGCGGCAACGTGAAATGCCCAGGCTGGGAATCTTGGCTAACGCCTCCCAGCCCCAACCGCGGCGTCGTCGTGAGGTCAGGAATTCGCCGGCCGGTGCTACTCCAGCAGTACCCACGCTCAGCATCGCGCGTGAGTCACCCGATGCCTGGCGAGCGTTCAGCGAGCGGACCGCTGCGATTGAACCGACTAGCAGTTCGGCGGGCGCCAACTTGCAACCCGCTGCATCGCTGGGCAGTGGTACCCCCAGTGACGATCTGTTCGAACCTTCCTCGGCCTCGGCCCCGTTGGCTCGAGCTGCGCAGCCGCAGTCGGGTTTGCCGAACGTGAGTGCAGGGGGCGAGACTGTGTCGACTCCCGAGCGGCGGCAAGTCGTGGGGCTCGACCGGGTCACTCCGGGAGTCTTGGGCGGACCGACCGTGACGGTTCCGCAACTGGGGACGAACCAGGGCGGTCAAGGGAATCAGAATGGTCCAGCGACGACGGCGAATCGCGATCGCTTACCGGCAGATTCCGAGGCGGATGTTGCTGCCCGGTCGACGACGGGAGTCGACGCGGGGGCACTGCCGGCGGCTCAGGACGCTCCCAGCTTGGCGCTCGATGTGCCGCTGGGGGCGGGTGGCCTATCGGCTGATCCGGCTCGTCGCATTGGTTTTCCGCTGATGGATTCGGTACCCCAGATTGCTTCGGTCGATTTCGGTTCAAGGCCGCGTAAGCGGCGTGATTTGGGAGGTCCGGTGGCACCGGCCGGTAGTCAGGTGGCCGGCTTGCGTCCCTTCGACCGCCGCTCGTTAAGAACTAGCGGCGCGGCCGCGCCCACGCCGGCTGGGATGGTTGGTCCGCAAACCGAAGAGGCAATCGAACGTGGTTTGGCCTACTTGGCCGAGCGACAAAACCGAGACGGCAGTTGGTCACTGCAGGGACACGGCGAAGAGGTGCTGATGCAAAGCGACACGGCCGCCACTGGCCTTTGCCTGCTAGCGTTTCAAGGTGCCGGTTATACGCACAAACAACATCAATACGCTGATACCGTAGCGCGGGGCATCGAATTCCTCGTGCGTGTTCAACGCACCAATGGGGACCTCTACCAACGCGAGAATAAACTCTCCGATCGTAACGCGTGGCTCTACAGCCACGGTATTGCTTCCTTGGCGCTCTGCGAAGCCTACGGGATGACGCGTGATCCTGAGTTGAAACAGCCGGCCCAAGCGGCGATTAATTTCATCGCTTACAGCCAAGATCCCCGCGGCGGTGGTTGGCGATACGAACCGCGGGTGAGCAGCGATACTAGCGTTACCGGCTGGATGATGATGGCTTTAAAAAGTGGCGAACTCGCCGGTTTAAAAGTTTCCGAACGCTCGTATCAGGGAATCGAAAAGTGGGTAGATCTGGCGCAAGAAGGAGCCAATCAAGCGGCCCGCTATCGGTACAACCCGCTGGCTCCTGACACCGATGAACAGCGTCACGGCTGGAATGTGACGCACACCATGACGGCTGTCGGACTGCTGGCTCGACTCTATCTCGGATGGGAGCGATCACGAACCGAGATGCAGCGGGGTGCTGACTATTTGGCCGAGTCGCCACCGGCGATTGGCTCGCGCCGTGACGCCCAGCGAGATACTTATTACTGGTATTACGCCACCCAAGTGATGTTTCACATGGGCGGAGAGCACTGGGAGCAGTGGAACGCCAAGCTGAATCCGATTTTGGTGAGCAGTCAAGAAAAGGAAGGCCCCAATGCGGGTAGCTGGGACCCAATCGCCCCGGTCGCCGATCGCTGGGCTCGCTACGCGGGTCGGATTTACGTGACCTCGATGAATTTGCTCAGTCTCGAAGTTTATTATCGCCACCTGCCGATCTACGAAGAGACCGCCGGAGTGCCTTGAGCATTATCCACACGCACGTTGCACCTGCTTCGCACATCGCTCAAGATCATGGGTTGCG
>CAZHTX010000039.1:17383-19941 GCA_964535475.1 uncultured Pirellulaceae bacterium
TTCAGCCGGAACCGGGTTCTGTCGCCGATCAATTGCTAAAGCAAGGAGAAGCCCGCGGAGAGGCCCGGGGAGAAGCCCGAGGGTTAGCTGGTGGATTAGCCAGTGGTGTATGGGCATTGCAGTCGATTCTGGGTGTGCCTCAGTCGTCCGCGGCAGAGTTATCCGCGAAGAGTATTGAAGAGCTGCAAGCTGAACTTGATTCGCTCAAGCGTCAGGTTGCCAGTCGCATCAGTTAGCTGCTTGCCAGAATCCGAATCCGGCGATATTCGATTTGCCCGCGATCGCCTTCCAGCCCGATCGGGCCCGATTCCGGCAATTCAAACGCCGCTTCCAAGACTTCGCCGTTGCAAGTGCAGTGGGCCACGTTGTTGGTTACGACCACCACCAACTCGTTCCAGTCTCCCGTGCGGTAGTTTTTTAGCTCCTTGTAGGGACCGGCCAGTGGATAGTCGCGGCATTGCAATTGTCGGCCTCGCAAGAACACGCCACTATCAGCGTTTGGCGTACTCGTCTTACTGCTTTGGCATATTCTCCGCAGTAAACCTCTAGCGCTCGTAGGGCAGCACCTGGATCGAGCGGAACAGCACGTCGGTCCCCGGATCATGGGCTTGCAGAATGATCGTGCCCGCTTCTAATCGTTGACCACGACGCGGATTCGGGTCGGGCTCGCGAGTGTCCATCCATTCGCTAACTTGAATGCCGTTCACCCAAGCGACCATCTCAGTACCGTGCACGACCAACAACAGGCGAAACCACTCGTCCTGGTCAGCCGCGATTATGCGAGCGTCTTGCCGACGAAAAATTCCGCCGGTGCCGCAGTCGGCTGGTAGCAGCGGGTTGCCCTCGAGCATGTCATTGTTGATTTGACATTCGTAACCGTTCATTTCTTCGCCGGGAATGCAGCGAAAAAAGATGCCGGAGTTTTGTCCCTCGCCAGCGGTCTTGGCTTCCACCAACAAAGCAAAGTCAGCAAACTGCTCGGTCGTTTCTAACTGGTTTTTGCCACCCAACGCATGCAACTCTCCCGCTGGCGTAATCTCAAACTTGCCAGCCATCTCCGGGTAGCGTTTCCAGCCGGCAATCTCTTCGGCTCCCGGCTGCAGATCGTCAGGTAACAGCGACCGCATGCCAACGGGGCGGGCGACCACGTTACGAAATTCTACGCGTCCGCTGTTGTGTTGCAGGCCGATGCGACCAGCACCCAGCGGAGCCGGATCGGTGTACGTGTACAGCTCTTTGTCGTCCAGTTTGACGGTGACTTGATCGCCGACGATCCGCACGAAATAAGTGTGCCAAACTGTGGGGTCAAATTCCCCCAAATTTTCCGGCTCCACCTTTTGCCGCTTGACCAGGCTGCCGGTTGGAAACGCATTGTCCGGGGGAGCAATATTCAATTCATAACAATCGATCTCCGGATCCATCGGCATCAGCGGGCTGCGGAAAAAGATGCCGCTGTTCGTTTCCGCATCGGCGCGAAATTCAACTTTGAATTCAAAGTCTAACCAAGGAATCGATGTGCACAGCAGGCTGACTTCTCCAGTGTCGACCGTTAACGCTTGGTCTTTGATCGTCCAATTTGCGGTGCCGGCCATGTTCCAGCCGTACAGCGTCGAACCGTCAAACAGCCGCACCCATCCCTCGGCCGTTTCCGCAGCTGGCAACCGCATCTCCAGCAGTTGGTCCGCATTCAGCTCGATGATCTGAGGCTCCAGCAGAGCAGGTTCGTCGGCCGTCGGTTCTGCCGCCGAGTCGAGCTCGCTTTGCGGCGGTTCGGTATCGGTCGAATCACTCGTCGCGGTTGCCGCTGTTTCATCCGGACTTTCAGCAGAACCACCACAACCGACAAGTGTGAAAGCCAGTAGAACCGGTAAAAAATGCCAAAATCGCTTGGAGAAGATCATAACGAAACAGTGTGAAGCAAATGAGTTAAGGAAAATCGCCGTTGTATCCGTTCTGTTGTACCAGGAATTAAAGGGTAGCTTGTGGATCGACAAAATGCACGCCTATCCATAAACCATGCGGACGACTCCTGCGAAATACGCCTAGAACTCGCGATCGTGAAAATGTGCCCGCTAATAACGCGAATTGACGCGAATGAAAAGCAGAGAGCGATGGAGGATTTGCAGGTGATTTTTATTCGCGTTCATTGGCGTGATTCGCGGGCAGCCTCATCGCCAGCCAGCATCCCGTAAGACGGGCCTTAATAACGTTTGCGGGCGGAGGAACCGTGCGAAAGAAACAGAACTCGCGATCGTGACAATGTGCCCGCTAATCACGCGAATCGACGCGAATGGAAAGCGGAGAGTGAGGGAGGATTGGCAGGGGATTTTTTATTCGCGTTCATTGGCGTAATTCGCGGGCAGCCTCATCGCCAGCCAGCATCCCGTAAGGCGGGCCTTAATAACGTTTGCGGGCGGAGAAACCCTGCGAAAGAAACAGAACTCGCGATTCTGAAAATGTGCCCGCTAATCACGCGAATCGACGCGAATGAAAAGCAGAGAGTGATGGAGGATTTGCAGGTGATTTTTATTCGCGTTCATTGGCGTGATTCGCGGGCA
>CAZHTX010000039.1:20041-21699 GCA_964535475.1 uncultured Pirellulaceae bacterium
GGAGGAACCGTGCGAAAGAAACAGAACTCGCGATCGTGACAATGTGCCCGCTAATTGGGCGAATCGACGCGAATGAAAAGCAGAGAGCGATGGAGGATTTGCAGGTGATTTTTTATTCGCGTTCATTGGCGTGATTCGCGGGCCAACTACGCCGCGAAGAACGTGGGGCCGCTCATCCCTTAGCCGACGATGTCGCGGCGGTTTTGGTGATAATCCCAGATTACGTAACGATCCAAGTCTTTGCCGCTGGTGAAGAAGACTCGCCCCTTGGTGCTTTCAGCCAGCCGGTAGGCGAAACGAATATCTTCCTCACTTTGCGACCAACTAGGGATCAAAAACAGATTGATCATGATCCCTTCGCGGGCACACAACATACCCTCCCGCATGGTGGCTTCTTCGGTCCGGTTGTGAGGCGGGTAGAGCATGTAAAGCTCGGAGCCTTCGAAGTGCGCGGTTGGCAACCCGTCGGTGATTAGCACAATTTGCCGGTTGGGAGTATCGGTGTTGACCAGATTTTGCCGGGCCAACTGCAACGCGTGCTGAATGTTGGTGAAGTGCGGGGGGATTTGATATTCACTGATTTCGTCGTTGCTCATGTCGACTTTGAGCTGCACCCAGGGATCATGGATCGTGACCGGTTTGGGCATCATCTCAATGATTTCCCCGGGCGATTTCGGTCTAGCAAAAGTTGCCATTTCAAAGAAACGAAGAAAGTCTCCCGGATATTCGGATTGGATCAGACCTTGCAGAGCCAGGGCCATCTTTTTGACATTGATATATTGTCCTTCGTACCGCATCGACCCGCTCATATCCATCAGCACCGCCGTGGCGCATTTGGGATGGTTCCGCGTTTGATGAACCTCCATATCTTCGCCGCGCAGTCGCAACGGTCGATCGTGGCCTTGACGAATCAGGGCGTTAATAATTGTTTGCGGTAGATCGAGGTTAGCAACCGAGTCGCCGAATTCATAAGGTTTCGTGCGTTGCAGTTCGACTGCTCCCTCACCGATCACATCCCCTTCGTGCCGCCCGCTGCGGGAGGGTTGCAGGTCGCTGAAGATCCGTTCCAGCAATTTACCTTGGAAAATCTTGTACGCTTGTGGGGTTAGCCGAAAGCCACCTTGCTTGGACGGGTCTCGTTCCAACCCTTGACGTTGAGCTTCTTCGCGGACGTAGTTTTCAATGGCTTGGCGAAGCTCTTCCAACTGCTGCATGTCGCCCGGTTCAGCGAATTCGCTGAGCATTTCCATGTCGATCAAACCGATCTGGGCGTTCTTGGCGGCCTCTTCGAGTTGCTTTAGCAGCTCGTCGATCTTCTCCAGTTCTTCTTTGATCTCCAGCGCCTTGGCGACACTCATCGATTGATTGCCGGTGAAGACATAATTGCTGGCAAGTTCTTCGATCAAATGTTTTTCCGCCATTCGCTCCATGACGGTCATTAAACCTTGGGCGGCAGGATCATTGTCATCGCCGATCCGGTACCACATGCGTTCCAGCAGATATGGCTGTTCCCGATCAATCGCTTTGCGGTAGATGTCTTTCAAGTCACGGGGAACTTCGGTATTTTTTGCCGTTTTGTGCAGCGCCTTGTTAGCTTTACGAGCCACAGTTTGGGTTTCGTAAGTGGCGAGAATTTTGCGTTTGCGTTCTTCCAGCAT
>CAZHTX010000040.1:0-21499 GCA_964535475.1 uncultured Pirellulaceae bacterium
TTCTAAGAGTTGCTTGTCTGGTTGCGGTTTCGAGTTTCGATGATGCGAATTGTGCTTTGTTTTCCCGTCGAATCTGCTCACATCGAAAGGATTCGGGCCGCCGCCCCGGTCGGCGCCGAGATCGTTGACGCCGGGCAAGAAGGAATCGCGGAAGCATTGCCAACTGCCGACATTTTCATCGGCCACGCAAAGGTCCCCGTAGATTGGGGGCGTGTGCTGGAAGCAGGTAGGTTAAACTGGATCCAGTCCTCGGCAGCGGGTTTGGACCATTGTTTGGTTCCGGGGGTGATTGATTCAGAGATTATCGTCACCAGTGCTTCTGGATTGTTCGCTCCGCAAGTGACGGAACAGACATTAGCCCTGTTGTTCGGGCTGTTGAGACGTATACCAACATTTATTGCGGCCGCCGCGAAGAAGGAATTTATTCGCCGTCCGACCGACGACCTCCGCGGCAAGCGGGTGGGAATCGTGGGCCTGGGGGGGAATGGTCGAGCGATTGCCCGGGCACTGCGTCCGCTGTGCAGCGAAATTGTGGCTACTGATTACTTCCCAGACTACGCTAGTGAACATGTGGAGGCGATATGGCCTCATGATCATTTGGAGCGGTTATTATCGAGCAGCCAGGTCGTGATTTTGGCCTTACCCTTAAACTCGCAGACAGAGGGGATGTTCAACGCGGAGCGATTCAGTCAAATGCAACCGGGCAGCTATTTGATCAACGTGGCGCGGGGCCCGGTGGTCAATGAGCACGATTTGGTTTCAGCGTTGCAGAGTGGTCAGATCCAGGCGGCCGGCTTGGATGTGACCGAAATCGAGCCATTACCCGAGAGCAGTCCGCTTTGGGATTTGCCCAATGTGTTGATCACCCCGCACGTTGGTGCACAATCGTATCGTCGAGTTGACGATACCGTCGAGTTGGTCTGCGAAAATTTACGGAGATGGCAGGCAGGCCAACCCCTATACAATCGAGTTGACAAGCGACTCGGTTTTCCTCACCCGGATGCGATTTGGAACGCAACTACATGACACGGATGCGAGATGTCGCGGGTACTACCCGTCACGACCCGAATGCGACGCTGACCTTTCATGGTTCGCCGAGCGATCAAGATAAACACAATGAGTTGGAAGGCCCCTATCAGGAACTCGTTTCGCGGCGGCGATTAAACTGGACGACGCACCACCGTTTGGGAAAACTGCTGGGTTCGGGTGGTCAGGGTCGAGTTTTTCTCTCCGCCTGTCGCGGCACTGACGCGTTTACCTTGCCGGTCGCCGTCAAGGTGTTCTCGCCGCAGCGTTACACGGATGTTCGGCAGTACGAAGAAGCGATGCGGCGGATAGCCGGAATCGCGGCGCGGGTTGCCGTGATCCAGCATGACAACCTGCTCGACGTGCACAACTTCGTCGACCGCAATCGCGTGCGGATCATGGTGATGGAGTGGATCGACGGATTCGATTTGCGGAAACTGTTGAGCCCCGATCACTTGGTAGCGCTGTGCCAACGCGTGGAACCACGTCGCTGGCGATACATAAACGAAGTGATTTTGACAGCCGGTTCCGAGCAATCACGGTTTAAAGCGGGCGTGGCGGTGGCAATTGTTCGTGAATGTTTGTCGGCGTTGGCCGCGTTGCATCGCGAGGGCATTGTGCACGGTGATATCAAGCCAGCGAACTTGATGCTGAAGCGAACCGGTCACTTGAAGCTGATTGACATCGGTTCAGCCTTCGACTTTCGCGCTCCGCATCACGATCGCGACTGCACGCCGGTCTACGCCGCTCCCGAGGTGCTGGAACATAACGAGGCGACCCCGCGGAGCGACCTGGCCAGCTTGGGATATGTGTTGATTGAAATGCTGGCCGGACGTCCCCCTTTTTCCAGTGGTTTGAGTTTGCGACAGTTATTGGTTGCCAAGCGCGAGCTACCGAATCGTTTGAACGAGTTGCTGCCAGCTGAAGTCACCTGCAATACGCTGCTGATGAATTTTTGTCGCGGCCTCATCGCCCCCGATGCGAACCGCCGGTTCCCCAGCGCCGAGGCGGCCGAACATGTCGACCAAGGGGCTGCTGCGTTTCATCGCCAGTTGGTGCTCAGCGATATGGCAACCGAATACGATAACGACATTCGATTGTGGCTGGAGGAATTTGGCGAACTCGAAGCACTCGCCGACAAAGATAACGAGACGGGCCAGCTACCCGGTGAAGGTGAACATCGCTAGGTATCATGCGGCTTTATTACACAGATCACTTCGAACTGCCGCTGCCCGCCGGCCATCGATTTCCGATGAGCAAATACCGGTTGCTGCGATTGCGAATTGCCGCCGATGATCATCATCAAGCCGATCCCCTGCTGATCCCACCGGCGGCAACCAACGACGAAATTTTGCTAGCCCATGACGGTGATTATCTGCAACGCGTCGAACAAGGGCGGCTAACGCAAGCGGAGATTCGTCGCATCGGTTTTCCCTGGTCGCCCCAGATGGCCGAGCGCAGCCGCCGCAGTTCGGGAGCCACGATCGCGGCCGCCAGAGCGGCGCTTGGTGAAGGCATCGCCGCCAATCTTGCCGGCGGCACGCACCACGCCTTTGCCGACTGCGGAGAAGGTTACTGCGTCTTTAATGATGCCGCGATTGCGTTGCGAGTGTTGCGCCAGGAAGGTTTGATTCGGCGGGGAATTGTCATCGATTGTGACGTTCATCAGGGGAATGGGACGGCCAGCATCCTGCATGGCGACGATAGCGCCTTTACGTTTTCAATCCACGGCGCCAAAAATTTCCCACTTCGCAAACACCCCAGCGACTTGGATGTCCCGCTGGCCGATGGCAGCGATGATGGGACCTATCTGACTGCCCTGCGGCAGGGGCTCGAGCTTGCCTTCGCCGCGGGGCCTTTTGATCTGGCCATTTATCTTGCCGGAGCTGACCCCTTTGAAGGCGACCGACTGGGAAGGCTGCGAGTTACCAAGCAGGGGCTGGCGGCACGCGATACGATGGTGCTGTCGGCCTGTCGCCAAGCCAAATTGCCGGTGGCGATCACCATGGCCGGTGGCTACGCACCTGACGTCCAGGACATCGTCGACATCCATGCAATGACCTTGCAGATTGCCTCCCAACTTTCCCGAGAAACCGCCCCCCCATAGCAACCACGATCCCAGTCGCTGAGAAAAAATGGTTTTTATGGATTCCATGGTAAACCCCCGCAGCCCGGCGCCAGTGGTTAAACTATGGTTAAAGCTCCATTCCTCCCCCGCCTATCCCACCTGCATTATGACTGCCACACTTCACAGGCTTGGCCTGATCTGCTCAGCAGTAATCTTCGGCTGTTGGTCAATGAGCCACACCGCGGCCAGCGAACGTCCCAACGTGGTGCTGATCTTAGTCGACGATTTGGGGCTGCATGATTTGTCGGGAGAAGGCAGCACGTTTTACCGGACTCCGCATATCGATGGACTCGCCCAGCAGGGAATGCGGTTCACCCAGGGCTACGCCACTTCGTGCGTCTGCAGTCCGTCGCGAGCCAGCATTCAACTTGGCAAATTCACCGCCCGCCACGGAATCACCCAATGGATCGGTGCCAGCAGCGGGATGGCTTGGAAACGTGACGATCGCTTACTGCCGGCTGAGTACCTACGTGCTTTGCCACACCAAGATGTGACCTTGGCCGAGTCGCTGAAAGAGGCCGGCTATCGCACTTTTTTTGCCGGAAAATGGCACCTCGGCGGGGAAGGTTCCCTGCCCACCGATCATGGTTTTGAGATCAACATTGGGGGACACCACCGCGGCAGTCCCCCGGGCGGATTCTTTGCACCTTATAAAAACCCAGTCATGGAAGATGGGCCGCCAGGGGAATCGCTGACGTTGCGACTCGCCAACGAGACGGCCGACTTCATTCGCACGGAGAATTCAAAGCCGTTCTTTGCGATGCTTTCGTTCTACACCGTGCACGCGCCGGTGCAGACCACCGCCGACAAATGGGAAAAGTATCGCCAGGCGGCACCCCAGTTACCGGAGGGTGCGGAACGTTTTAAAGTCGACCGCACACTACCGGTGCGTCAAGTTCAGGATCACCCCGTTTACGCGGGTATGATCGAGACGCTCGACGATGCGGTGGGCACCGTCATGCAAGCGTTGGAGCAGCGGGGGATCCGCGACAACACGATTGTGATCTTCACCAGCGACAATGGGGGCGTTTCTTCGGGAGACGCCTACGCGACCAGTAATTTGCCGCTGCGTGGTGGCAAGGGAAGACAGTGGGAAGGTGGTATTCGCGAGCCGTTTTACATCGCTTATCCGGCGAAAATTCCGGCGGGCTCGACTGCTGATACTCCCGTGACTGGCGCCGACTTTTATCCAACCGTGCTGGAACTGTGTGGTCTGCCGGCTCGCCCCGAGCAACATCTCGATGGCGTCAGCTTGGTCCCGCTGACGCGTGGTGAATCGATCGCCGCGCGTCCGCTATATTGGCACTACCCACACTACGACAACCAAGGCGGTGAGCCGAGTTCGATCCTCCGTGAGGGAGATTGGAAACTAATTCATTACTATGAGGATGGACGTGACGAATTATATGATTTGTCGGTCGATCCTGCTGAGCAAAGCGACTTGGCGCTAACTCATCCCGTTCGCACCGAAACGATGGCGGCTCAGTTGCAAGCTTGGCTGACGGAGCTCAATGCTCAATTTCCGCAACCCGACCCGCGCTATGATCCGGCTCGCACCGAAGCAAAATTTCGTCGCCAGCAAACGCAGTTGAAACAAAACCTAGAACGCAATCACGCCGCCATGCTGGAGCCCGATTGGCAACCAAATGCAGATTGGTGGGGTAGCCAAGTGACCATTGATTGACCTGAGTACCGAGTACCGTAACCTGAGAACCGATTGTTGTCCCGCATGCTTGTCATGTTTCCCCAATTACGAGTAGTGATATCATGAAAAAACGTCCCGTTGTCGCGTCGCCGATCGCTCGCCGAAGCTTCCTGCAAACGACCGCTGCGGCGACGATTGCCGGTGGCTATTGGACACAGGCTCAGGCCAAGCAATCGAATGCTGCGAATCAAAAGCTAAAGATCCTCTGCATCGGCACGGCCAATCGAGCTGCCGAAGATATTAAGGGGGTTCAAGGGGAAGATATCGTCGGCCTCTGCGATGTTGATCAAAACTATCTCGATCGCGCCGCGATGAAATTCAAAGATGCGAAAAAGTATGTTGACTATCGCGAGATGATCGACAACGAAGCCGACAAAGTGGACGCGGTCGTTATCGGCACCACGGACCATCATCACGCCCCGGCAGCCATGCGAGCGATCGCCGCCGGGCTGCATGTCTACTGCGAAAAACCACTGACACACACCGTTGCCGAAGCGAGAATGATTGCCGAAGCTGCGATTGCCAAGGGTGTGGCAACACAGATGGGCACGCAGATTCACGCCGGTTCCAACTATCGTCGCGTTGTGGAAATTATCCAATCGGGTGCGATCGGTGACGTCGGTGAAGTTCACGTTTGGGTCGGCAAAGGCTGGGGCGGTGGCGATCGTCCTGAGAAAGGTGAAACGGCACCCGCTTATCTGAATTGGGAGCAATGGCTCGGCCCCGCACCCACGCGTCCGTACGCAGCCGGTCGCTATCACCCTGCCCAATGGCGTCGTTGGTGGGACTTTGGCCAAGGAACTCTCGGCGACATGGGCTGTCACTACATGGACTTGCCGTTCTGGGCACTTAACCTACGCCACCCAGTATCTTGCGAAGCGGAAGGTCCCGAAGTGCATCCAGAAACTTGCCCCTTGGGTCTGACAGTCCATTATCAATTCCCCGCCCGCGATGGAGGCTTGCCGCCAGTCAAACTGACTTGGTACGACGGCGATCATACACCGCGAGAAGTCACTGGCGAGCGAGTACCCAGCAGCGGTGTGATGTTTGTTGGTAGCGAAGGAAAGTTGTTCTCGAGCTATTCGAATTACAAATTTTTCCCCCGTGACAAATTTGCCGATTTCCAACCGCCTCCGCAAACAATTCCCGAATCGATCGGCCACCATGCGGAATGGATCTTGGCTTGTAAAGACGGTTCACCGACCACTTGTAATTTTGATTACTCAGGTGCCTTGACCGAATCTGTCTTGCTGGGCAACATTGCCTACCGCACCGGCATGAAACTCGACTGGAATGCAGCCGAATTGAAAGCCACGAATTGCCCGCAAGCCGATGCGCTGATCCACAAGGAATACCGCGCTGGTTGGGAAGTCACCCCGCTGGCCTAAAGCCCTGCGGCAACTTCCACATGAACAGGCCGCAAGTCCACTGACTTGCGGCCCACCTCACATTGAAACCCCTGGAGTAGTTCACTTGGCTCGTCCACACGCTTCCGCGCTGCGATATCAATTAACGTTCACATCATTGCTGATTGCCGGTGGGGCAGCGACCATGCTGGTGGTTGGCTGCGACAGCAGCGTGAAAACGCCCCCCGTAGCAGCGGACTCCGAGCCGGGAATCTCGGCAGCCGACGCCACGGTCGCGGCTCCCACCGAGCCCGATGATCCCGCAGCAGTGGCAATTGTCGAGGAAGTCACCGAGAAAGCAACTCGCAACGCGGCGGGAAACATCACCGGGCTTGATTTTCGGGACACTCCAGTCACCGATGCCACGCTGGTCGCCGTGGGCAAACTCGCCTACCTCGAACAACTTGATCTGCGTGACTGCCCAATCAGTGACGCTGGACTTGCCCATTTGACTTCTCTGGAAAAGCTTAAAGCACTGCGACTATCGGGTCGCAATGGCGAATGCAGCGTGAGCGACGACGGCATGGCTCACGTCGCCAAGCTAACCAATCTCAAACTGCTGGCACTCGATTTCTTGTGGGTCAGCGAAGAAGGTCTTGCGCAGTTGGGAGACTTGGCAAATCTCCGCGAACTTTATCTGGCTGAGACCACCATTGGTGACGAAGCCATTGCCGTAATGACCGCGTTTCCCCAATTACGCAAGCTGCGCCTGGCTCGCACCCGGCTGGGAACCGCAGCCATGGCCGAGCTGCCCAAGTTGTCCAACTTGGAAGAACTAGATCTAAGTGAGTGTGCTCAATTAAGCGACGACTCGATGGGGCCTCTCGCGGAGCTCAAGCAGCTCACCAAACTGAACCTGTGGCGTGTCAATTTGACCGATAGTGGTATCGAGCCACTGAGCGGTTTAACAAAACTTGAATGGTTGAACTTAGACAACACGCGGATGACAGACACCGGTATGCAGTCGCTGGCCGGTTTGACGAACATGAAGTTCCTGCACTTGGGATCGACGTCGATCACCGATGCGGGCCTGACTCACTTAACCGGAATGACAGGACTGCAAGATTTGGTCGTCACTCGCACGGCGGTCACGCAGTCTGGGGTTGATCAACTGCAGGAGCAATTGCCGGAGGTTCAAATTCAACTGCTCTACACGGGCGGCTGATGAGCTCGCGAGATCAGTGCCGGACCGAGGTGCGGCAGCCGCTGGGAAGGACTCGCTAAGTTGAAACGCTGTCCAAGCAATGCTTCGAACTGGTCCGAGTCAATCGCATTGGTGAATAGGAAACCTTGTCCATACTGACATCCCATTTCCCGCAACATCGTCAATTGATCGAGGTCTTCAATTCCTTCGGCCACCACGCGCAAGCGCAGATGGTCGGCCAAAGTCAACAGGGCGGTTAGCAACGCGCTTAACTCGGGCGTGTCTTTCACTTTGCCGATGAATGAGCGATCGACCTTCAAGCAGTCCACGGGGAACTCATGCAGGCAAGCTAGTGAAGAATGACCCGAGCCGAAATCGTCGATGCTGATTTTGACTCCGATCTCTTTGAGGCGATGAAGTCGATCAATGACTTTTTCCGGACTGTCCATGATGGAGGCCTCGGTCACCTCCAAATGTAGACACTCAGGAGGGACGGAGTGCTCATTTAATGCGTGCTGGACGATATTGAGGAGGTCGGGAAGTAGTAACTGCAGGCGGGAAACGTTCACGTTCACGCAGAGTGATTTCCTCGTTTCCGGACAACCGCGCTGCCAACGAGCCAGTTGACGGCAGGCTTCATTAATGATGCGATCTCCGATCGTGACGATCATGCCTGTTTCTTCCGCCACAGGAATGAACTCATTGGCACCCAGGCGACCGCGTTCTGGATGCGCCCATCTGGCCAGAGCCTCCGCCCCTTTGATTGCGCCAGTCTCCAGGCAGACAATCGGCTGGAAATCGACCACAAATTCATCCCGATCTAGCCCCTCGCGCATTTCGTTCTCGAGCCTTAGCCGCGCTTTGACTTGCTCCCGCAGCGCTGCATCAAAGAGTGTGAACCTGGCTTTGCCATCCGCCTTTGATTGATACATCGCCAAGTCGGCGTCGCGGAGCATTTCGCTGGCAAACTCAAATTCATGATCGCTCGTGACGAGTCCAATGCTGGCTGTCGAATGAACAATTTGCCCTCGTAGATTATAGCTGGCTGATAAATGATCCAGCAAACGCTGGGCGATCGCCGTGGCATCATCCAAGCTGGTTAAATCATCCAGCAACACCACGAATTCATCACCTCCCAAACGTGCCGGAATCATTATCTGGTCAGTTGTTCGCAAAGATCCGCGGATCCGATTGGCAATCTCTTGTAGCAGTTCGTCACCCACCTCGTGCCCCAGACTATCGTTGATCAACTTAAAACGATCAAAGTCCATGAACAGCAAAGCAAAGTAATTGCCATCTTTGCGATCGATGGCGTACTGGATCGAACGGAGGATCGACGCCCGATTGGGCAGTCCAGTGAGCGTATCGTGGAACGCAATTTCCTCAATTTGCTCCATCATCTGCTTGCGGTCCGTGATGTCATGCATCACCAAAATGCCCGCCGTAATTACTCCCTGAATATCCCGCAGCGGGGCCGCGTTCGTGCTGATCCAGCGTGTCTTGCCCTCCACGTCGCAGAGTATAAATTCTTCGTCTTTTACGGCTTCGCCCTGACGAACAGCTCGTGTTAGCGGCAGCCGCTCAGTGGGGCACTCCGAACCGTCAGCCAAGTACAGTCGCCAGTCGCGAATATCAACAAGCCGCGAGGAGGCATCGGTCGGCAGCTCGTGGCCGTATAAATCGATCGCCGCCTGGTTTCTGAAACGAACTTCTAAAGTATTCGCATCTGCAATCAAAATCCCTGATGGACATTGCTGTAAACCGGCTTCTAAAAATTCATTCGCTTCACGAGCCTCATCTTGAGCGACTTGGCGATCAGCAATGGCTTGCAGAATCGTTCGGTGATAACAGCCAAGATCCTCTCCGAGCCGATTCAACGCTTTCGATAAATCTCCGAACTCATCCTCTCGCTGGTTAACGAGGCGATACTCAAAGTTCCCTCTACCGAATTCATTGGTAGCGTGAATCAACTGCTGCATCGGTTTGGCGACTGACCACTTGATCGCTTGAAACAGCAGTAAACTGGCTGCGAGTCCAATCAACACGGCCACAGATTGCAGCGGAAAACTGCGGCTGCAAATTGCCACAGCAACCACGGTCCCCGCAATCAACGTTAACCCTAAAATAATCTTACCAGTGAGCCCCATTCACCCTTCCCCAGCCAGAGATCGGCAGGCCAGCAGACTTAAAAGTCTCGATTCACGCTGACCACAGCTTGCTACTTTATGAAGTCTAGAACCAGGAAATTCCCGATGCCGTCATCCGCAGACTTAGTTTGGGTGAAACAAGCCAACCGGACTGCGCTGAGCCGCACAGTCGTCATAATGAAACAAGATTGGGCGTCAAAGCATAGCACCACGTTTGGGTGATAATGAACCTCCATCACCAAAAAAACAGAAGATAGGGGATTCCCCCGATCCATTGGAAGGGCTTTTAACACTCATGATCGATGTTACAAGGTCGCCGCAGCCAACATGAAACGATCGCCATGGGAATCGGCAGCAGCATGAACAACAACAGCACGGGGTTAAATCCACCTGACAAATCCCGGCACAACCCAACTAGCAGCGGACCAAGACTGGAAATTGCCACGTTGGTTGCCATTTGAATTCCTCGCAGTTTCCCTAAATTGTGGCGACCGAAGTAGCGAGCCCATAAGGGCTGAGCGGACGCAAAATAAGTCCCCTGAGCGCCTCCTAACACCACGCCAGCAGCCAAAATTGAGGTTGCCGAATAGGCGTGCCAGAGCAACGTCAGGCCGCCTGAAAAGAGCAGCATCCCGGTTATCAATAGCAGGCGAGGTGGACAGCGATCAGCTAACCAGCCACCAACGACTTGATGCAGCGCCAGGCTCACCGCAAACAACATCAGCATCGACGCGACATGCTGATCATTTAAACCCGCTTCCTCAAAAATCGGTACAAGATTGAAAAACACCCCTGTTTGAATCATCCCAAATAAGGATGTCCCCCCCAGCACCAACCAGAAAGCACTGGTCGCCAAGGTTTGCTTAAGCGATAACGGCGGAATGGTGATTATTTCGCTAGCCGGTAGGGACCGTGTCCGGTTTTCCGACAGGCTATCTGTCTTTGCCGCAGGCGACGTTTTAGCCGACTCGCCGTCAATCCGCTGACCGACATCGCTGGGCTCACAGCGAAAGAAACGAAAAAAAGCTGGAAAGAGCAGCAAGAATACCGCACCGCCCAAAATAGCAAATGCGTTTCTCCAGCCAAAACTGGCGACCAACCAAATGTTTACCGGCGGAATGATTGCCATCGCTACCGCCATTGCCGTTTGGCGAAAGCCTTCAACAGTCCCCAAACGACGCGAAAACCAAAATGGCAACACGTTACCGCTGAGCAAAGACAGTGCCCCCGGCCCGAGCATTCGTAGAAACGTAAAACAAACGACCAACTGCAACCAGTTGTGGGCAAACGCTGTCGCCACGCAAGCGATACTGAATAGACAGATCACAGCCAACATCGTCGTCCTGATCCCACGACGATCCATCTGAGCCCCAATCCAAATGATCGGCGCGGCTCCCAATAAAGTTCCCAGCATGTAGGCAAACCCCAGCTGGCCGTGTGAAAGCCCTAACTCAATCCTCAACGGTTCATTAAAGATCGAGATGCCAAAGGTTTGGCCAGGGGAACTGGCAATCGCAGCAGCCATCGCCATCAACAGCATGTACCAACCGTAGTACAGCTTGGGCGCATCCCCAGATGGTTCGCTCGCCGTCTGTTGCAAGTCGGCAGAGTCTTCAAGCAGCCCTGAATCAAGCGGCTTAGAATCAAGCGGCTCAGAATCAAGCGGCCCTGAATCGGCTGGCGGACGCGGCGCGTTCACATCTGCCAAGCTGCTGGACTTCATAACGGTTACTTGACTCATCTGACTACATCCTTGCCTATTCCATCGGTCAAATACTCTAGTAACGCAATATAATTACGGGATGCGTAACCGCGGGATTAGCCAAGACGATCAGTGGCAACGTGATAATGAGGATCTTCCGACACATTCACTTCGACCAATTCGCCAGCCCGATCCAAGAGCGTACGGCACTCTGCGCTGAGGTGCGTGAGGTGCAATCGCTTGCCGCAATTCGTATATTTTTCCGTCAAACTGTTGATTGCTTCCAGCCCCGATTGGTCATAAACACGGGTGTAATAAAAATCAATAACGACATCATCTGGATCGTTTAACACGTCGAAAAGATCACGAAAGGAAGTCACCGAAGCAAAAAACAAAGGCCCATGCAATTGATAGATCTTACTGCCAAACTCGTTGTATTTGACATCAGCGAAGATGTGGGTGGCGTGCTTCCAAGAAAACACCAAAGCCGAGACCACAACCCCGAGAATCACAGCCGTCGCCAAATCATGCATAAACACGGTGTAGCCGGCCACTAACAACATCACCAAGATATCAGCCCGAGGCATCCGCTCGAACATCTTAATCGAGGCCCACTCAAACGTGCCAATCACGACCATGAACATGACTCCCACCAAGGCAGCCATGGGAATTTGTTCAATCACGGGAGCAAGAAACAGGACAAACAACAGCAAGCTAACCGCAGCGGTGATCCCCGAAAGCCGACTTCGCCCCCCCGAATTCACGTTAATTAGTGATTGACCAATCATCGCGCAACCTCCCATACCGCCAAACAAACCGCAGACTAGGTTTGCCGTGCCTTGACCGATGCACTCGCGATTACCTTGACCTCGCGTGTCGGTGATTTCGTCAATCAACGACAGCGTCATCAATGACTCGATCAGCCCCACGCCGCACAGAATGATTGCAAAAGGAAAGATGATTTTCAGGGTCTCGAATGTCAGCGGCACCATCGTGTATTCAAGAAAAAAGGGCATCGGCAATGAGCCACTCATGCCGGCCTCGGCCGTGCTCGATACGTTCGCCAACGCCAGCGCGTCAGCAGGGGTTTCGAGCGCCCGCAGCCGGCTAATCTCAGCAGCCTGTGAGTTGGTCCGCAACATATCTCCAACGGTCGCCAATGGCTGCTCGCCGTTGACTGGTTCGAGGTTGCGATTGATGGCAAGGGACAATAGCGTGACGACCAAAATAGCAGCCAAAGATGGTGGAACGGCACGCGTCAATTTCGGCAACAGCCAAATAATCGCCATTGTTAACAACACCAACGCAATCATCACCGCCAAACGCATACCGCCGAGATACTCGAGCGTACCGTCGCTGCCCAGCGTGCGGAAACTGCCGAGTTGTGCCATCCCAATCACGATCGCTAGACCATTCACAAAGCCCAACATCACCGAGTAAGGGACCATTCGAATCAATTTCCCCAGTCGCCCCAAGCCAATCGCGATTTGAAATAATCCGCACAGCATCACGGTGGGGAACAAATATTCCACCCCGTGGATGGAAACTAATGAAACGACCACCACCGCCATCGCACCGGTGGCTCCGGATATCATCCCAGGACGTCCGCCAACGATGGCGGCGATTAAACCAATAAAAAAGGCCGAGTAGAGTCCGATCAGCGGAGAAACACCAGCGACGAAGGCAAAGGCGATCGCTTCGGGGACCAGCGCCAGGGCGACCGTCAGCCCCGCGAGTAACTCATTCTTTAACGAGCCAGACTGTTGACGAAAAAAATTCAGCATGTTCTTCCGAGCAATTAAAAAATGCAAATAATACCGTGTGTGAACCGGCAACCAATTTGGTGGACCACGAATTGCGATCGGACACCGGTTGCCAACAAGGAAGCCATAAGCTTCGCTGAGACGCACGCGTTAACAACGTAAGAGAGCGTGTACGCAGACCGCGTTCACACGTAATGGAAACCGAGCAAGAAGCCTTCGCAAAGGCAACATCGGTAGCGATGGTTGTTAAGGTGGATAGTGCATGGCAATAACGTAGCCCGCGCTGGCAATGATGACAAGCTTGACTTGTGATCTAGTTAGCTGGGTTGTTTAGGGAGCATGCGAGATTGGCAACGATGTTCCCCTCGGCTGCTTGCAAAGGGAAAGAATCCGCCATAAACGAAGAGAATATTAATCTTGTTATTATTGCCAAACTCACCCTGAATCGCTTCAAACTTTTCGCTGTGGCCGACAGAAGATCTGAAAGACCACAACGGCAACCACAGCGGCGGCCACTGAGAACAAGAACTTAACACTATCGGCGACTGGCAAATCTAACGAGCTGATCCCGAAAGCGGCGAATAAGGCAATCCCCACCGCCGTCAGCGCCTCACCGGCGATCACGCCGGACGAAAACAGGATACCGCCGCGGACAGTATCTTCCTGCTTTTCGGCAGGTACGTTTCGAGTGTGCCAATAGGAAAGCAGGCCACCAATAAGGATCGGAGTCGCCAGACCAAAAGGCAAATACATGCCCACCGCGATCGGCATGAGGTAGAGACGAAAACTCGCTTGGTTGACCTTTAATATGGTATCAGCTATCAAGATTACGGCGCCCACGCCAACTCCGATTCCAATCATGTCCCAAGGCAACTCTCCCTCGCCAGAGAAACCTCGGGCCAACTGGGCGAACAAGTTAGCTTGCGGGGCGGGAAGCTCTCGGCCGCCAATCCCCCCCTCGGTGTTATTGTGCAACAGATTTAAAATGGGCGCCATCACAAACGCCGCCACGAAGACGCCGGCGATCTGCATCAGTTGCTGACGATGTGGGGCGGCACCGACGATTGATCCGGTTTTTAGGTCATTGCAAACATCGCCGCTGGTACAAGCGACACAGCAGACCACGGCGGCGATTCCCAGCGTTGCCACCATCGCCTCCATACCTTCGAAGCCAAACAACCATAACAGACCTCCCGATACCAGCACCGCGGTAATCGTCATGCCAGATACGGGGCTGTTCGAATTGCCCACGAGTCCAACGATATAGCTGGCCACCGCGGTAAAGAAAAATCCCATCAACAACATCACGCTGGTCGAGAGCGCGCTGATGCCAATCTGGTTGGTAAAATGGTAATTCACCATTGCTAACAACGCTGTGCAGGCGATTCCCAAAACCAGAATCAGCAGCGAGGGAATATCGCGCTGGTGATCATCTCCCCGCCGCTTTGTACCGCGGAGGCCGCCCCACAATTCAGAGATGGCGGCCAGTAAACCGGCACGCACCGAGATCAGCGAACTGAATCCGCCCAGTACCATCGCACCGACACCGACGAAACGAACCTGCTCGCTCCAGATGTCGTAAGCTTGCTCGACCGCCGGTTTGTCCCCGACAGCGGTGCCGAACAGCGGTATTCCGATCAGCCACGCCAAAGAGCCGCCGATGAAGATCAGCAGGGCCACATTCAGCCGCACGATGTAACCCACCGCTACCAACATGGGCGAGAGGTCGCCACCGAAATAAAGCACCTTGGTGCCCACGATGCGGGCCCCTTCCAGCGATCCTGAAATCAATCCGAGAAAGCCGCCCACCAGCTTGAAGGCAGCTCCCAACAGCCCGCCAAAAAACAATTTCACTCCCTCGCCGCCTGATTCCGATGGAGCGGATTCACCGACATTGCGACTGGTGTCACCCGCTTGCAATACCGCTGCGCAGGCGAGTCCTTCGGGATAAGCGAGATCCTTGTTGCCGACGACGAACACGCGTCGCATGGGGATCATAAACAAAATCCCCAACAACCCGCCCGTAAAGGCCACGATTGTCACGGTCCAGAAGTCAAAGGAATCCCAAAACCCAATGATAATCAGGGCGGGCATCGTGAAAATAATGCCAGCCGCCAACGACTCGCCGGCCGAAGCACAGGTCTGCACTTGATTGGCTTCGCGAATTGTCGAATTGCGAAACAACATGCGAAACAACAGCATCGCCATCACGGCGGCGGGAATCGAAGCCGACACAGTCATGCCGGCCTTCAGTCCGACGTAAACGTTAGCGGCCCCCATCACTACGGACAGCAACAAGCCGAGCACGAGCACTCGCGGAGTCAATTCACGATCGGGCTGATCCACGGGCTTGGCGATCGGCAAGGCTGAGGAATCAGAGGAGACGGACATATAACTGAGCTGGTTGGTGGAAAAATAGGGTTCCCAGCGAAAAACTACCACAGCTCGGCGGGCTGTGGTAGTTGAGTGTCTGCATGGCCCGCCTAAATTCCAGCAACTCGATGAACGCTATTCGAACTCCAGTTCCGTGCCAAATCGCTGGCGGAAGGCGAGGAAATCGAGCAGGTTAATCACCTCATCATCATTAAAGTCGACTGGGTCAAAGTAATTCGATTCACCTTCCGCCGAGTTGAATGCCTGACGGAACCGCAAGAAATCTGGCAAATCGACAACGCGATCCCCCGTGGTGTCGCCAAAATAACGGAAGAAACCATCGGCCGCTTCAGCACCAAACAACAAGTCACCTCCGGGCGTGCCATCGCGGTCACCGTCCAGATCGTTACCGAGCGAGTCGCGGATTTGATCAGCCACCACCCGCAGCTCGTAGTTGCCATCGACCAACGAATCATTGACAAAGAACTCACCGGCGAAACTCAACGTGGCTACGGTGCGGTTTTCAGCGTCCTGCATCGTGGTAAAGCTGACATCGACCGCACCGCCGTCAGCACCACGCTTGGTGACTTCAAACGCGTTCGGATCGATGGCGACGGCCGAATCAAAGATCACGGTAACCTGGTCGACACGACTTCGCTGCGAACCGGTCCCGACAATGATCGTTTCGACCTCACCGCGGTTAATCACATCAATCTTTAACTCCTCGGTCACCGTGTCACCAAAGCTGTCTGTCGATTGCACGCGAATTAGATAGGCATCCTGTGCTTCAAAGTCGATATCTTCGCCCTGGTTGAGGAAGAGCTGGTCTTCGACAATCGTAAACAAACCATTGTCGGCATCCCCTTTACCACTGACCAATTCATAAATATGCTCATCCAAACCGTCCGCATCATCAGTGGAGAGGAGCCCGATCAGCAACGGTTCCGCGGAAGTGTCCGTGTTCTCAAAAACGACATTCGGAGCCAGTAGGATACCGGCGGGAACACTGTTAACCCATTCCGACGTTCGCAAGATATAATTTCCTTCACCCGACTCTGCTCGCACGGCAACCCGATACGTTCCATCAGCCGGCGCGATAAATCGAATTAAGCCATTTTTTTCGTCCAGCGCAGAATCGCCATCCTCGACCAGTAAATTATCCTTCGAATCATAGATTTCGATTTTTGGGTCAAGCAAATTGCTCATTTGCATTCCCGAGCCATCATAAGGAGTAGTCGTCTCCAAGATGATCCGGTCGTCAACAGTCATTTGAAATTCATAAAAGTCGACGGGATCCGGTTCCGCTGACAAGTCATCGGCCAATGCACCGATGCCTCCGGTCTGTGGCGACAACTTCCGCAATTCGGGCGAGCCAACATTGTTATTTTCTGTATCGAAGACCCCCGAGCGAGTCACCAACAACATGTAGTCGCCGTAAGCCGTGTCACTGATCTCGACTCGATAAACCCCAGGCGTGGTAATCTGAAAGTTGGGAATACCAATCGTATAATTCTCGACGCCAACGTTGGCCGGGGTGACACTGCCCGTAGCGAACAGCACATCACCTGGACCATATAATTCCAACGAAAGGTTAGAAAAGCTTGTGCCATCAATCCCAGCCAGAATGATGTCAATCTCATCGTTGCCAGCATCGGTTAAATCGAGCGAATACGAGTCCACCTCGGTTGGCGAGCGAATTTCGAGCACTTCACCGTCATCGAAAATAACCTCATTATGACTGAACTGACCAAAGAACGATTCCGCGTTAACCTGGGCACCAAGCGTGGCGGAAGCTCCAAAATCAAAGGAGCCAGCACCGAAAGTGATATCGTTATAGATATAACGAACTCTCAATTCGCTGCCGTCATCCGGATAAATCTGGGCTTGAAAAGTAACCCCGTCGCCAGTCGGCAAGTTGAAATGCATGCGATCTTGCCACTGGACGATCAAAGTGGGGACATCATCGATCACCACCTCTTCCCAAAAAACGTTACCAGTGCTATCGGTGAGGTCATCCCAGAAAG
Organism: uncultured Pirellulaceae bacterium; assembly: GCA_964535475.1. Lineage (GTDB taxonomy): Bacteria > Planctomycetota > Planctomycetia > Pirellulales > Pirellulaceae > Laterigemmans. The sequence continues at coordinate 17,419 of CAZHTX010000040.1, forward strand.
GTGCCAGGAAAGTGTTCAGGGAACTCGTGGGAATGCTGCTGTTAACATAGTTGGGAATGCCAGTAGCACCAGAAACAATCACCCCGTTGTTGCTGACTCGGACATCGCCAGCCGGCATTAAGCTGTTACCAACTGTGGTCGTAATTTGCGCGACGCCATCGTCGACCAAATCGAGCGGCGTTCCCGTGCCAGAGATATCCACGAAAAAATTCGCAGCTTCGTCAATCAAAAGATTGAATTCAAGGGGTTGTTCTTCCAATGTTCCCAGCACGGCGTAACGTGATGGCCCGGTGCCGAATACCGAGTTGTCCAGCGGCCGAGGAGCGCCTACCGTTGAATCACCATCCCAGGCTTCAATGACCGTCGCGGAGTAGAGATCAATGCTAACTGCAGTTTCCAAATCGGCTGTCACCCGCAGCGAGTAGATACCCGCTTCTGGCAAGACGAAATCATTGACACGAATACTCGCCCCGGCTGCCGCAGAGAACCAAGGTCCAGCAATCGAATTATCAAGTTCATCGAACAGCTCCAGCCGCAGAGTTGCATCTGGATTGCTGAGCTCCGCCTGAAAACTAATTGGCATGTCCTGCTGGCCCTCGAACCTCAGGAAGTTCAAGTCCAAGTCATTCTCAACCTCGATCACGTTATCCAGGGATCTGGCTACCAACGATCCTTTCGGCTCGAGAAAATCCCACGGCTCGGCTGGGAAAACGCCTGGAACGTCGTCATTAATAATAGTACCCACCACGGCGTCAAAAGGCACCCGCGCATTAACCGGGTCTGTCAAAGCGAACCAAAAACTCTCGTCCGGCTCCTCAACCGTGTCGTTAATTAGTTGCACTGGCACCACGACGCTGGTTGAACCGGCGGGGATTGTGAACTGGACAGAGTCCATCGCCACATAGTCTTGGTCCAAGATACCGAACGATTGAGCAGTATCGTCCATGGTGTCGACCGCGAAAGTAATATCCTCGGAGATCGGCGCTGGAATGGATACGAGAAAATCCATAAAGGTGCGATTCTCCGGCACCGCTACATCCGCCACCGACAGCAACGGCACGTCCGCTTGAATTTCACGGCCATACAAGGTGACCTCGATCTCATCCACGTCACCCTCGAAAATGGCAAGCTGATCAGAGATGTTCAGCGACCAATCACCGAACGTCCATTCATCCCAGTGCCTTGCCGACGTCAGCGGATTGTCGAAGGTAAATTCGGCCGCGTCATTCAATCGTAAACCGGTTAGTTGTGACGTCGTTCCCGCTGGACTGGTGAGATTCAAGACAAGATCGCCAGACCATTCGTGCGTGGTCGCCAACTTGACTTCCACGTACTCCAGCTGGAAATTGACAGGCACCTTAAAGTCAACGTTCACGCCAACCAAGTCATCGTCGGGAATCGCCAAATCCGTCGTGATCACCCCGGTGGTCCAACTGACTTCGGGGCCAACATTCTCCCACGTTTCGGCCAAGTCAACGGCTGCCACCGCGTCAACGGTTCCAAAGCCGTACTTATGATTGATGGGCTTACCAGCCCCGTTGATGACCCAGTCGATATCATCCGGGTCATTTTGACGCGCCGAATTTACCAGCAGGTGCTGAACGTCGCGATAAGAAAGCTCGGGATTCGCCTCAAGCATTAACGCCACCACACCAGAAACGAGGGGCGCCGCGGATGAAGTCCCACCAAATTCGCTGGTGTAGTCAGTCGTACTGTAACCTAAGACATCAAAAATATCAGTGGTTGTAATCCCCAAATTATCATTGCTCGATGGAGCCACAACCAACAATGGAGCACCCGGTTCGCTGTACGGCGATTGCAAACCATCGGCTCCCACGGCACCGACCGCAATGGTGTGCCGGGAATTCGCATAACGGTCATAATTCACGTTATCGTCTGCCTGAGCTCCGTTACCACCAGCCCAGACATAGACAACTCCAAGGCCGTCACGACCATTGAGGATCCCATTTTCCAAAGCCGCGGCGGCTAGCGGACCCGGTTGACCCAACGCATTTAATTGCCCTGAATCCACTGGCCCCCAACTATTGTTATAAACATCCACGTCGGCCAAGGCGTGATTTAGTGCTGTCGCGTCTTGCAAGTCGGATGTGGACGCACCGAGCAGGCGGACAAAGGCCAAGTCGCTCAAGGGAGCAGCGCCGGTGACTCCGATCGAGTTATTCTGCGTCGCAGCAATCACTCCGGAAACAGCCGTTCCATGATGCTCCGAGAATGGGTTGGCTAACGGATCAGGCTCATTGTCGTTGTAGTCAAAGCTCAAGTCAGGCCGATAACGATCTTCCAAATCGGGATGCGTATACTCAAGCCCATCGTCGATCACCGAAACAACAATGCCAGAACCCAGATAATTCTCCCAGACCGGCGTGACATTGGCATCTTCCCCGGCCACCGTGAGGGCTTGCGAACCATCGTTCGACAGATGCCACTGCTGAGGGAACAACGCATCATTCGGGAAAGATCGAGTAGTGAGTTGCCTAGCGATCAGCGGATAGGCCAATTCAAGTGGCTCAGTCAAGCCGAGATGCTGCTGGGCCTCCACATCGCTGAAAGCTTGTTGGAACCGCACCAGGAAAGCATTTTCAATCAGCGGCGCGGCTTCAATCGAAGTCACCACCGAAGGGCCGTATTGGTCGGCCGTATCAAACTCCTCAGACCAACTCAGCAACCAATGGTCATGCGTAACTGCGGCCTGCGGTTGGTTGCGTGCCGCCTCAACCCACGCCTTAGTTCGCTGCGGCGAACTCAGATCGATATCAGCGGATACCTCCGAATTGGCAGACGAAGTCAGCGTGTCCACCACTTCCAAGCCAATCAAATCAGCCGCCAGCAACTGGCGTTGCACTAGCTGTTCCAGGCGAGCCCGTCTTCGCTTGGCCGAAATCGAGTGACTCGGCCGCAGCATGTGCGCTCGCGACTTTTCCCCACGAAAACGTCGGATCAAGGAATAACCTGTCATGATAATCGCTTAAAAATATCGAAAAAAAACTGCCCGGCGAAAGGGGTAATCACCTTGAGACTTTAATCCGGCCCTAAATTGGGTTCAACCATTAGGACCGTAACAACCCTATTATTTGCGCAATATTACGCTTTATTTGGAAATTTTTCACGGGAAGCAAGAGCCGAAGAACGAATGGCCAAGATGGGGGATTTGCATCATCTAGGGCAAGAGCGAAAGCAGCGGGTGAACTTTCAGCGCATCTCCGCTGTACGTCAACAACTTCGTCCACGCCACTTCCTCAATGCAACAAATTAAACTCACGGCGGCTTGATGGCATCTGCAGACGACAACGGTCATAATGCCAGTCAATCAGGCCCGAGCACGAATGCCCCCAACATATTCTCGGTGCTCGTTTTTTTACTCTCACTCGCTTGTGAATGGTGCTGCGCATGAACTTCTGCTTACGATCGTTGCTGTGCATTTATTTGGGGGTTGCCGGGACATTCGCCTGTTCGCAGACTCCCGGAGATTTTGTCGACAACGAAATTGTTAAGGCGATCAAGGCTGAGGGCTTGGAGAACTCCCAAGTCATGGAAACCATCAGCTACTTGACGGACGTTCACGGACCGAGGTTAACCGCTTCGCCTTACTCGAGAGTGGCGGCCGAGTGGACGCTTGCCCAGCTCAAAGCCTGGGGCATTGAAAACTCTCGGCTTGAAGATTGGGGGCCATTTGGCAGAGGTTGGACGCTCGAACGAGCTTCATTTGATTTGCTAGAACCGACTTACGCGCCGCTGATCGCGCACACGAAAGCTTGGTCTCCCAGCACGGCTCGAACCGTCCGCGGCGTACCGATCTACATGGATGTCCAAAGTGAAGAAGACCTGGAAAAGTACCGAGGGAAACTAGGACGCGCAATCGTCTTAATCAGCCCCCCTCGAGACCTGGAAGCCCACTTTGAGCCACCAGCGGTTCGCAAGACCGACGAAGAACTGCTTCGATTGGCCAACGCTAAACCACCAATTCCTCGCAGCAACAACCGCTCACGCCCAACTCGCACCCCGCCGGAAACCAAGCAGGAAGAAACCAAGCAGGAAGAAACCAAGCAGGAAGAAACCAAGC
>CAZHTX010000041.1:0-21412 GCA_964535475.1 uncultured Pirellulaceae bacterium
ACCCTTTGCGTGCCCGTGCTGTCGTCATCCACACCGATATACGTGGCTAATTCATATTCGTTTTTGGCAACCAACGATTGGACGCTTGGTGCGATTTCTCAGGTTGCCTGCCCAAACTCCGACTTGCCTCTGCTGGAACTCCGGCGGTGATGTCTTGTGGGTTGGCACCGACGCGGGGCAAGTGTTGGGCATCGACCCCGATCGAGCCGTGATTGTTCAACGCAACACGGTCGCCAACGACTGGATCACGGCACTCGCTTTGGGACCCGATGGCTCGCTGTTGGTGGGTGCCGCCAACGGTGAGGTGCGGTGTGTCAGCGATGGCGCAGAGAATCCAAAAAGGTAAAGAAGTTGAGATGAATTTCCAGTGACCAACGCACGAATTTTTCGTGAACGTCGCTGTTGGAAGCTGATATTGTTTTGTTAGGGTTAAGTAACTGCAAGTATGGCGGACACCGCCTATAATGAGCATGGGTTTGACATCGTGTGACAGCCGGATGTCGTTCTCCGCAGAGCCTGAGACGGCATCCAAAAGAGTCAGGCGATGCTTGTTCCCAAAGCTCTCTGCTTGCCTTGTCAAACTTTCCTTCCCGGGCATTGATCGAGCCCAAACAAACCTCGAGCCCAAACATCCGCGAGGCCGACAGCGTCATGCAAGGCAACGTCCGTTCCATCACCGTGATACGCGATTTGAACGTCGCGGTTTCCCAGTTGGCAAACCGATTAACCGAAATTTCGTTTGATTTGCGAGGCGAAGCTCAACGAGCATTACAATGGGTCAGCAGCGAAGCGCCTCAGTATTGGCGTTACGAACAAAAGCTGGCATCCCAACGGCTGAAAGAAACCGAGGATACGCTGGCCTCCATGAAAGCCACGGTGGGAGGGCGTGACAAGCCGGTGACGACTGAGCTGGAACAACGAGTGGCCAAGATTCGGCATCGCGTACAGGTTTGTGAGGAAAAATTACAGCTCTGCAAACGCTGGCATACCGAATTGCTTCGCGGAGCTGATCCCCTGCTGGCAGCTGCCGCCGCCGTGCAGCAGCAAGCCGAAACCGAATTACCGCTGGCCGCCAACCAACTGGATCGTTTGATCCGCGCACTCGAACAATATGCTGAAGTCGCTCCTGCAAATACTTCGAATTCCAATTCCCGGAATTCGGAACCCGCTGATCCTAACGAGCCCCCGGCCTGATCATGAAACCACCACGTATCTCCGCGCTGCTAGACTGTGAAAACCGGATGCGTCGTGATTGGCAAGCCTTTGCCGATTGCTGGCAGGAAACGGCCGATAGTTGGCGTGATGATCGACGTCGGCGTTTTGAAGAGGATCATTTGCGCGAATTGCCAGCCGTTCTCTCGCGTGCCCAAGCTGAGCTCATTCAATTTCGTGATACGCTGCAGTCTGCGATGCGTGCGTTAGAAGATGCCGAGGGTGAGCAATGATTGAGCCGCAAGAGCAAGCCGATAATCGGAGCTTGGGTATACAGAGCTTGAGTTTACAGAGCTTGAGTTTACAGAGCTTGGGATTATTGACACCGGCGCGCCAACGACTTTGGCTGCGCGGAGTGGCCGCTCGTTGCCAACGCGGCACGGTGAACGGTGCTGAAATGCGGTCGCGTCACGATCAGGAAACGCAACAACTTGCTGACCAGTTGGCTATTCACCATACGAAAACGTTAGCCGCCTGTCGGATGGATCGCCAAGCGATGTTGACGCGTTGGGATCAAAGTGATGCGGACCTGATCGGTAGTTACGAATCTGACACATTCGCTGCTCGGGATCAGAAGAACCATCAACTGCTGGTCCTCAGGCGTGAGGAAAAAAAAGCAACGGCGGAAGCGCGAGAGCATTACGAGGCGGAAAAGAAACGCATTGCCGAGCGTTACCAACAGGAAAAACCCAAACCGGCCGCCTATGAAAAACGCCAACACGCACAATTAGCCACGGTGTTGAAAGATTGCCAAGAACCGGTTGCTGCCGCTCGGCAATTAGCGATCGCGCGGTTGGGTGGTGAGACGCGACTGGCTGCTGCCTTGAACGCGGGTAGCGGGGCCACTGATACCTCAATTTCTCCCATTGAGTCCTTTGAAGATTCAGTTCAAAGGTTGCAACAATTGGCGGAGCAGATCAAGCAAGCAACGGCCCAGTTATCGCAGGGGTTGCCGGCCAGGATCGTGGAGTCGTTCTATTTAGTGTTGATTGCGATCGCCGCCGCCTTGTTGTGGTGTCTCGCCATCTATCTTGTGGCTCCGTCGAACATGGCCCTCTGGATGTTGGGCTCACTGCCGGTGGCTATTGCCGTGGGTGCAGCGGTGCGGATTGGCTTTGGAATTCCGTTGCGGAAACAAACGATTGCTCAATATCCGGCTGTTGATCAATTGGCTGCGGAGGCTCAGCGGGAAGCGGTTGCCGCCAAGCAGTGGGTGACGGCCAAGGCCAAAGAGCACGCGGTCCGTTTGCAGCAACAGCGTGATACAGCGCTCTCCACCCTGAAGACAACACACGCGGAAAAGTTGGCTGAGTTGGAGAGCAAGTATCGAGAAGAGACGGCGACCACGATCGCCCAACACGATGCCGCAATCACTCGCATCGAAGCTGAGTTTCGAAGCCAATATAGTACGTCCAGTCGCCAGTTATTTGACGAAGCCGAGCAGACCGCAAGTACTCTTGCAAACCGCTTGCAAACCACGCAAGCTGAAATGGAAGCCGCTAAGCAATCGCAACAGGATTCTCAAGCAGCCGAGGTTGATCGGCTTTGGAAACGCATTGAATCCGCACTCAGTCAGGCGATGCAAACGGCTTCGCAAAATGCCGCGCGGATTGAATCGCAATTTCCGGCTTGGCCCAAGCTGCTTGAGCAAATGCCGAGTGATGCCACCGATCTGCGTTGGTTGCCGCTGGGCGATCTGCAAGTGGACGATGCGCTGCGGAGCAGGATGCATGACCGTGCCGGCCAAGTCCCCGCGAGTCTACCGCTGCTGTTGGCTCGCCCTTCGCAAGCGGCCGTGTTGATCGATTGCCCGGGCGAACAGATGCACGTGGCGGCCGAGATTGTTCGCGGTGTTCTCTGGAGAGCGCTAACGGCGGTTGCTCCGGGACGCGTCCGTTTGACTTTATTGGATCCTGTCGGCCACGGTCAGAACTTTGCCTCGTTGGTGGCGTTGGGGGATCACGACCCACAGTTGATTGGGCATCGCGCTTGGTCTGCCACGCCTCAGATTGCCACGCGGTTGCAAGAGTTGACTCAACATGTCGAAGATGTGCTGCAGACTTGCCTGCGTGATCGTTATCGGTTTATCGAGGATTTTAATCGTGAGGCTGGTGCGCTGGCGGAACCGTATCGGATTGTCGCCGGCATCGGGTTGCCCGCGGGATTGAATCATGAGAGTTGTGCCGCGCTGCGTGGGTTGATTGAGGGGGGGCGGCGTTGCGGCGTGTTTTTGGTTTTGGTGCGGGACACGTCGCAACCTTGGCCGGCCGATCTACCCGCCCTACCTGAGTCCCATGTTTTACGTTTGCGCATCGACGACCGCGGGCAGCTCCGCCACTTAACGCCTGAGCTCGATTCCCTGCCGGTCGTGCCCACTTTGCCGCCACCAAGTTCGGCCGCAGTGAAACTCGCAGAGCAAATTGGCCAAGCGGCTGTAGCGGCGCAGCGCGTGGAGATTCCCCTCGATGAATGCGTCCCGCCGAGTGACTATGATGCGGCCGATTCGGGCTCCGGGTTACAGATTCCGGTGGGGCGTCAGGGCGTCGGTCGGTCGTTGCAGATCGAGCTCGGGCGGGGCATGCAGCAGCATATTTTAGTTGCTGGAAAAACGGGCTCCGGCAAGAGCACGCTGTTACATGCTTTGATTACCGCAGCCGCTCTCCGTTATTCCCCGCAACAATTGCATTTGTACCTATTGGACTTTAAGAAGGGAGTCGAGTTCAAGCTGTATGCCGACGAGCGTCTGCCCCACGCGCGGGTCATCGGCATTGAAAGTGAGCGAGAATTTGGTCGCAGCGTGCTGGAGCGTCTGGACGAAGAGTTACAGCGACGTGGCGAGGCCTTTCGGGCTAGCGGGGTGCAAGAGCTGGCCGAGTATCGCCGACAATCGACCGATCCGTTGCCGCGGATCTTATTGGTGGTCGATGAATTTCAGGAACTGTTTACTCGCGACGATCGCGTGGCCCAAGAATGCACGATGTATCTCGATCGCCTCGTGCGACAAGGTCGTTCCTTCGGGATGCATGTCGTGCTCAGCAGTCAATCGTTATCGGGCGCTCACAGTTTGCCGCGAGCGACCCTCGGACAAATGGCGATTCGCGTGGCTTTGCAATGCAGCGAATCGGATGCCGCCTTGATCCTCGGTGATGACAACACGGCGGCCCGCTTGTTGAGTCGCCCGGGGGAAGCCATTTACAACGACGCCGGTGGTTTAGTCGAAGGCAATCAGCCTTCTCAAGTGGCCTGGTTGGACGCTCCCCTGCATCGCCAGCGACTCCGCGAGATCGCCGCCCGCCATCCTCACGCCGACCAGCAATTCGGTGCCACCGTGGTGTTCGAGGGTAATCGCCCCGCCCGCTGGAGCCCCGCTTTGGCTGCCGCAGCGATCGATCCACTGTTGGCAAATCCGGCGAGTGGAGTTACCGCGGCCGGTTTGCTCGGCGAAGCGGTGCGGATTGGTCCCCCGGCTCGACTCAGTTTGAATGATGCCACTGGCCGCAACGTGCTCTGCGTGGCCGATCAGGCTTCCGTCGATTGCGTGCTGGCCACCTGGCTCTCCTCCGCAGTCGCCCACGCGCGAAAGCGGTTCGGAGTGTCACCGCGAATCATCTTGTTTGATGGCAAACGCGCCAGCGAACAAGATTTCTCTTTGGACACCTGGTTGCCAGCCGCCGGCATCGTCGCGGAAGTGGTGAAGCCCCGCGAAAGCGAAGCGAAGATGGTAGAGTTAGCCGCTCAGTTGCAACCTGAAAGTCGCAGTGAACAGCAACCGCCGACTTTGGTTGTGATCAATCCGTTGGAGAGGTTTCGCGATTTTCGCCAAGACGATTCCTTCAGCTTCTCGCTCGACGCCAGCGGACAAACTTCAGCAGCCAACGCCTTGCAACAATTGCTCCGCGACGGTCCGCAAGCTGGCTTGCATACGATCATCGACTGTGGCAACGCCGAGACGCTGTCCCGCTGGTTACCACGCACCAGTCAGCACGATTTGGAAATCCGCATTCTTGGACGCACCAGCGCGGCCGATTCAGCACAGCTCATTGATACTCCCGAAGCCTCCGCGTTATCTCCGGCGACGATGGTCTGCTACGACGACAGCGATGGTAGCTTGGAGAAATTTCGCCTCTGCGATATCCCCGCCGCCAGCGATGTGGCTGGCTGGTTGGCCGGCTCCTGAGCCGACGGCATTAGCCGCGGGCATTTTTGAGGTTCATGGATCGGGTTTAAATGTTTGACTCATTAAATGTTTAACGACTGATGCCTTCGGTCAACGCTGCGTGACTTACAGGCCGACCAGTTCGAGCAGACGCAGGGCATTGGTGGTCGGTGTCACACCTTCTCGCATCTTGTAATCGAACGTCATCGATTCGGTACCATCAGCGGTCACTTCGATGGTCTCACGGAAATGAACCACGTGGGCTCGCGGTTCCAAGTCAGGGTCTGAAGCTAACTCCAAGTCATGCGTGCTGATCGCACCGATTGCATCGGAATCCATCAGGTGTCTGAGGACCTGCACGACCGCGATTGCCCGTTCGCGACTGTTGGTTCCCTGCAGGATTTCATCGAGCAGGTAGAGGCACATCCGATCGGCTCGCGCGCTGACTTCGCGAGCTTGCGTAACCACGTCGCGCAAACGATGCAGCTCGGCCATGTAAAACGACACGCCCTCTTTGACGCTGTCGCGGACGCGGATGCTGGTCGATAACTCGACAGGTGGCAAACTGAATTGGCCGGCGCACACCGGCCCGCCGGCACCCGCCAACACCACGTTCAAACCAATCGAGCGCAGCAGCGTGCTTTTTCCAGACATGTTAGAGCCGGTGACCAGCAGCAGCGATCCGGTGGGACCAATCGTCACGCTGTTGGCGACCCGTTGGCCATCTTTCAACAGCGGATGGGCTAAATCCTCACACTTCACCGCGGCCGACTTGCCTGCCGCGGTCCAAGTTGGCACGATCCAGTCGGGATAATCATCATACAGCGCGGCCAACGATTGAAGTGCTTCGAGCTCACCCAAAGCGGCGAACCAATCGACGGTGCGGGCACCATGAGCGGCTTGCCAACGTTCCAGGCGAGCCAACAAATAAACGTCCCACATCAAGACCAATTGCAAGGCGGTAAAGAAGAGATAGCCGACTCCACCGCGACGCATCACCACCCAGTGCGCCAGCTTGGCCAATTGCCGCATGCCGCTGGTCGCTCCGCTTTGACTGTTCCCGAGTCTGGTTTTTACTTCACCAATCATGGCGGGCTCGGAAGGCAAGGCTTGGCCGCAAGCAAACATCTCGGCGTAACTGTCGATGTCGCCGCGGCGATTGACGGCTCGCGCGAAAATCCCGTGGATCGGCCCGCTGGACCAAACCGTAAGTATTAGATTGATCAAGATCGGCAGGCCGGCAAACAGTAACCCGCGGCCCACGTCAAACGTGCTGACCGCCTCGGCGCCGCCGTCGGCTGGATCCGCACCGCTGAAGGCGGTTGAGGTCAGGCCGCCGATGAAGAACAAAGCCAAGATTGCAAACGGGGAGAGCCAAGCCCAGATCAGCAACCAGCGGCGATCGCAGAGCCAGCCTGACCCGCTGGCCCAATCACAAAAGGCATCGGGTTCGGCCGCTGAAGTGGAGGCTTGGCGAGCTCGTTCGTAGAATTTCAAGCGGCTCTCGCGATCGGCGACCAGGGCTTTTGCCGCAGCCGATCTGGCCGTGCCGGCCGATTCAACCGCCGGGTCGGTCAGCCACCGCGAAAGCGTTCGCAAACCGGGGCCCGTGTAGGCCATCGAAACTAACTGCATTAAGGAACCTTCGCCGAACAAATCCAAGTCATCAGCGAGGGCAATTTCATTCTCCGTAGCCGCCCCACCTCGCGTCCAAGCGGGACGCCACACAGGTAAACGTGACCAATTGCGCTCCCGACGAGCCAGCAAGCGTCGCAGCACGTTGCGGCGGTTACGCAACATTTCAATCCGCTCGCGGCGACCTTCGTGGATCGTGACCACGGCAAAGAAACCAAGCAACACCAGCCATCCGCCCCACCACAGCAAGCGGGCGCCACTGGGGGCCGATTCCCCGCCCGACCAGCCGAGGGCCAATAACAACACGCCCAGAAAAAACAGCCCCGCGCGGGCTACGTTCATGCCTCGGTCACCCGCTCGCAAGGCGTTCCGCTGTTGCTCTACCGCGGCAACCTCGCTCGCATACCACTGACTCGTCGATTCCACCAATGTGCTCCAATCTCAAATGCTGCTAACCCTGCGGATCGCTCGCCTACAACGTCAATGCATAAACGTCCATTCCAACTGCCCAGTGTCCTGCTTTTACCTGGATCAGGCTAGGCCGCTTCGACGCGAATCCGCTCGGCAGACTTTCGCTGGTTGGCGGGAATCCCCAGCACTTTCACCGCTACCCGATCTTCCAAGTTAGGGCGGAAGATCGTCAGTAACATCAGCGGTACGAACCAACCGATAAACAAGCCGCCACCAAAACCATGCCAGAATTGGGCGGCAACCATGAGGGCGGCGGAACAACTAATCAACGTCCCCAGATTTTTTTGTCTCGGCCAGACCGCGTATAAACCCGAAATCAAAGCGAATGCAACCAACACCGGGAACCGCCAAATCGGTTGCCAGCCCAGGCCCCAAACTCCTTCTAAATTCTCCTGCAACGGCAACCACAGCCCATACATCTGAATCAACCGCTCAAAGAATTTGTCGCTGCCACCCAAGCTGAGCAGGACGGTCAGCACCAAAATCGTCCCGAACACGCCACCGGTGAATCTTCCCAACCCGCGCTGACGATAAAACCCCAACCACAACGGCAACAAAAATGCTGGGTAATAAACCAGCCCAGCAGCCAAGCCCAAGCAAATTCCCGCTAGCAACGGGCGGCGATACAGCAGCACGGCCCACACCAACAACGCGGCCGGCAGCACGTGGTCGACACGTCCGGTCATTTGCGCCGTGTAAGGCAACATCAAATACAACGTGGCGCAGCCAGCACCCGCTTTGAAGTTACCGAAATGTAAATGCGCGACCAATGTGATGCCGACGACGACAGCCAAGTGGGCTAGGATCGCCAAGGTTCGTGCCAAGGCGGCATAGGCGACTTGAGGTGGCGCGGCGACCGTTGCACTTTGATCGGCGGCTAATTGGTTGGCTTGCGGTTCCAGCCGACCGCCAACTTGATCCCCGTCCGGAATTGTCGGAATGGCGGGCAGCATATTGAGGACTGGGTAGCCGGGGCCCAATTGCGGTCCCTGCTCACGTTGTAACTGAGGTGTGCTGTTGATGACGTTGGCCATCAAGAAAATCAACATTGAAACCCCAATAAAGGCCAAGCCTCCGGTCGTCAAGTTGGGGTCGAGTAGGGGGCGTCGAACCATCAACGGGTCAATGAATAGCCGCACCAATATCACAAATTCCACGATCAGCAACCACAAGAACCCGCGCAGTTCCAAGCGACTCGCCGCCCGTGCCGCTTCGCTAATTTGTTCGGCCAAGACCTCGGTCTCGCGGAGACCGGCAGCCTCCGCACTATTACCCGTTTGCTGCACGGCGGTCAAAGTCTCGGCACCCAGCCCCCCGCTGCCGACAAGCAATTCATCAGCAGCGCCGGCTGTTTTGTAAGCTGTTTCGCCGGCATTCGCATTGGCTGGGGAATTGTCTCGCGAATTGGCTGTGAGTTTCCCCGCGGAAAGCGATTGGGGGGTGGCCGCAACCAGCGGGATTTCGCCAGCCACAGCCGCTTCGAAATCCAGCCGCTGCTTACGCCCCTCGTGGACCATCAAGATCCCCGGAGCCAGCAAAATCAGCAGCAAAATATCGAGATTACGAATGCTCCAAAAGCGATGGAAGACAAAATACAGCCCAATCGTCAGGAACGACGAGAAATAAACCCACGTCGCTGGCTCAGGCCGCTGGTAGTAGAGAAGGAATTGACTCATCCGCCCGCAGCCTGACCGGACCCACTGCCCGACGAGGAAATGAATGGTTGCGCATCGCTATTGCTCATAATCTTCATGATACAATACGCCAACTTACCCCATTTACGGAAGCATGTGTGGGTCCAACTGGTAACAAAAACCAAGCAATTTATTGAAGCTAACTCCCCGAACGACTTTATCCAGCCCACAAGCTTACACCAGCCGGCACATTATTTTCCCAGTGGACGTTCACAGTGGACATGAGATTATAGCAAATCCGGAATCCACTTGCCCCCCCTCTTCAGCTCCTAGAAATTTAACTAACTGGACGCGCATATGTCATCGATCACTGGATCTCAACCTCCTTTCGCCCATCTCCCCCGGAATGCTCGCACTTTGATGCTCACGGTGGCTCTGGGCGTGCCTTTCATGGTTCTCGTCGGCGGCGGAATTCAAGCTCAGGAAACGACCGCCGGCGGTAATTCTGAGCCCGCCGTGATTGCCATTTGGCCAGCGATTCCGCCTGGTGACGAGCAGTTGGAGCTCGCTGCGGAGGTCGATACGAGCGGCCCCCAAGCCAGGCAGGTCGCTGGGGAAAGCGTGATCCGCTTGGGGAACGTTAGCCAGCCGACGCTGGAAGTTTTTCTACCCGCCGAAGGTACCGCTAACGGAAGTTCAGTAGTCATTTGTCCCGGTGGCGGTCATCAGATATTGGCTTACGACCTGGAGGGCACCGAAGTGGCTCAGTGGCTGCAAGGTCTCGGTGTCACCGCATTTGTGCTGAAATATCGGGTTCCCGCTCGGGCCGGAAAACCTCGTTGGTTGGCTGCCGTTCAGGATGCGCAGCGCGCGGTCAGCCTGGTTCGCAACCGCGCCGCCGAGTGGCAGCTGGACCCGCAAAAAATCGGCATCCTTGGTTTTTCAGCCGGCGGACAAACGGCCGCGCTCACTGCCCTTGCTCAATCTCGTCACTACCAGCCGCTCGATGAAATCGATCAAGCAGCTTGGCGTCCTGATTTTGCGATCCTCGTCTATCCGGCTTATCTGGTTTCCAAAGAGTCACCCACGCAGCTCGTTCCCGAAGCCACGGTGACGACATCCGCACCCCCGATGTTTCTCGTCCATGCTTGGGATGATCCGGTGACTCCACAGAGCAGCCTGCAATTGGCCGCGGCGCTCAAGCAGCAAGCAGTCGAAGTTGAGCTGCACCTTTTTGCCAGAGGTGGGCATGGCTACGGCCTGCGGCCCACCGACGAGCCTGTCACCACCTGGCCTAACATTTGCGAGCCATGGCTCAAAGCTGTTACCAACCGAAAGTAGTGGGATGGGCTTCCAGCCTGTAAGTGGAATAGGTATTTAGACCCCAGAACTCTTCTGGCCCCCGCGAGCTCGTCTCGTGGGTGAATTGCGATTTGCTTCTAGCTTGCCAACCTTGTCTTCCGGCACTTAATCAAAATGATCGTGCATAGGGATAGACGGAATGCCGAATTCGTGTGGTTCTGCCTCGGCGGTAATGAACTTGTGGGCTTTCCAAAAGCCCATCTGCTTAGCAGCATTGGTGTCGGATTTGTCTTACTAAAGACGCCCGAACTCTTTGATTGGTCACCTCTGTACTGAAAGTCTATTTATGAAATTACTGTTTATTGTGCTCCTTATTGAATGGCTAGGATTTAGCACCGCAGTCGCGTCGCCTCCATGGTCATTTGGTAGGCTTGCAAGTGAATCCGACGTTATAGCAATAGTTCAATACAAAAGTTCTTCCGACGTTGCAACAACTATTGATTACGCGAACGGAGTGTTTCAGCAGAAGTTGACAACTTTTAAAGTCTTGTCAGTACTTAAAAAGAAACAAGGTCTTGAGTTTGACGAGCGGACAATCCCCGTTGCTCATTTTTGGATTCCAGAAGGCGTGCCCACAGCTGGGTCTTTCGATTTCTTTTCCTTTGATGAGTCTGAGCTAGAGTCGCATATGAGCCAGAAGGTGTTAAGCAAAGAGCGGATTTACCTTTTGTACCTAAAAGTTAGTGACTCCGGCGAGTTCGTGCCAGTGCGAGGGCAATCTGACGCTCTGGGCGCAATTTTTCAAGTTTCCAAATTTTAAACTGTTCACGCGCTTCAGCCTTGAGCAACTTCGCATAGTTGGGAGGCTTCGCGGTGCCCATGCGTACCGAAGAACACGTTACCCCACTTATCTTTTTCGTTGGCAGCGCGAGCGTGACCGCGATTTTGTTTTTTCTAATTTTCCGGTGAACTGTGATTCATACTTTCGTGAGTGCCGAACAGATCCTGTCTCAATCTGGGTGCGATTGCGATCCTTTGTCTCCAGCAACAACGGTAAATGATCTGAGGCTGTTGCTGAAGCTGCGTACACAAGATTTTAGAATTCCTGCAGGGTAAGTCGTTGATTGACGTTGAGAGGCTTCGCCGGGGTCAGGCTTTGTGTTCGGTGTTCAGGCTGGATCCAATTTCGATTTATTTTGCCTATCGCCTGCACTTCGATGATTTTTCGTAGCGATCTTCGTTCGTCTAGCCAGGTCGGATGAGAAACGCCGTTGTGGCCGGCCAGCTCAAGCCATTGTCCCGACTCCTACCCGTCCTCGCCCGTCTAATGCCGGCATCGCTAGGCCGCGGTATCTATCGGTTGGCCGGATTTGACGCCGGATCCCCTGCCGCACGATTCGCCGCTGTGGCTGCCATGGCACGTTGAGCCACTTCGACAATCGTCTGGACGAATTCCTGTTTCGTGGGCACTTCCACTTGATTGAGATCGAGCGCCAGATCTCTCATGCCCGATGGATTTCGCTCGGCTCCCTGAGAGATCTGCGCGAGAAATTTTGCCGTCTCGACAAAGTTGTGATCAGCCGTCTTACCAATCAGTCCCGACAGTGTGCGAGCTAACAGGTCGGCGCCGAAGTTGTCGAGTTGGATAAAGCAGTCGAGCGTGCCTCGCACGATCGCTTGGCCGGCAGCGTTGTCGGCGTACTCGCTGCGAAGAATGAAAACACCGCTGCCGGTGATTTTCCTGGGGGCCAAACCACCCGTGTACAGCCCGTTGGCAACGAACACGTGGGTCTTGCTATCCCCGTAGACCAAATCGATTTTGCACTGAGTGCCCGCGCTGTCATCGGCCAAAAGTTGATAGGGGCCGACTCGCTGGGTCTGCACTTTGGAAACTTCCATTCGCTCCCAAATGCCCACGATCACTTCTGGATGGCGGACCAAAAACAAAAACATTTTGGGGTCGCAATCGATGGTCTGCGACGGTAACCGTCGGTACATCGTCGGTCGCTCGGCAATGTTGCGAATCCGAGCCGAAGCGGCAGGGGTCAGGCGGTCAAAAGGGACCGCTTGCAATGCTTCGCTGCGTTCATCGCCTGCTGCGGCGGTGACTCCAGAGGCGAAACCGGACAGCAACACGATAGCGACGAAATAAATCGCTGGCTGGTTCAGTTTCAGGCAAGTTTGGCTAAAGCGCGGCATGCGAACCCCAAGGCGAGTCAATCGGTGATTAACCGGCGCATCTGACGACAGGAATAATGGCTCTCAGCCACTAAAGCCGCGCGATATCATCCCGCCGCTGCTAGCTATATGTTTTCGGCTGTCCCCTATCGGGCCATGCAGTAAAAACGGCCAGCCCCATGATTCTGGCTGCTGGGAAATCTCCGATCCTGACTAATCCGCGCAGGTTAACGTGCACGGTGTACCTTTGGCTAGGTAAAATGCGTGCACAAAAAGCTACTTTAAATTGTCCCTGGCATTCAGCTCAGTCCCCTCGTCACCTGGCTCTGGATGTCGATAATCGAGTTTGCCGAATCGCTGCGATGCGGATCACCGGGATGAACCCTTGCTGTTTGCCGCGATACTGATACCCCTTCACTCACAGTTAGGAATTTGTTGCCATGGCTAAGAAGTCAATTGATGCTGTCGACGTGGCGGACAAAGCGGTTTTGATGCGAGTCGACTTCAACGTACCGCTCGACGAGCATCAGCAGATTACTGACGACCGTCGCATCCGGATGGCGTTGCCCTCGATCAATTCAGTCCTTAGCAGAGGCGGCAAGTTAATTCTCTGCAGTCACTTGGGGCGTCCCAAGGGCGAGGCCAGCGACAGTAAATATAGCTTGCGTCCGGTTGCTCGCAGGCTTTCGGAGTTGCTTGATCGGCCGGTGGAGTTTGCCACCGACACGGTGGGTGAGGACGCGGTGGCAAAGGTAGCCGCGTTGCAGGACGGCGGCGTGTTGTTGCTGGAAAATCTGCGTTTTAATCCTGGTGAACAGCAGGGCGACGCCGAGTTTTCTGGCAAGCTAGCCGCGATGGCTGATGTCTACTGCAACGACGCTTTTGGAACTTGCCACCGGACTGACGCGTCGATGGTTGGGGTGCCGCAAGCGATGGGGGATAAACCGAAAGTGTCCGGCCACTTGGTCGCCAAAGAGATCGAATATCTGAGCGACGTGATGCAAGCCCCGAAGCATCCTTTCGTGGCCATCGTCGGTGGTGCCAAGGTCAGCGACAAGATCAAAGTGATCGATAACTTGTTGAGCCTGTGTGATAAAGTGCTCATCGGCGGCGCCATGGCTTATACATTCTCATTGGCGAGGGGCGGTAGCGTTGGTAAGAGCCTGGTTGAACGCGACAAGGTGGATTTAGCGAAAGAGTTAATCGCCAAGGGTGGAGACAAGTTAGAACTGCCTCTGGATACGCACTGCGGTGATGATTTCAGCAGCGATTGCAACAAGCAAGTTGTGGCCGCAGGTGAGATTCCTGATGATTGGGAAGGGCTTGATATCGGTCCCCAAACCGCTGCTCGTTATGCGGACATTATCAAGAGCGCTAAGACTGTTGTCTGGAACGGGCCGATGGGTGTCTTTGAAATGCCACCCTTCGATGCCGGCACCAAAGCGGTTGCCCAAGCGATCGCCGATGGGGATTCGACCAGCATCATCGGTGGTGGAGATAGCGCGGCAGCCATTGAACAATTGGGATTCGCCGATGATGTCAGTCACGTCAGCACCGGCGGCGGAGCCAGTTTGGCAATGATGGAGGGCCAGCGATTTGCCGCCGTCGACCTATTGGATGAAGCGTGATGCCCGCTAGACGCAGGCGTTATAGATCGTTGGTTATGTATTAGCAATCAAAAGCCCGTCCTACGAAAGACTCGCTCCCTTCGCCCCCGGGACTGGCCTTCGAATGAGAGCCTATCCGAAAACCCAAAATGACCGCGGCTAGCGCCAAAGCGGCTAACGGGTTTCGGATAGGTTCAAAGTACGTTCAGCATGGAAAACCTCATTAAGGCCAGTTTTGGCGGAGAAGGGCTGGGGTTGAGGGGGCCCGCGATGTGCCGGTCTGGTTTGCCGGTTTGCCCACGAATCACGCGAACGAGCGCGAATAGAGATCCGCGCCAATTAGCAAGCGTTATCTGCTGATCATTCGCGTCGATTTGCGCGATTAGCGGGCACCTTTTTTGCGACCTCGCGCTCTCATGACTTATTAGCAATCAAAAGCCCGTCCCACGAAGGACTCGCTCCCTTCGTCCCCGGGACTGGCCTTCGAATGAGAGCCTATCCGAAAACCCAAAATGACCGCGGCTAGCGCCAAAGCGGCTAACAGTTTTCGGATAGGTTCAAAGTACGTTCCGCATGGAAAACCTCATTAAGGCCAGTTTTGGCGGAGAAGGGCTGGATTAAGGGGGCCCGCGATGTGCCTGTCTGGTTTGCCGGTTTGCCTACGAATCACGCGAACGAGCGCGAATAGAGATCCGCGTTAATTAGCAAGCATTATCTGCTGACCATTCGCGTCGATTTGCGAGATTAGCGGGCCCAGTCAGAAGAAGCCGTTTTGGTACTAGCCAAAATTCTTTCCGGAAATCGAATGCCGACATGTTATGCCAGCAACGCGGCGGTTTGTGCCGCAATCGCTTGTTCTTCCGCGGTGGCCACAATCAGTAGGCGGCACCGCGAGTTGGAGGTGGCGATATCCGCCACGTTGTTACCCGCAAGTCCCAACTGGTTTTTTTGCTCGTCTAACTCGATGCCGAACGGGTCCAGACGTTCTACGATTTTGCGCCGCACTGCGGGCGAGTGCTCGCCCACTCCGGCGGTAAAGACGATGGCATCGACGCCACCGAGCACGATCATATAGGCGCCCAGGTATTTGCGAATGCGATGGATATAGATGTCGAGCGCGGTGGAGGCTTGTGAATCGCCGGCATCGACCCGTTGCAGTATCGCTCGCATATCAGTTTCGCCACACAGCCCTTTCAAGCCGCTTTCCCGGTTTAGCAGTGAATCGATTTCAGTGGGGGACAAGTTTTCCCGCTCCATCAGCACGCCCGGAATGGAGGGATCTAAATCTCCGCAGCGCGTGGCCATGACCAGGCCTTCCAAGGGTGTAAATCCCATTGATGTTTCCATCGCCCGCAAGCCCAGAGACGCCGTCATGCTGGCACCGCCGCCGAGATGCAAGGAAATGATCCGTGGTGGCGAGGTGGAGTCAGACTCCGGGGACCAGCCTAGAAATTGACAAGCCAACCGCGTGACATATTCGTGCGATGTACCATGCGCACCATAACGTTTGATCTGATGCTTCGCCGCCAGGTTTGCAGGAATCGCGTACTGGGCGGCCGCTGATGGTAAGTTGGCAAAGTAGGCTGTGTCAAAGATCATGGCCTGGGGGATTGAATGCACCGTGCGGTGTAATGTTTCCAGTACCCGCCGAGCGGGCGGGTTATGCAGCGGAGCCAGCGAGTCCAAACGGCGGAGTTGCTCAAGGGCCGCTTGATCGACTCGAGTCGGTTGTTGAAACACCGCGCCCCCTTGTACAAGCCGGTGCCCAATGGCTTCAACCGAATTGTTGTAGACCGCCTCCCATGCCAACTCGGCGGCACGATCGTGGTCCGCTGCTTCACCGCCCGCTTGTCCAATGCGATCAATCGTGCCCTGACACTCTGTGAGGCCGGCTTGCGTGTCAATCCGCGCATACTTGAGCGTGGTGCTACCAACGTTAAAAACGACGACTCGCATGATGCTTGACTTCCAATCCTTTGTGAAAATGGCTTATGATTCCAGAAAACAGCAACGCCAAAATGGTGATTACTCCCACCGTCAAGCAACCAAGGGTGAATATTCGGGCTGCGGTCGATGCGGGCCACAACAACATCGGGAAGAGCATCAATGGCCAGGATACCACAAATATGGCCAACGCCAGCCAATGCCAACGTTTGGTAAAACGCCACGTCGTGCTGTTTGAGCTATCGCCAGTCATCAGTTACTCCTGCCAAGGAACGAGCGGACACTATGTCGCCTTTCGCTCCGCGAAACCAACGTTTTCAGGGACTTTCGCGGAGCGAAAGGCGACTAGGAAACACCTGTTGGTTGTTCGCGGCACGTGTTACTAGTATATCTGCGCGCGCTGGTGGCCTTCCAGTGCGGGAGAATGCTCGCGGGAAAATGCGAGCAACGGGCGATGGATTGCGTTATTCTGGATGCTGGCTCTGCAATGATTACGAGAATGATTACGAAAATTTGGTCCATCTGCCGAGGACGCTCAACAGACATGCGAACTTTCTTTTCCACGCCGCTGGCCGTGCTGTGTTGCTTTTGCGCCGCTACCACTGCTGCTGAACCGTTTCCACGGTTTGAAGCTATCACCTTGGACGCGAACGTGGGCAAGGTGTGTTACGCGGTAACTTTGGCCGATGTCGATGGTGATGGAGATCAGGATGTTGTCGCGGTCAGTGAGAGTCGAGTGATTTGGTACGACAATCCATCCTGGCAGCAGCATACGATTATTGACGGTCAAACACCAAAGGATAACGTCTGTATTGCGCCGCACGACATCGACGGCGACGGCCGTATTGACTTTGCTTTAGGGGCCGGATGGACCAAGCAGGGGACGATCCACTGGGTAACCCGTTCGGGAGCGAGCGATGGTAGCTGGAACGTTCACTTCATCGGTCAGGAGCCATGGTTGCACCGCATGCGGTTCGCAGATGTGTTGGGAATGGGAAAGCCACAACTGGTTGTTTCACCCTTGAACGCCACGCAGGGCGAGGGTGTTCGCTTGACAGCGTTTCAAGTTCCTGAAGACGCCGTCAGCGACCGCTGGAAACCGACCGTGATCAGCGGCAACCTCAACCGCATGCACAATCATTATCATGCCGATCTGGATGGCGACGGTATGGTCGATACACTTACCGCCTCCCGCGAAGGCGTCCACTGGATTCATCAGCGCAACGGCACTTGGCAGCAGGTACAGCTCGGGGCCGGCATCATGGCGGCTGATCCAAACGATGCGGGTGCCGGTGAGATAAAGATGGGGCGTTTGGCTAGCGGTCGTCGTTTTCTTGTTACCGTAGAACCGATGCACGGCCACACGGTGACGGTCTACTTGGAGCCCGCTGAAAAAACAGCGCCAGGAGCAACCGATCAAACGCCGGCCGGGCAGACCCCGCTTTGGGCGCGGCACGAAATCGCGACGGGCTTCGTTCGCGGACACGCTTTGTGGCCAGCCGACGTCGACGGCGACGGTGACGACGAGATTGTGTTTGGACATAGTGATACGCCCGAGACTTTTGGCGTTATTATCTTTGACGCCACCGCCGCAGACGGGACCAGCTGGCAGCGGCATGTTGTCGATTCCGGCACGATGGCCTGCGAGGACTTAGTCGTCGCCGACTTAACCGGAGACGGCAAGCTGGATATTGTTGCCGGAGGCAGGAATACTCATAACGTCAAGTTATACGTGCAGCAACCGGCTGATCCTTAGGCAGAGTTCTGTGCTTGAATTGCCGTGATAGCGACTGTGTTGACAATGTCAGGAATTGTGCAACCGCGGGATAGGTCGTTGACCGGTTTTCGCAAGCCTTGCAAGATTGGACCGATCGCCAGCACGTCGGCTGATCGCTGTACGGCTTTATAAGTGTTGTTGCCGGTGTTGAGATCGGGAAAGATAAAGACAGTCGCTCGACCGGCGATTTTGCTGCCGGGTAACTTGGCTGCGGCGACGGCCGGATCGATTGCCGCATCATATTGCAGCGGTCCTTCGACGGGAAAGTCAGGATGCTGTTCCAGGAGCATTCGAGTTGCCTCCCGCACCCTCTGGACATCTTCTCCTTGACCACTTGCCCCGGTTGAATACGACAACATGGCGACGCGCGGATCGATGCCGAATTGCTGGGCGGTGGCGGCGCTGCTGAGGGCAATTTGAACCAGCTGTTCGGCGGTGGGATTGGGAATCACCGCGCAGTCACCATAAACTAGCACGCCGGTTGGCAAACACATCAGAAAGACGCTGCTAACCACCGTCACGCCAGGTTTGGTTTTTATGAATTCAAATGCCGGCCGGATGGTGTTGGCGGTGGTGTGTGCCGCACCGGAGACCATGCCGCCGGCCATCGAGCGATGCACCATCATTGTTCCGAAATAGCTGACCTCCAACATCCGGTCTCTGGCCGCTTCCAGGGTAATTCCTTTATGCTTTCTCGCCTCATAATAAGTTTGGGCGAAATCATCACGCAGGGGACTCTCGGCGGGATCAATTAACTCAATGCCCTCGCGCTCCAGCGAAACGCCGACTTGGCTTGCCGCGGCATGCATCGAAGAGATATCGCCCAGCAAAATGAGATCGGCGACATTGCGACGACGAATGATGTCGGCGGCGCGAAGAATCCGAGGCTCCGTCCCTTCGGGCAGAACGATGCGGACGCGTTGTTGACTGGCGCGGCGGATCAACGAATACTCAAATAACATGGGAGTCATACGTTGAGCCGTGGGCGCCTGCAGCAGTTTCGCCAGCTTTTCCGTATCGACATATTTTTCAAACAGACCGATCGCGGAATCAATTTTTCGCGGGGACCGCAAGCTGATTTCGGCGCGCACTTCGGAGGCTTTGGTGGCGGCGTTAAAGGTGTCGTCAGTGGACAGCAAGATGGGAAGGGGCCCGTCATGGCGAACCAAGTCGAGTACTGAATCTCGCGGCATCAGCCCACCGGTGAGGATCACGCCAGCCGGCGCCGGCGTATCCTTGGTCAAACTGGCCAACACGCAGCCAATGAGAATGTCGGAGCGATCACCGGGCGTCATGATGAGGCTGTTAGCTTGCAGGCGTCCCAAGAAATCGGGTAGCTGCATGGCGGCGACTTTCAGCGCGGTAACTTCGCGATCGAGTGATTCTTCCTCACCGTTGAGTAATTTGGCATCCAGGGCGGCGGCAATTTCACGCAGCGTCGGTTGTCGCAACAGCGGGTCTTCGCAAAGCACGTAAACCGGTAACTCGCGGTCGATTCCCGCGGTCGTCAAGGCTTTGTGCAGTGCCGACAGTTGTTCTGGCAACACTTGATTGATCAACGTCCCAAACAATTGGCCACGACGGTCGAGCAAATTGTCGTTTCCGATCGCCACCGATTGAGTGCACTCCTCCACAGATTTACCATGTGCCGAATAGACTGACATGATTGGACAGCCTAAATTGACGGCAATGTCAGCATTCAATTCAAACTCGATTTCGGGAACCAGTCCTTGAAAGCTGGTCCCTTCCACGACAACAAAATCATAATTCTCCTGCAACGCTTTGTAGCGCTGTTGAATCTCTTGCAGCATCCCCTCGTAACGGTCGGCGGCTAAGAATTCGCGAGCCGTTTTGCGATTCATGCCGAACATTTGCTCGATGGGCATATCGAGCTTGTAACGCGTGTGCAACAGCTGGATACTTAGATCCTGCTCGGCAGACTCGCGGACAATGGGGCGAAAAAAAGCAACTCGTTCAAAACGTCTGCTGACTAATTCCATCAAACCGAGCGCCACCATCCGTTTGCCGGTGGCGCGTTCATTGGTAGCCAAGTAAAGGCTATCAGGCATGGGCTATGCTCGAGATTGTAGGTTGTTTTGATTTACAGCAAGTGAGATTTAAGACAAGTAGGCAACTCATTCACTTGATCGCAGCACGACGATTGAGCGAGGTTGTAGCTGAAAGTCTTGCTCGCTCACCAGCGGCTCCTCACCAGGCTCATGAATGTCGTTTGGACTGGCTTGGCTGGTATCCACAACCAGTCTCCAGTGATCATCTTGGTAATCTTGAATCGTGAAAGTGTGCGATTGCGATTCGAGGTTGATCATGACATACAAATCAATATCCTGTTGGGACTGGCCAGCCAGGAAATAAGCAAAGTGTCTTGAAGTTTCCGACCAATCTACCGTGGGGCCTGTTCCGTACCAGCGCACATCTTCTCGCCAGTATCGGCTGCGGGCGATCGACGGATGAGCTTTTCGAAAGGCTATCATTTGGCGAAAAAACCGGTGGTGTTCAGGATAGCTTTCCAAGCGGCTCCAATCGAGCCAGGTTAATTCGTTATCCTGGTTGTAGGGATTGTTGTTGCCGTTTTGCGTGTGCAGAAATTCATCGCCGGCCCGGAACATCGGCGTGCCGTTGGCCAGCATCAGCAGACAGCAGAAATTTTTGGCTTGTTGCCTTCGTAACCGTAGCACTTCTTCAGGTACATCTTCGTCCCCTTCCCAACCACAGTTCCAACTGTAATTTTCTTTATGTCCATCGCGATTTTCTTCGCCGTTGACCCAGTTGTGACGCTCGTTGTAGGCGACTTGGTCATACAGCGTAAAGCCATCGTGCGAGCAAACATAATTGATGCTTTGAAAGGGGTGGCAGGCGTCCATCAAGGTGTCGGGAAAGAGATCGTCGCTGCCGTAGAGTCTTCGCATCAGTCCGGAAACCAGCCCGGCATCTCCGCGGACGGCTCTTCGCACATCGTCTCGAAAATAGCTGTTCCATTGTCGCCACCGTTTACCGGGAAAAGCGGTTCCCAACTGATGCAAGCCGGCCGCGTCCCATGGTTCGGCGATCAGCCGGACATTACCCAGCCAGGGGTCGGCGCGGATCGAGGAAACCAGCCGCGATTCATCGGTCGACACCGATCCGTCACCATGACGGTTGAAGACTGAGGCGAGGTCAAAACGAAAGCCGTCGGCATGATATTCGGTAATCCAACTTCGCATGCTGTCCAGGATGATGCGGCTGACTTGGCGGTTCTTACTATGCAAAGTGTTTCCCGTGCCGGTGTAGTTTGCATACATCTTGTCTGTATCGACGCTGATAATATAGTATGTGCTGTTGTCAATGCCTTTGTAGCTGTAGCAGGGGCCGTCGGAGTTGCCTTCGGCTGTATGGTTAAAAACCACATCTAATAAGACCTCGATACCAGCCGCGTGCAGCGCCTTGATCATCGTCCGCAGCTCTTGAGCCGCGTGGTGTGGTTCGGTCGCGTACTGTG
>CAZHTX010000042.1:0-21136 GCA_964535475.1 uncultured Pirellulaceae bacterium
TTTGCAAGGTCAACCGGGCGGGCCGTTGTTGGAGACTGAACTCCCCTCGGTACTCTCGGTGACGGTTAACTCGGGAGCTCCCTCGGCTACCGATCCCGCGCCAACTTTGGCTGCCGGTACTTACGACTATCGCATGACCTTTGTTGACATCGATGGTGGCGAGTCGCTCGCTTCTTTGCCGACGCGTGAGGCGACGGTTGCAGCCGGCGAAGTCATTCGCTTGGCTGCGATTCCGTCGGCACCTGGCGAATTCGTCGGACGACGCTTGTATCGCCTCGATCCAGGAACGGGTGATTACGTCTTCGTCACGCAGTTAAACAAGTCCCAGCAAACCTACACCGATACGGGGATGACCCGTGGCGGCACGCTCGACACGACACTGACGGAAAAATTCCGCGCCCGCTTTGATGCCCGCTTGAGCATTGACCCCGGCGTGGTGATGAAGGTCCAGACTTCGCGAATTGAAGCGGCTTTTGGGGCGGACTTCTATGCCGAAGGTCTCGATGGTCGGTCGGTGATTTTCACCAGCCGCCAAGATGACCGCTACGGTGCTGGTGGCACTTTTGACACGAACAACGATGGTTCACCCGATGACGGCGGCGCCTCTCCCGTGCCGGGCGATTGGGGTGGTTTGGTGATTGGCCAAGGCAGCTCGGCTAGTTTGGACTTTGCCTTGATCACGTTTGCCGGTGGAAATGCGCTGATCGAAGGTGGCTTCAGTAATTTCAACGCAATTGAAGTATTGCAGGGTGATTTGCGGCTAGCCAACAGCACGTTGGAAAGCAATGCGGATGGCCTCGAAGCCGACCTGACCCGCGCCGGTCGTGGCTTTAATGACGCAGCCACGCTGTTTGTGCGTGGTTCCCAGCCGGTGATTGTTGGCAACAGCTTTCGCGACAACGCCGGAGCGGCGATCAGTATCAATCCGGATTCGTTAAACTATTACAATGTTACCGATCTCGGTCGTGGCACCGGCGGTATCGATCAGATGGGCGGTTTCTTTGATAACCAAGGCCCCTTGATTCGCGATAACCAACTGTCGGACAACGGCATTAACGGGCTGAAGATCCGTCCCGAAGTGTTGACCACGGAAAGCGTTTGGGATGACACGGACATTGTTCACGTGGTCGCTGGAGATGTGGTCGTCGTCGATCACCATTACGTTGGTGGACTGCGACTCGAAGCCAGCCCCGATGAGAGCTTGGTCGTCAAGTTTGATGACGGTGCGGGTTTGATCGCCACTGGTCGACCGCTCGACATTGAAGATCGGATTGGCGGCACCCTGCAAATTGTTGGGCAGCCTGGATTCCCCGTAATTTTGACATCCTTGTTCGACGATTCGGTCGGTGCTGGTTTCACCACCGATGGTCGCGCCCAGACCGATACCAACGGCGGTCGTGGTTTGCCAGCGCCTGGCGATTGGGACGGCATTCAGTTAGATGTGTTCGCCAATGATCGCAACGTTTCGGCGGTGTTGGAAAACGAACCTGCCCTAGCCACGGCTGCCGAATTTAATGCAATCCCCGGCACCTCTCAGTTCATCGGTGTGTTGGCAACCGAAGAAAAAGCGGGCGACGAAAATGAACGGCTTGGCTTTACCGTCAACGGCACATTGAGTGATAACGGCGATCTTGATGTTTACAGCTTCTTGGCGCAAGGTGGCACCGAGGTGTGGGTCGATTTGGATCGTACCACGTACGCGTTGGACAGCGTTGTTGAATTGATCGACATGAACGGCAACGTGCTGGTGCTGTCCGATGATTCATTTACGGAGGAAAGCAACACCGCATCGATTTTCCGCTCACCAGAAATTGGTGAGCTGGCTCATTCGCTCAGCAAAACAGGCGTCGGCCAAACTGAATCGCCTAATCCGGGTGATGCCGGATTCCGTGTCGTCCTGCCGGGAGCTCAAGGTGAGGACGCGTTGTATTTCATCCGCGTTCGCAGCAGCAACCTGGGCCCCAATGATCCTGCCAGCAATCTGCTCGATCCAAGTTTGCTGCGTGAAGGGCGCTCACAAGGCGCTTATCGGCTCGGCATTCGGCTTCGTGAAGTCGATGAAGTGGCCGGTTCGAAGGTGACCTTTGCCGACATTCGTTACGCCGTCAACGGGATTGATTTGGTCTCCGCGCCGTTGCATTCACCGTTGGCCGGTGAAGCTGCGGAGCGACTGACACTTGAGAATGGCCAGTTGGTCGATACTAATAATCGGCCCACCGGTCCGGTTCAATTGGGCGATCCGCTCGGTAACCTGCTCAGCACCGACCGCGGCGCGATTAGCGTGACCGGTCGTATCGGCAACCAGTCGCTGTTGCTGAACCCCAACGAACTGCCTGAGGAAGATTTCGACGTTTATTCGTTTGAAGTGGTTTACGATTCGCTCGAAGAAGAGATTTTCGAGCCTGATTTGCGTTTTGTCCCCGTCACGTTTGACATTGATTACGCGGATGGTTTGGGACGTGTTAACACCTCGCTGGCCATCTACGACGCAGCGGGACGCTTGATCCTTGTCGGTCGTGATTCGAATATTAGCGATGATGTGGGCTCGCCCCTGCAGGGCAGCGACTCGACCAATTTGTCTGCCGGTTCGGCAGGCGTGTTAGACGCCTCAATCGGCCCCGTGGAATTGCCGGAAGGATCGTATCGAGTTGTCGTACACAGCGACATGACGATGCCGGAAACTTTCGATCAATTCACCAACCCGAATTCTTCCTTCCAAGACGTTCGCGTGTTGCCGATCAACTCGGTGCGACAGATCGCCTCCGATCCGCTCGATGACCACTTGGTGCCACCGTTGATTCCGCTGCCGAACGAGCAGTTTCTCGATTACCCGGCCGAACAGGCCATTATTGAGCCGTTGTTCGATACCGACGCGTTGGTTCCCTACACGTTGGAAGATGTCAGCCTGTTTGTGGCTTACCAAGGTGGGGTTGCCGGCGGCCGCAACGTGCTGACCGTCTTCGATCCCTTTACCGGAACGTTCGAGCGCACGATTGGCGACGTTGCCTTGCCGATCGCTGACCTTGATTTCCGCGGTGACGGCGAGCTGTATGCATTTACCACGGGCCCCGCTGCTGGTGGTCGTGAGAATGCGAACACCGGTAACTACATTAACATCAGCACTCGCGATGCATCGGTGATCAGCAATTCCGATGACGGCATTGAGTTCCGACGCAATAACGCCAACGGAGATGGTACCGAAGCCGATGCGGGAGCCCAGTTGATCGTCAATGCGATGACTTACATTCGCTCCGATAGTAATATTACCGATGGCGACCGCGTTTTTGTCGTCGGCACTCGCGATAATGGAGGCCGCTTCGGCGAAGTCATTTGGAATCGCAACCTGATGTACGCCAATGTTGCGACCTCGGGGGCGACAACCAACGCCGGCAATGCTGGCGGTCCCGACCGCGACTTTGGCGATGGGCCTTATATTGAACCGTTCGGACCAGCCTCCCAAAAATTTGAACTGGGTGTGATCGACACCGGCAACTTGGGACTCGGCCCTGGAACTGGTGGTGATATCACCGGTTTAATCGCAGATCCAATTCGAGCGGGGATTTTCTACGGGGTCGATACCGTTGGTGGTGTGTATGAGATCGACCTGTTTGGCCAGACGCAAACCGTGGACCTCAGCGGGGCAATTGCAGGGCCTTACTTTACAGTTCTAGACACCACGTTCATGGGGCAAATCACGCCCGATCCACGCCATACGTTGAATAATCTCAACTTCACCGGACTCGCACACGGTCCCTTGACCACGCAGGGTGGCGAGCACGCCAGCACTTACTTTGCCACCACGGCCGATGGCTGGATGTATGCTTTTGAACGGCTCGACGTCGGACCCGACCCGGTGGCGATCAATTCGCACGTGTTTGCCAATGGCGAGCGTCTCGTGCAAATGCGCTACGCTGATGGGTCTCCTGTAGGTCGCTCACCCGTTGGCCTGACTTTTGGGACGTTGGAGCAAAATCCTTGGCATCAAACTGGAGATCGCAATCTAGACAACGGGCACGGAATCGTCGCTCCTTACGATCAGAGCCGTCCCAACTTTACCGGCGGCAGTAGTTTATATTTCGGATTTGAACCAACGGGCAATCCGGCCGACAACACGATCGAATTTGCTGAGGATGATCCACGCGGACAACTTGCTCCCGGGGGTGCCCACGGCTCCGCGTTGACGCAGCCGTTCTCCTTGGAAGGATTCAATGAGACTGACAAACCGACGCTTTACTTCAGTTATTTCTTGGAGACCGAAGGCGTCGATTTCAGTCCGTCGCAAGCGATGCTGGACAGCTTCCGTGTTTATGCGAGCGGCGATGATGGACAATGGCAGTTGCTGTCGACGAATGATAGCTATCGAGAGTTTGCGGATTTTGATGAGTACGATTACTTTGGCTTGACCGAGATTCCCGTACAAGAGCTGCACGACAACACGGACAACTGGCGTCAAGCTCGCGTTGATATTTCCCCGCTTGCTGGCAACCAAGAAGTCCGCATCCGGTTTGATTTTGCCACCGCCGGTGCGATGAACTTCTCGGGCTTCGGTTACCGCACTGAGATCCTAGCGGTGCCGGGTGAAGATTTGGCCGATGGTGACATTCTGCAGTTGCAAGATTCGCTCGATCCATTCGCGCCGCCGATCACCTTCGAAGTCGATCTAGGATATGTCATTGACGTGCCCTCCGGTGTTGAGATCAACATTGGGGACTCGTTTGACGTCACCTTTGGCGGAAATACGCAAACGGTGACGTTCATTAACGGAGTTACCAGTCTGGGGAACGCGGCGATCGACGCCAACATGACTTCCAGCCAAGTCGCGGACGAAATTCTTGCGGCACTCGATCCGGCCCTTAACGCGGTGCGTTTCGGCGCCGGTTCAGTTGGCCTGACCGCGGCTACGAATTTGGTCAACAACGCGGCCGGTTCGGGCGTTGTCATCTCGAGCACGCGTGGTATTGACCCCACTTCCGATGTGGCGATCATTGCCGAGGGTAATTTGACTCGTAACCAAGTTGCCCAGCGGTTGCGTGAAGCCTTCGTCGCCGGCTTGGGGACTCCCGATGCGACCGTTGATAACTACGCGGTGTTTGCGGGCCGCGTTGCCGTTCATCAGTTCTTCGCCTTGGAGTCGGGCCCCTTCGGGACTAACACCGACATGCCGGGTGACGAATTCGGTGCTTTCAACAGCCCGATTATCAACAGCATCAATACCGCACCTGGCTCTAATAATGAAGTTGAAGGCCTGTATCTGGATGACGTCATCATTGGCTTTGCCGAACGTGGTGAGATGGTCCTGGGTGCTCCCTCGTCGCTGAACTTTATCAGCAATCCCGAATCGGACCCCCGCAGCGAGCAACCTGAACGACCCAATGAGATTCTGACTGGTGCCTACAATCTCGAGATTCGCACCAGTGCGGAGTTTGGTGTGCCTGATGATTACGACCCAGTCAACATTTGGTTGAACGAAGATATCGGCCTGGGGCGTTCGTTCGACACTAACGATCGCTTAGCGAGTGCGGTGACCTTGATTGCCCAACCGGGCGGCGAGATTCGCGACGGCGATACGTTTGTGCTCTTCGATGGCACACGCCGTATGACGTTCGAATTTGATTCGGTC
Organism: uncultured Pirellulaceae bacterium; assembly: GCA_964535475.1. Taxonomy (GTDB): domain Bacteria; phylum Planctomycetota; class Planctomycetia; order Pirellulales; family Pirellulaceae; genus Laterigemmans. The sequence continues at coordinate 5,621 of CAZHTX010000042.1, forward strand.
GCGACACCGGGCGTTTTGGAAGGACGAGTGGCTGTGCCGTTTGATCCGCGCGTCGATCGAGCGACCGATGTGGCTCGTTCCATGCGGGACGCGATCAATAGTTCGCAGGTTCAACTGGTGTTGGATATTCGCGCCACCTCCGGTGACTCATTCGAAGTGGGCGAGACCACCAGTGACCGCGTGGAACTGTTTGGGGACGCGATTTACGTCAATCCCACGGCGGGTCGCAATTTGAAAGTCGACTTGATTGGCGAGGAAAACTTCCGCGATCGAGTTGCGGCCCAAACGATGCCGCAAGTGCCTCAGCAAGGCGCTCCGGTAGAGTACATTTTGGAGCCTGACACCTTGGCTCGCGCTTACCCGACCAGTTACCTGGATGGTTCGACTGACACCTTAGTCGCAACCGGTAAGATCGGCGACCGAGCGACCAGCGGCACGGCTGGCGAAATCTTGATTGATGATGATCCTCGCAATGACATCGACATCATCAAAATCCACTTGTTCGCTGGCAATGTGATTGATATCGATTTGGATGCAATCACCACCACCAAGGGGGCGCAAAGACTGACGCTGCCGTTGTTGCTGGTTAACGATCAGGATGGTAACCCGCTCGCATCTTCGCTCGATCCGGGGATGCCGGCCACGGCACCTGGCGAGTCAGTGGAAGAGGCCTTTATTCGCTTCACGGCACCGAACGATGGCTACTACTTCATCTCGGTGTTAACACAAGACGATCCGCTGACCGGGTTGCCTGCGACTTTCGGTGACTATCAACTGAATGTGCGGCCCGCATCCGATCGCAACGATGTGTTGTATGTCGACTATCACTTTGACCAAGGAGACCAAAACCGTTTCCGTGAGCAGGGTCAGATCGTTATCGACTCGAACTTCATCTCCGATTCGTCTGAGTGGGCTGTGCGGGCGACGGCCAGTCCGCGAAACCGCACCGACATCTCGGATCTCTCAGGCACGGAATTGCCGAAGCCGGGTGTCGCTCGGCTGTTGCGGAACCAAAACACCAGCCGGTTGCTGCCCGGGTCGGTGATCAGCAACAACGTGATCGTTGGTGCTGGTAGCGGTGGTATTTTGTTCTCGGGTGACGCTTCACCGAACGGTGAAATGCCTGGTCCTGTGCCCTTTGGCCGGATCGTGAACAATACCGTTGTTGGCAGTCCCTCCGCCGGCGATATTGGCATCGACGTGGGCGTTAACGCCAGTCCGACGGTGATCAATAACGTAATGTCGGGCTTTGACACGGGTTTGCGGGTGAATGCTTCGGCGGCCAGCCTGACAACCATTGTGGGCGGAAATATCTTCCGTGATAACAACAACGCGTCGAACTTTCCGTTAGGCAACTCCTCCTTTAACTTGGACTTGCCCACCTTCCCGAATAAGGCTTTGTTCAGCGATCCGAACAACCGCATTTTCATTCCGGCTGACGGGTCCTTGGCGATTGACAGTTCGTTTGCGGAAGTTTCCGATCGACAAGCTTTCTTCAACACGGTCAAACAGCCGTCGGGGATTGGTATTTCGCCAATCATTGCTCCCGAAATCGATGCCTACGGTCAACCACGCGTCGATGATCCCTTTGTGCAAACTCCCGCTGGTGTCGGTTCCGACGTCTTCATTGACCGTGGTGCGCTAGATCGCGCCGATTTCGCTGGTCCGGTCGCTTCGATCGCGGTGCCGGTCGACTTTGTCGCTGGCCAGGGCGAGATGATGATCGACGGGGATATCGACGGTACCCCAACTTTCCTGACGCTACCAACGGGTGTGTTGGAGTTCTTCGAGATCCAGCTGCTTGAGCCGATGGGCTCCGGCCCCAACGCGGCCACCGTGATTAGCCAGTCCGTTGTGCTGACCGAGAATGGCCGGCGGATGGTGGAAGGGATCGATTACAACTTTGGCTACAGTGCTGCCAGCAACACCATTCGTTTGACACCCTTGTCGGGTATTTGGCGACCAGATGCCGCCTATGAGATCACCCTCAACAACCGAGATCGGTTGGTAATCCAGGCTCCCAGCGGCGATGGTGTCAACGACGGGGATCAAATTGTTGTCATCGACGCCAACGGAACGCGAGGATTCTTCGAGGTCGAAACAGGGTATGTGTTAAACGTGCCGCAAACGTTGACCTTAGTGGTTCCCGCGGGTGAAGGTGGTGCGGGCGGTTTCCGTGATGGCGATCAATTTGTGATTCGCGCACCCGATGGAAGCAGCGAGACGTTCGAACTGAACGTGTTCGGCGATATCAGCAACGGTGTGACTGAAATTCCAGTCGCTCCTGGTTCGACGGCCGAACAGATTCGAAATGCGATTTTGGGCGTCTTGCTGACGCGGCAAGCTGATCTCGATATTGCTCCAGCACCGATTGGCCGAAACCAAATTCACCTGGGCACGATTGGTGGTCACTTCGTCGATACGTTGACATCACCCTTGGCGGCAATTGGCGTCAACGCGGGTATCGTGGATGGTGACTATCTGACTTACCGCAGCGGTACCACCGAGCTCAAGTTTGAATTCAACCTGGAAACCGATACCGATACTCAGCCTGACACCAACGTGGTTATTCCGTTCTTGCGTTCGGATACCCACCTGGAATTGGCCGAGAAGTTAGCAGCCGCCTTCCGCGATGCTGATTTCCGACTCAATGACCCACGGGCTTTGGGCGACGGTCGCGTTCACTTGGGCGGTTTGGTTGATGATGTGCTTGACACTTCGATGTCGGCCGCCAGCCAGCAAGGTGTGCCGGGTGTCACCGACTCGTTGACCCTGGCTGTGGAAACCGACTGGACCGGATTCAATGAAGGGGATCAATTCGCCATCAGCGTCAATGGCGCCACGACGGTCTTCGAATTAGGATTTGATCGCGACGTTGCTCCGGGAGCCGAGCCGATTCGCTTGGCCGTCGACGACGATGTCGACGCGATTGTTGGTAAAGTGATTGGCTCGATCATCAACGCCAATTTGGGACTGACGCCCACCGACGAAGGTGACGGCGTGATCCGTTTGAATGAATCGTTTGGCGTCGAACTGGACTTGTTGGGCTTCGCGGGTGCCGCCACTCCGGCGTTGACCTCCGACGGTGTACCAGCCGGTGCCGTACCCGTGCCGATCATTCCCTCGCCATCGCTATCACCCGATGGCGTGGCCGCTCAGATTGTGGGAGCGATCCGTCGCACTCCGCTGATCAGTCAAGTCTTCACTCCTGGTGGTGGCTCGATCTGGTTTGCCGATACCTCCGAAGTCGTTGGTGTCGACGTCTTGACTGTGGACGCGATCCGGGACTTGGCCGGAAATCGTCTGCAACCAAACCGGGCTAGCGAAGAGACTCAGTTCACGATCTTGATGCCCAACGTGGAGCTTGATTTTGGCGATGCACCGGCCAGCTATGACACGTTGAGCGCTGACAACGGCGCCCGCAACACGCTCGGCAACCGCAGCTTGCCTCGCCTTGGTCGGTTAATTGATTCCGAGCCAGATGGGCAACCGGCTGGCGATGACAACTTGGGCGATTTGGTTGTCAACAGCGGCGGTGGTGCGGGAGCGATCGGCGCCGTGACTCCTTCCGCCACGCTAGCGAATGCCTTTGTGACGGCGATTGGCATGCCGACCGCTTTGGACGAAGGGGCTCAGCTGATTTTGCAAACGGCAGGCCAGTTCTTTGTATACGAGTTGGATTCTGACGGGACGCTGGCTGATCCCAGCTTTACTCCAGTGTTCTTCACTCCGGGCATGTCGGCCGAGGATTTGGCCTCCGCGCTGGCCGCGTCGATCAACACCACGACCAGCTTGGCGGCGGCCCGCGCCCAAGGTGCCGATCTGCTCGTCTACGGTGGCGATGAAGATGGTGTCCCGGTGGGGAACTTCCAAGCGAATGCTGGAGTTGCCAGCATCAGTGGCTTGTTCTTCGATGATCAAGGCGGATTCTTGAGCTTCCTCAACCCGCTCGACTCGGCGGTGGAAGCGATGGTGATCACCACCGGTGGCGGCTTGCTCGATGCATGGATTGACTTCAATCAAGATGGCACGTTCGATCCGGCGACTGAGCAAGCACTGTTCAGCCAACCGGTCCTCGACGGACGCAACCGGATTCTGATTGATACTCCGGCTGATGCGGTCGAAGGATTGACTTGGGCTCGTTTCCGGCTCTCACGAACAGGCAGTCAATCGCCTGACGGTGTGGCAATCAGCGGCGAGGTTGAAGACTATCAAGTTCGTGTGGCCGCCGTGCAGCCACCTGAGTTGAATGATGATGTTTATGTGATTGATGAGGACAACACGCTGACCGTGACTGGCATTGCCAGCAACGTTCTGGCGAATGATCAAATTGTCTCAGTGGATCCCACCAGCATCACGGTGCTGTTGGAAGACGAGCCTTTGTTTGGCACGTTGACACTCGATCCAAACGGTGACTTCGAATTCATCCCAGACGGTAACTATTACGGCGATGACTCTTTCACCTATCGGTTGTTCGGTTTGGCTGAGCTAGTGCCAGGTAACCCGGCAGCTGGGTTGTTGCCGGTGCGATCGAGTGAATTGGGCACCGTTTCCATCACGGTCAACCCGCTCAATGACGAACCACGTGCGGTGGATAAGACCGGCTTTGTATTGGAAGACCTTTCGGCCGGTTTGACCTTTACGGCTGCGGAGTTATTGGTTGATGCCTTGCCAGCCGATTTGCAAGTTGCCACCGAACCGCCTTGGGATGAGTCGGATCAATCATTGCGGATCACGGCGATCGGCAATGGAGTTGACTCCGTATCGGCCCCCACGGGAGTTGGAGCAGAGACGAATTCGGTGGTTACCGCTCAAGGGATCACCGTCTTGGCAAACTTCATGGACGGGGCGTTGGTGGACGTGACCTACTTCCCAGCCAACCACTACAACGAAGAGAATCCGCTCGACCCGGTTGCTCCGCTGCCGTCGCTCGACCATTTCACGTTCACCGTTACCGATGATGGACGGACCGTGTATTTGGATGGGACGGAGATCCCACCGTTGCCTGAGGAATCTGCCACGGCCACCGTGACCATCACGGTTGGTCCAGTGAACGATCCGCCCGAGTTTGACTTCGTCAATGAACACATCGTGGCTGAAGACAGCGGTTTCGTGATGATGGTTGCGGCGGATAACTTGTTGCCTGGGCCCGATGTGGCCTTGGACGAAGCGGGGCAGACGGTCAGCTTTGCATTGACTCCCGATCCTGCTAATCGCACGGGCTTATTCAGCACGCCGCCGACGATCGACATCAATGGGATGCTCAGCTTCCAAACGGCCCCGCATCAAGTTGGCACCGTGGTTTACACGGTCGTCGCCATGGATGATGGCCCGAATGATCCCGCGGTTGGTGATGATCCGACAGCGGACCCGGTACAGTTGACGATCACCATTACACCAGTCAATGACGCACCGGAATTTAGCGGTGCCGCTGAGCTGGATGTGCTGGAAGACAATGGTCCGTTCGCGGTGCAGTATGCTTCCGACGTACGACCGGGTCCGGTCGACGCGAGCGATGAATCGGGACAAAACCTGGTGTTCCAAGTCACCGCCGACCCCGCCAACCCGGCGGGCCTGATCACGGGGCTCCCCACGATCGATGCCACAGGTTTGATGCGGTTCACCAGCGGTGTCGATGCAGTCGGCTCGGCCCGCTTCTTCGTGACCTTGATCGATGACGGGGGAACTGATAACCCCGGTGATATCGATACGTCGCTGACTGAGACCGTGACCTTGAATGTGCGGCCAGTCAACGACTCGCCTCGGTTGCTGGCCACCGATCCAGTGCGGTACAACGTGTTGGAAGATAACGTGTTGGTGATTCCGGTGAACGGTGGAGCCGGTAGCTTGCTGGACCAATTCAGCGTGGGGCCTGCGAACGAAGTCGACGGAACGCTGGGTGGCAATCAGGAACTATCGTTCGTTGACTTTGGCACCCGCCGCACTGACCACGGCATGGTGGAAACCATCACCGACTCAAACGGGGTTGTGGTCGAATTACGCTACTATCCAGATGAAAATTACAACAGCGGACCAACGCTGGCCGTCGGCGATCGCATCCGCTTTACAGTGGCGGATGACGGCACGACTTGGAGTTTGGCCGATGATGGTTTGAACCCCGATCCGTTGACCGCCGACTACGAAATCGAAGTCGTGATCGAGCCGGTTAATGATCGCCCCAGTTTCGCGCCGCTGACCCGCAACATTCGTCGGCTCGAAGATGTTGGCAGCGTGGTGATCCCAGGTTGGGCGTCGAATATCTCCGTTGGGCCGCCAACGGCCGGTGACGAAATAAATCCAGTGACCGGGCAAACGTTATTCTTTGACGTGCAGCCTGCTCCCGGATTCACGCAGGCTCAAATGGATAGCCTGTTCTCGCAGACGCCGGTTGTTTCTGATGAAGGGACTCTGTCGTTTACTTCAGCACCTGACGCTGTCGGTACCGTCGTCGTGTTGGTGACTGCGGTCGATTCGGGCGCCCAGGACCCAGTCCGGGGTGATAACCGCTTCTCGACTCCCGCCACCGTGACGCTTACGTTGGCCCCGGTCAATGATGCACCGATTGCCGATCCGGAGTTCGTGGAATATGAGCTGGACGAAGATAGCGCGCTCGTCATCCCATTGACGAACGCCGAAGGCACAGGACTGTACGACATCTTCACCGTCGGACCCGATAACGAAGGGCCGGGCGTCACGCCCGGTGGGAATCAAACCTTCGCAACGGATGACACTTTGTACCCGCAAACAACCGTTGGTGGTGGCCGAATCGAGCCTGTGCTGAACGGTGTCGGCGAGCTGGCAGGCCTCCGCTACATCCCGGCACTGGACTTTAACGGTACCGATACCTTCGTGTATGGAGTTCGTGATAACGGGCAGACTTTCAACCTGAACAGTGGCCAATTGGTTGACGCCTTTGCGGAAACCTTTGCCACCGTTTCCTTGACCGTCAACGCCGTCAACGACCGTCCCCAATTCGCCGGTGGTGTGGACGTCACTGTCAGCGAGGATGTGGGCAGCAGTGATCCCGATGTGCCCGCTGATGACATTGGATTGTCGGTGATCGATGATTGGGCAACCAACATTTTTGCTGGTCCGCCGACAGCACTCGATGAGGTCACGCAACCGCTCTCCTTTGAGATCACTTACATCTCTGGTACCGATCCCGCTGTGCTGTTCTCTGAATTCCCCAACGTCGATCCGTCGACTGGTGAATTGAGGTTCCGCACCAATCCAGACGCGAACGGTGATGTGCAGTTCGAAGTGGTGTTGGTTGACGAGGGACCGGACGGCTTCCTCGATGATGATCCCAACCGACCAGAGCACTTGAATCGCTCGGTAGCACGACAGTTCGCGATTAACGTGGCATCGGTTAACGACGCTCCCGTCTTCACGCCAGGTGGATTGATTGGGCCTATTAATGAAGATAGCGGCCCCTTCAACTCGGTTTGGGCGACTAACATTTCGCCTGGACCAGCCGATGAGGTGGCTGCTGGACAAGCCGTCCTATTCGAAGTCCAGTTGTCGGTCGAGGATCAAGCTAAATTCGCAGTCCAACCTACGATTTCAGACAGTGGTTTATTGAGGTTCACGCTGGCGGACAACGCTAACGGGATTGTCGTGGCAAATGTGATCGCACGTGACACCGCCGGTGCAGTTGCCTCACCTCCAGCAACTTTGACCATCGATATCACAGCGATCAACGACCGTCCGATCGCGGTGGAAGATACGATCGAAAGCGATGAGGATTCGCTGCTTTCGATTCCCGCCAGTGATCTGCTGGAAAATGATATCGATTTTGACTTGCCAAACGAGTCGCTTTCCATCTTGGAAGTCAGCGCCCCAAGTTTGCAGGGGGCTGACGTCAGGCTTTCCGCAGATGGTAGCACGGTGATCTACGACCCGAGTGTCTCTTCGGCCATCCAAGCCTTGCGTCCCGGTGAGACCGCCAATGATATTTTCACTTATCGGATCGTCGACCTGGAGGGTGCTGCCAGCGAACCGGCAACCGTCACGATCACCCTCGCGGGTGTTAATGACGCACCACTAGCTGCCAATGACGCTCCCTCAATCAACAGTGTCGGATCGACCACCTTCGCTCCGCTGCTGAACGACGTTGATGTTGATGGCGATATTATCCCCGGCACCTTGCTGGTGACGTTGCAACCTGCGTTTGGTTCCTTGACCGTTGCCGACAACGGCATGATGACCTACACGCCGTTCGCCAGCTTTAACGGTTCGGATACGATCCGCTACGTGGTTCGTGACGATAACGACGCGGTTAGCAATCAAGCTGAGATTACCATCTCGGTGAATGATGCTCCGCTGGCGGTGAACGATTTTGTGCTCGGTTATCGCAACGAAGCGGTCACCTTTAACCCGCTGGCGAATGATGTTGAACCAACCGGTCAGCTGGATGTCTCCTCGCTTGAGGTGCTGGTGCAGCCTACCAGTGGTTCAGTGATCATTAACGATGATGGTACCCTGACCTACTCGCCGGATGCCGGCACCTTTGGGCTTGATTCGCTGATGTATCGAATCTCCGACCTAGAGGGTACACCGAGCAACGTAGCCCAAGTGCAAATTAACGTCGTGCCCAGCAGGTTGCAAAACCCCAATATGGCGCTCGATGTCAACGACTCGGGACAGGTTTCTCCGATCGATGCCCTCTTGATTATCAATCACCTGAATCGTGGTGGCGAAGAAGACATTGAGTCATTGATTCCCGGACCACCTTACTTGGATGTCGATGGAAACGGTCGAGTTGCTCCCATTGATGCCCTGCAGATTATCAACTTCCTGAACCGCAATCCGCTTTCCGGCGGAGAAGGCGAAGGTCCGGCAGTGGCAGGGCCGTTGTCTGACGCTGGCGTCCTCTGGGGCGGCTTGCAGCGAAGTGAATTGTCTGGCGAAGGTGAATCGACGGTCGAGTATGCCGAAGCCACTTATGGTCCACTGCTGAGTAACAAGTCCAAGGCTGGGGAGGCGGAAGCATCCCTTTGGGATCTCAGCGATGATGAGAACGACGCAGCCTTGAACCAGCTGATCGACCAATTGGCCTCTCCTGAAGAAGCTTCCGAAGATGTACTGGACGCGCTCTGGAAGAGTTTCGAAGATCAGCAATAGGCTTTAAGTAACGAGCGATTCCCGCCGGGACAGCAGGTTTGGTATCAAATCTGCTGTCCTTTTTTTGTCTGATGAGTGCGTTTAAGCATCTCCGCATTGGTCATGAAGTCCGGTTCCTCGAAACCGCGGCTAGCGCCAAAGCGGCTAAAATAACCGAAAGAATCAGCCGGAACGCGAGAGCGTCCGGTTCCTCGGAACCGTGAGCTGGCGCTCAACGGCTGATTTGGAATTACTCACTGAGATACCGTTCCATGGATTTGGACTCCCCTCAAACCAGACTTCACTCCGCACTCCGCAGTTTGCCAGTTTTGGTTGACTGCTGCGAAGACGATCTCGAGGCGCTTGCCAAGGTGGCTGAGCTCCGGTCCTTCTCCCGGGGCACCATTTTGTTCAGCGAAGGGGAGCACCATGCACAGCTCTATTTTCTGTGCGGTGGCAGCATCCAACTCGATATGGAAACCACCAACCATGGCAGACGGTCGATTCTTTCCGTAGGGGCCGGTGACTTGCTGGCTTGGTCGACGCTGGTGGGGGATTCGGTCATGACTACCACCGCCACGGTTACTGAACCCGTTGAGGCGGTGGTATTTGCTGGACCGACGCTGACAACTCTGTTAGAGTCCAAGCCAACGCTCGGCTATCATTTCATGCGCTCGGTCAGTAAAACCCTCTCGCGACGATTGTTGGCCACCCGCTTACAGTTGCTTGACCTCTACCGACGCTAGCAACCAACGATGATATTCGGTCGCCTTTCGCTCCGCGAAAGTACATACCAGCATTTCTTTCGCCTAGCGAAAGCCAACAATTTCCGATCGTTGCTTCGCGAATCAGTGACCCGAAGTGCCCCGCCATGAGTGACGAACAACATAAAAACGCTGACCAAGATGCGGCACCCGAGCTTCGCTTGATCGCGAAAGCGGAGTTACAGCAACTGCTGACGCTGCTCCGCCAAGACGGTTACTCGGTTGTCGGCCCCCAAGTAGCCGACGGGGCGATTATCTATGATGAAATGAGCAACATCGAGCAACTTCCCAAGGGGATCAGCGACTCGCAACAGGCCGGGAAGTATCGGTTGCTCGAGGACCAGCATGAGAACTACTTTCAGTTCAACGCCAGTCCGCATGCTTGGAAGCAATTCTTGTTTCCCTCGCGTCAGCAAATTGGTACCGCCACGCTCGGTGAGGATGGTTGGCGTTTCGAGACCCCCGTGGAAAGCCCGCCAAAGTACGCTTTCTTGGGAGCCCGCGCCTGCGATCTGGCTGCGATTCAAATTCAAGATCGTATCTTTTTGGAAGGGCCTTACGTCAATCCTTTTTACGCGGCTCGCCGGGAAGCGGCATTTATCATCGCTGTCCAGTGCACGGTGGCAGCTCCCACTTGTTTTTGCACTTCCATGCAAACCGGCCCACGTTGCCACAGCGTTTTCGATCTTGCGCTGACTGAGTTGGAAACCGAATTTGTCGTCGAAGTTGGCACGGCTCGGGGGGCCGCGCTCCTCGAACAACTTGACTCGCGGCCTGCGAACGAAGCAGCACTAGAAACCGCCGCCGCGCTGCAAGCCCGCGCCGAGGAACAGATTACCAAGCGACTCGACACGCAAGATATTCACAGCCTGTTGCTCGACCATCTCAATCATCCTCGTTGGGATCAAGTGGCTGAGCGGTGTCTTTCTTGCACAAATTGCACCATGGTCTGTCCAACTTGTTTTTGCGCGACGGTCGAGGAAGTTGCCACGCTGGCCGGGGATCACGTGGAGCGTGTGCAGAGTTGGGATTCCTGTTTTAACTTTGACTTTAGCTATACCGCCGGTGGCGTCGTGCGAGATGACCGCCGCAGCCGTTATCGCCAATGGTTAACTCATAAATTGGCGACATGGCATGACCAATTCGACTCCTCAGGCTGCGTCGGCTGTGGTCGTTGTATTACTTGGTGTCCGGTGGGTATTGATCTGACCGAGGAAGTTGCCGCGCTGCGGGCGGAACCCGACGGCAGCCGCAGTTTGACACTGGCCAGTCAGCCAGCGAGCCAACGCTGTGATTTAACATGAACGGCGCAGTACTCGCTGCCTGCTCCCCCGACAAAGTCGCCCCCCAGGCCCCCAACTAAAACATCTTGACAGCAAACCCTTGGCAACCACAACCGGCGCTGCTCAGCCGCGTGACTCCTGAAACTCCAGGCATCACGACCTATGAATTAGCGCTCCCCGGCACCTCGCCAACCGCTTTTTTGCCGGGTCAGTTTAATATACTTTACCTGCCCGGGATTGGCGAGGCTGCAATCTCGATTGCTGGACTTTCGCGTGATGGCGAACGGCTGTTGCATACGGTGCGGGCGGTGGGCGCGGTGACCCAGGGGCTACAACATTTATCGGTCGGCAGCACGCTGGGGTTGCGCGGCCCTTATGGCACCGCTTGGCCGTTCCGCAGCATCGTCGCCGCCGAGGAACCGACCGATGTGATTGTCGTCGCCGGCGGAATTGGCTTGGCTCCCTTAAAAGCGCTGCTTGACAATATTGCCAGCCACCGAGCTTGCTTTCAGCGTGTGTTCTTGCTGCTTGGTGCTCGTTCTCCCGACGATCTGATCTACCACAGTTCACTCGCCGAGTGGCGAGCTCATGATATTGATGTGCAAATTACCGTTGATCGTCCCACGGACGATTGGCGAGGGCACGTGGGGGTGGTGACGCTGCTGCTGGAAAGGCTATCCCTGCCCCGTCCGCACGCCACTTACGTGATGACCTGCGGCCCCGAGGTGATGATGCGGTATGTGGCCAAGACCGCGCTCGACCACAGAATTCCCCAAGAGAACATTTGGGTCACCCTGGAACGCCACATGAATTGCGCAATAGGATTTTGCGGGCATTGCCAATTGGGACCCGAGTTTATTTGTAAGGATGGCCCTGTCTTTCGCTATGACCGCGTCAGCAAGTGGCTGAGAACCAGGGATCTTTGAGCCAATGAACACGAAACCGAATCCGCCCGTTGACCACCATAAACCCAGGCTGGCTGTCTTTAAGTTTGCCTCGTGCGATGGCTGTCAATTACAACTCCTCTCTTGCGAGGACGAATTGCTGGAACTCGGTGAAGCGGTGGAGATCGTCCATTTCTTAGAAGCCTCCAGCCACAGCGAAGCGGGACCTTATGATATCGCCTTGGTCGAGGGTTCAATTACCACATATGACGATTTGCAACGTATTCGCCAGATTCGCGAGACGAGCAAATATCTGATAACCATCGGCGCGTGTGCCACCGCGGGAGGCATTCAAGCGCTGAAGAACTGGGCCGATCGTGCCGAGTTTCTCCGCGCCGTCTACGCCCAGCCCGAGTATATCGACACCTTATCAACCTCCACGCCGATTGCCGATCATGTGCAGGTCGATTTTGAATTGCGCGGTTGCCCGATCTCGAAATATCAGTTGCTGGAAGTCATTCGTTCATTGTTGATCGGTAAGTCACCGAAAACTCCCAGCCACAGCGTCTGTCTTGATTGTAAACGCAACGGTGTGGTTTGCGTGGCGGTTACCCAGGATGTTGCTTGCCTGGGACCAATCACCCAAGCAGGCTGTGGGGCACTCTGCCCCGCCTATCAACGCGGTTGCTACGGGTGTTTTGGCCCCGCCGCCCAGCCCAATTGCCAGGCCCTGGCGGATTGGTACCTGGCGGCCGGTTCGACGACGCAGACCTTAGTCCCCCTGCTGCGAAACTTTAACGCCTGTGCGGAAGCATTCCAACAATGTGGTGACGACTTGGATCCCAACTCCGATCCGGGGACTTCCAAATGAGCCAGGAACAAACGCGAACGATCGAGATCGGCGCGCTGACTCGCGTCGAAGGCGAGGGAGCGCTGAAAGTCACCATCAAGGCCGGCCAACCGGCCAAAGTCCAGTTGGCCATCTACGAACCGCCAAGATTTTTCGAGGCGCTCCTCCGTGGCCGTCCGCTCGAGGACGCGCCCGATATCACAGCCCGCATTTGCGGGATCTGTCCGATCGCTTATCAAATGTCAGCCGTTCACGCGCTTGAACAGGGGTTGGGAATTCATCCCGGTCCCGAGATTCGTGCCCTCCGGCGGCTATTGTATTGTGGCGAGTGGATGGAAAGTCATGGCGTGCATCTGCACTTGCTGCATATCCCCGACTTTTTTGGCTGTGCGAACAGTTTGGAGTTGGCCAAGTTGTTTCCGAAAGAAGTTCGCCGCGGTTTGCAGCTCAAGAAACTAGGCAATACCTTGCTGGAAATCATGGGGGGACGGGCCACGCATCCCATCAATATCGCCGTCGGCGGTTTTTACAAAGCACCCGATCGCGGCGCGCTGCGTGCGCTGCGTGAACCCTTGCTAAAAGCACGCGATGATGCGATCGATGTCGTCCAGTGGGTTGCACAATTTGAATTTCCAGACTTCACGCAGTCGTATGAGATGGTCGCGCTGCAGCATCCTGATGAGTATCCGCTGAACGAAGGTCGGATTGTATCGACCGCCGGACTTGATATCGCTGTGGCTGATTTTGAGAACTACTTTGAGGAACAACAAGTTGCGCATAGCACTGCCATGCATGCCGTGCGACTCCCTGGCCGCACGCCCTATCACGTCGGCCCGCTGGCTCGCGTCAACTTAAATCGGCACTTGTTAACTCCCATCGCTCGGCAACTTTCCGATAGCGTGCCGATTCAGTGGCCATGTCATAACCCCTATCAATCCATTGTCGCGCGGGCTTTGGAGTTGGTGCACGTTTTTGACGAAGCCATCGAGATTATCGCCGGCTACGAAGGTTGCCGGCAGGCTCGCCAAGGTTACCAGCACCACGCCGGTGAGGGCTGCTGGGCGACCGAAGCGCCGCGGGGGTTGCTGTACCATCGTTATCGATTTGATGATCAGGGCAAGATTTCCTTCGCCAAAATCATCCCCCCCACATCCCAAAACCAATGGCAAATCGAACACGACCTCACGACGCTTTTGCCGAGCCTTTTAACTCAAGCAAAATCAAGCAACGGGGAACAGGCGACCCGTGACAAGCCCCTCAGCGATAAGGAGATTGGTTTAGCATGCGAACGCTTGATTCGCGCTTACGACCCTTGTATCAGCTGTGCGACTCACTTTCTCAAGTTGGAAATCATCCGTGAGTCTTAAGCAAAATGTGATCATGATCGTCGGTGTTGGCAGCCCCCGGGGGGATGACCAAGCTGGCTGGATGGTGATCGATCTTCTGCGGAGGACCGACCAGGCGGCTTTGTGTAACCCCTACTCGCCACGGCAACGCCCGGTGTCGCTGCATCATGTGGCTGTACCACATGATTTGTTAGATTTTATCACACAATCATCCACGCTGCATATTATCGACGCCGCCAAGTACGTGGGCGTGTCCGCTGAGGCTGGCGATTCCTTGGGCTTGCAACGTTATCGGGTGCGGTTTGCGGAGGACTCGGCGCGGTTAACTTTGCAGCGGCAACTAGAGCGGGAAGACTCGAGCACGGCCGACTCGAGCACTGCCGACTCGAGCACGGCCGACTTGTGCGCTGCCGGGGTAACCGCCAAGCAAGCAGCTTACTCCGTCGCTGAAGCTGACTTGAGTGCCGCTTCGCTGGCATCGGCGACCAGTCATCAATTTGGTCTGTTGGATTCGCTGACGCTGGCGGGCCAGCTGGGCATGTTGCCAATTGACGTCAACCTGTGGACGATACCGATTATCACGCACAGCTCGCCGGCCGTGAGACCTCTGGCTGATTTGGCTGTCAGGAGTGTGTCCGCTGCCACAACAAAGTGGGTTCGACTGTGTGCGGAATGTTTGCTGCGGGAGGTTCGAGGTGCATGAGTTTTCCGTCATCCGATCTTTGCTGAATCAGTTGCCCCAGCTGGTGCCCGGGGTAGCAAATGGCGACTTACGAGAGATTGTGATTTCGCTGGGGCCGCTCTCGGGAATTGAGCCGCTGTTGGCTGAAGCGGCCTTTGAGCAACTGCGGGAGCCGGCCGGGCTCGGTGCATGTCGCTTGACGATCGAGCACGTGCCGCTGCTAGCTTGTTGTGGCGAGTGCGAGCAAACCTTTGAAGTCGAATCGTTCCACTTTATTTGTCCGCATTGTGAATCGGTCGAAGTGCAGATCACCAGCGGCGATGGGGTCATAATCAAAGCGGTCCGAGTGGTCACGTCGCCAGAGAATGCGGCACATGGTTTTCAGATTACAGCCGAAGACCATTAGCCGCTTTAACGCTAGCCGCGGTTATTTAAGGTTTTCGGATATATTCTAGTTGGACAGCGCCACTTTCGTTGTAAGAGCGATGTTTTCGTAACCCGAAGCGTCAGCGAGCGATATTTTCGTAACCCGAAGCGTCAGCGAGGGAGTTTTTCGTAACCCGAAGCGTCAGCGAGGGAGTTCGCTTAAGTCGTTCCCTCGCTTA
>CAZHTX010000043.1:0-6328 GCA_964535475.1 uncultured Pirellulaceae bacterium
TCACTGGTACGATTCAAATAATTGATGACCGCCAACGCATCGACGGGCCGCACGTTGCCGTCGCCATTCACGTCGAGGGGATCGGCAACGTTTTGCCAAGGCGTTGCATTTTGTTGGACCGTCAGAACAAAGTCCAATTCGACGGCCAGGGGTGGTTGCCCGCTATCGGTGGCGACCAATTGCAAGGCCCACTCACCGGCCGCCGGATTCCACGGGGTGCCGCTGATTTGCAGCGTTGCCGGATCAAACTGCAACCAGCTGGGTAGTTGCCCCTCGGCAGCTCGCAGCGACCAAGTGATGGTTTGATCGATATCTTCATCGCTGACTAAATCTTCGGCAAAGCTGTGGTTGAAGCCGAAACCGGCCAGCACCGACAGCGGTTCCGGTTGGCTGCTCACCCGCGGTGGGTCATTCACATCGGTGACGGTCACTGTGACTTCTTCTTCCAAAGGTGGATTCACCCCGTCGGAAACTCGCACCTGCAATATGTACTCTGCTTGAGCTTCAAAGTTTAGCGTCGCTTCCTCGCTCAGCACTAACTCGCCGGTGGCAGCGTCGAGCGAGAATAGCTCGCTCGATGTGCTCGGCAGCAACTCCAGGGTGGGCTGGTCTTCCCCGTCGGGATCACTGACTGTCAAGTGACCGACAGTTGTTCCCGCGGGCGAATTTTCGGCGATCTGCAGGGGGCCAACTGAGAGCTGGGGCGGTTCATTGACGTTCGTCACGGCGACTGTAAAGCTGCGGTCCGACGTGGCGGTCGGTTGTCCGTTATCCCACGCTTGAATGATCAACTCCCAACTCTCTGATTCTTCAAAGTCCAACACCGCGCCGGCGGCGACACGCACTTCTCCCGAGTCCCGATCGATGGCAAAGCGGCTCGCTCCGTCACCACCCACAATGGCAAACACGTGCGTCTGTCCCGGATCGGGATCGCTGACGGTAGCGGTTCCCAGCAAGGTTTCAGCTGGCGAGTTTTCCGCGATTTCCAGTATCAAGTCTTGAATTTCTGGAGGGTTGTTTTCGTCGATCACACGAATCCGCAGTTCGCGTTCGGTGGACAGCGACGGCGTGCCGGAATCGCTGACTTGGACTTGAACAAAGTGTTCGGGCTGAGTGTGAAAGTCCAGCAAGCCACCAGCCAACAAACGAATTTCACCCGACTCAGCACCCAAACTGAAGATATCGCTGGAGAAGCCTTCACCCCAACTAAAGGTGTGTGTCTGTGTTTGTTCGGGGTCGCTGACTTGGATCGTTCCCACGAGGGCATTCGTTTCCGCAAGTTCTCCAATCGCAAACTCACTGGAGGTCACGCGGGGTGCTTCGTTCACGTCGGTAATTTCCAATGTCACCGTGCCGGAGGCGGTCAGTGGTGGGTTGCCAGAATCAAAGACTTCGATGGTGATGGCTAGCTCGGGGCGAGTTTCAAAATCGAGTGGGAATGCGTTGTTGACACTCAATTCGCCCGTGATGCCGTTGATGGCAATCGCCCCGGCAGGATTCTCTCCAATGATGCGATAACCCAGTTGGCCGTTAAAGCCACCGTCCGGATCGCTGGCCATGACCGTACCAATCACGGTGCCCGTGGGAGAGTTTTCCGCGACTTGGAATTCAAAATCAAATAGCTGCGGAGGTTCGTTGACGTCATTGACCTCAACGATAAATGTTTCCTCAGCCGACAACGGAACATTCGCGTTATCGGTGGCGCGGATGACAATCTCGTGCTCCGTGGCCGTCTCGAAATCGAGACCAACCCCATTTCGCAAACTGACCACACCGGTGGTGCCGTTGACGGTAAAGAGTTGCCCCCCGTTGACCATCGTATATCGCACGATCTGCGTGTCGTCATCCGTTGCCGTAACTTGCCCGACGACCGTACCGCCAGTAGCATCTTCGTCAACACTCAGTTCCGCAGGCTGGAACACCGGAGCAAAATTCCTTCGCACCGGAAAGGAGAGGTCAAAGTTCTCGTACTTGGTGATATCGATCGGAAAAGGGTCAAACGTGTAACTGTCTCCGGCGGCCGGTAGCGCCACGATCTCATAAAAGTCAGGCACTAAGTAGTTTAAGGTGGCGAGCCCTTCAGCAGTCGATTCGGCAACCGCTTCGGGAACTGAAAATCGAATCGTGTCGAGTTTGCCGAAGGGTGAAGAATTCAAATAATCTTCGTCGGAGTAGGCGACCGCGTAGGCGATATCATCGGTGCTGCGATTGATCGTTAAGGTTTGCCTCTGGTCAGCCAGCAGCGGATTGGTGCGGATCAGCTCCAGCGAGTCACCCGCCGCGTTGAACACTTCCAGCCGACCATACGTCTCGCTCAGATCGCTATTGCCGATCACATCGATCGATACTTCCTGCGCGGGGCGATAAAAGTCCATCCTCAATCGCCGCGTCGTGTTAAAGAAGCCGACGTTCGCATGGGCAAAGATATGCTGTCCTTCCGGCTGGCCAAATTCTTGCACCGCTGTGATGTCAAAGCCAATGATGACATTCTCTTCGACCGCGGTGGAGAGCGAGACCCCAGGTATTAGATTATTGATTTCCACGGTGCGCTCGACAAAATCATCCGGCTCGATTTCCGTGGCGATCAAATCACGCGTTCGATTGCCGTTCGTATCGGCCAACACACGAGTCCCCGGAAAGACCGGTTCTTCGGCGTCGATCTCTCCGTTGCCATTGAGGTCTTCAAAGAAACCAGCTCGCACCGCGCCGGTAAAATTCTCGTCGCCGACATGGTCCAGTTCACGACCCTGGAAAAAAATCGGAGCGGGACGGCCGTGAATGTCACCAGCCAGCCGAAAGGTGTAGTCATCGTCTTCCATATCCTTCACCGTTCCCGCCACCCAGTCCTCGGCGGCGGAACCAGTCGAGTTGCCAATCCGACCGACGTAGCCGGTGCCGTCGAGCGTGACCAGCGTGGCATCCTCAGGTATCGTCACTTGGGGATCGAAACTGCCGGTGTCGACAAACACGATCGCCCCATAGGCGTGCCCGTCGTTGAGGCCCCACATCGTCGAGATTGAATCGTAGACTGTCCAGTCTGTGATGATTCCGTCGGCATCGACATAGCCGTCACTGTCGGCGTCCAGATCGTCGCCCAATTGCGGCGCCACATCGGTCTGAATCAAAAAGAACGTGTTGGAGGCATAGATGAAATCGATGCGGTCGGTCTCTTCATGAGAGTCGACGTAAATGTCCCCCGGCAAGCCGCCAAAGCCGGGGGCGGTGCTGACCAACGTGTTCGCTTCGGCATGGGAAGCAAAAGGACTGCTCTGCGGCAGCAAGACCAACAGGCCGTTGCTGCCGAACGACTGGCCGGACAGATCGAAGATGCCGTGAATCGTACCCTCCGAGTTGTTCAACCCGACTTCACTTTCCACGACAACTAAGTACGTGCCGTCATCTAAGACTGAATTTGCGCCGCCCCGCAATTCCACGTACTGATCGGTATCGGGTTCACCAAACAAGGGGTCGAAGAGAATCTCGTTGATGTGTGCTGCTAACAGGCGACGAGATTCCAGCGGTTCAAACCGCCCAAAACGCTTCCTCATGGTCGATCACCCGAGTCGGTTAATGGAAATCAAAGGAGCAGAAATGCAGACCCCCCAATGATAGTTGCCAGTTCCGCGCAAGGACAACCGGTATCTTCTGTTTTACCGGAACAGTCTATCAGCCGGCGAGCAGCGTTCAGAGATTAGGCAGTGGCGATGCTGCTGGCAGCCCGCACGTCGGCGCAAAAGGCGTCGATTTCCGCCTCTCGGGTTGCCCAAGAACACATCAGCCGCGATTGACCGTTGCCAAACAAGTCGTAGAAATGCCAGCCACACGCTTCTAGATGCTGGCTGACGGCGGCTGGGAAGATCGCAAAGACGGCGTTGGCCGCGGGTGGAAAAGCAATTTCGACACCCTCAATTGCTGCTAGTTGGTTTGCCAACCTCAGGGCCGACGCGTTGGCGTGGGCCGCGTGGCGCAAATAGCCTCCCGATTCCAACATGCCCACCCAAGGGGCGCTTAGATAACGCATCTTCGAGGCTAACTGACCTGCCCGTTTGCAACGAAACTCAAAATCGCGAGCCAAATTGGCGTCGAAAAAGACGACGCACTCTCCCACCGCCATGCCGTTCTTAGTGCCGCCCAGCGTCAAACAATCAACGCCCGCCTGCCAAGTAATCTCCTTGGCTGAGCAACCCAACGAAGCAATCGCGTTGGCAAAGCGAGCTCCGTCGACGTGAAACTTTAAATCGAGCGCCCGGCAAGTCTCGCCAATCTGGTTCAATTGATCGACGTCGTAGACAGTCCCAGCTTCGGTTGACTGTGTAATCGTCAACGCGCGGGCCGGTGGAAAATGAACGCCTCGCTCGTACCGTGCGATTTGCGTCACTTCTGCCAGGTCAACGCGACCCGCCGCACCACCCACCGTCAATAATTTCGAGCCACCCGTGACGAACTCAGGACACCCACATTCATCCGTCTGCACATGCGAATCACGATGACAAATGATGCTTTGATAGGGCTGGCAAAGCGCACTGAGGGCCAACGAATTGGCGGATGTTCCATTGAAGGTAAAAAAGACTTGGCAGTCAGTTTCAAAGAACTCGCGGATCAGCTGGACCGCGCGCTGGGTCCAGTGATCTTCGCCATAAGATGGCATGTAGTCTGCGTTGGCTGCTTGCAACGCAGCCATCGCTTCCTGGCAAAGCCCCGCGCAATTGTCACTGGCAAATGCGTAATGCAATGCGTGTTCATCGTGAACGGAAGCGGATTCCTGCATCATTCCCTAGCCGCGAAGGTTCTTACGAAGTGAACGATGCGTGACGAAAGCACGCTGCTCCATTTCCAATTGCTCCAACTGGTCATCCATCCAGCGATCAAGCGTGGCTACCGATTCCGGCAGCGACGCAGTCAACTCACTCCAGTGGTTGCCTTCGGGACGAGGCGCCGAAGGAACGCAGTTTTCCGATGAAGTAGTCATGGCCTAGGCCTCCACGGCGATTGTTCGTTTCAAAAAATCAGGAATTGCCGAGTTCTGGAGAGAGTAATGTTTAGAAGCTATCCGAAAACCATTAGCCGCTTTGGCGCTAGCCGGCGGTTCTCTTGGGTTTGTCGGATAGATTCTTAGCCGATTAGACGATTTCTAGAGTAGTCAGGTTCACTTAAATTTCTCAGTTTCGCTCACTTAACGTCGCCCTGTACCGATTACGTTCGCGATTCGGGGCAAACCAATCTCCGCTGCGTCGCTGGTCTCTTTAAGAACCTATCCGAAAACCGTTAGCCGCTAGCCGGCGGTTCTTTTGAGTTTTCGGATCGGTTCTAAGTTCGCTATTAACAGATAGCAATCAAGGGGCCAAGGGAAAACCGCAAGTGACTGCGCCTGGTACTTAAGTTGTTACTGAGTAATGAGTTAGGATTCATGAAAGTATTTTCAAGCCGCCTCTGCCGCCGCATATTTGGGCAGTTTGCTCGACGCAGACTGCCAACAAGTGTGGCAGTTTGACAACATCTGTCCTCTTTTTGATACACCGCAGCGGTCAGTCGGCAATAACTGAGAAATGCTTCCCTGTAAGTCGCTTTTCCGATTCGCGGAAGTCCGTGCATCAACCCCATTTAATTTAAATTATACACCGCTATCAATAGGATTGCGGGGTAATTTCTACCGCTCCGTTGTTTTTCCCTGATTTTCTTCCACGCACCTCCGTGGGCCGATCGGGTCACAGACGTTCGATTTCGACCTTCTGGATGATCACTGGCTGGACCGGCACGTGCCGATGTTCGATGCCTCGCGGTCGCGTCGGTAGGGCTTTGATCTTGTCGACCACGTCTTGCCCTCGGATGACTTTGCCAAACACGGTGTATCCCCAATCATCGCCGCTCGCCGGTTTGTCCAGGTTCGGATTGTCGGCCACATTGATGTAGAACTGGCTGGTGGCCGTGTGGGGTTGCCCCTTGCGAGCCATGGCGATCGTGTAGGCTTTGTTTGCAAGTCCATTATCGGATTCATTGCGGATCGGTTCACGAGTCGCTTTGGGCTGCAGGTCCTCGGTCAAGCCGCCCCCTTGGATCATGAAATTGGGAATGATGCGGTGAAAGACCGTGCCTTCGTAAAATCCGGCTTGGGCGTACTTGACGAAATTCGCCACGGTGAGCGGAGCTCGCTGGGCATCGAGGGCGACCACGATCTCGCCCTGATTGGTAACAATTTTAGCCGTCAATTGTCCGCTATTCGCTTGTTGCCCCGCAGGTGCTTGTTGGCCTGTCGGCAGCGGTGCGGCGCTC
Organism: uncultured Pirellulaceae bacterium; assembly: GCA_964535475.1. GTDB lineage: Bacteria > Planctomycetota > Planctomycetia > Pirellulales > Pirellulaceae > Laterigemmans. The sequence continues at coordinate 6,271 of CAZHTX010000043.1, forward strand.
CCCCCGTTTGCTCCTCCGGCGAGCCCGCAGATAAACGCCGCGATAAACGCCGCGATAA
>CAZHTX010000043.1:6428-21061 GCA_964535475.1 uncultured Pirellulaceae bacterium
TGGGCAGCCGACCAGCCTTAAACCGGTGGCGGTGTCGCCGGTCCACTGTTGGCGGTTCGAGCGTGGGAGGATGGCGAGTGAGCGCTCGGTGAGTTGCATGGCTGGAGTCCTGGGGGAAACAGAGCGTGGGGAGAGAGCGTGTGTGGCTGGCTGCAGCGCATTGTTCTCATCTTCGACCGCCGCGGCAAGTCGCATGTTGCCGAATCCATCTTGTCATCGGACGAGTGGTTTCTGTACCAACCAATGGTGGCGATGGCTCGGCCACTTTCCTAACCAGGTAGTAGAGATTAACGATGGCTAATGAACAACTTGCGGCGGATGCCAGCAGCCCAGGCGAAGGCAGTGCCGAGCTCGGTTTGTACGATACTTTTGTGGCACTCAGCGAGGGGAATTGGGAGCCCGCGCTCGGCTTGTTAACCGACATTGCGGTACCGGCCATTCTCGCCCTGCTAGGGCTGGGCGTCAGTTATTTAGTCGCCAAGTTGTTGGCAAGATTGATCTCCGCGCCAATCTGCCGCAAAGTTGACGAGACATTGGGGCGGTTTGCCGGCAAATTCGTCTTTAACGGGTTGATGATTTGCGCCGTGATTGGCGTGGCCAGCACGGTGGGATTGAACGTCACCAGTTTTGCCGCGGTGTTGGCCGCCGCCGGCTTTGCGATCGGGATGGCGTTCCAGGGAACGCTCGGAAATTTTGCCGCGGGAATCTTGTTGTTGGTGTTTCGCCCCTTTCGAGTTGGCGATGTGATTAACGCGGCTGGCGTGGTCGGCAAGGTTAACGAAATCGACTTGTTCACGATCACGCTGGACACGCCCGATAACCGCCGGATCATCGTGCCCAACAGTGCTGTTTCGGCGGGCACAATCGAAAACGTCACATTTCACGCGCATCGTCGCACGGAAGTTGCCGTCGGCGTTTGCTACACGGCTGATATGGATGCCACGCGGGCGGCGTTGACCGCCGCGGCCGAATCGCTGCCCGATCTGATCGTCAATGGCGAAGGGCGTGGATACGCGATCATTCTCAGCGACTTGGGCGCTTCGTCGGTCAATTGGCTGGTCCGTTTTTGGACCCCCTCGAGCAAGTTTTTCGAGGCCAAGGAACGGTTGACTCAAGCGGTCAAAGCGGAACTCGACGCGGCCGGTATTTCGATTCCCTATCCGCAGCTCGATGTCCATTTCAAAGGTCAGCTCGATCGCCAATTGACAAATTTCGCCGCCGCGCCTCAGGCCGGTTTCGCTGTTCCCCAAGGGGGCGAATCAGCGGCAATCAATCCCACGATGGGCGAGGCAGCTTGCAACGAGGCCGCAGCCCGTGTCCGCCCCCGGCTGCGCAATCGGGCTAGTTAATCGGGCTGGCTGAGCGAGTTGGCTGAGCACGCAGCGCGATCGCGCTGCGTTGCCTGGTCAGTTGCCTAATCAGTTGCTTGACCGAACCAAAAGCGGCCAGCACCGATTAGAACTTAAAGTTGTCTTCGATGAGACCGTTTTTAATCACGATGGAGATCGAGTCGCGGACTTGCAACGCCTCTTCTTCGCCGTGCGTCTCCAGGCCTTGTTCGTTGACAATCGTGACGTTGCGCCCGATGCGGCAGTTCTTGTCGAGAATCGCTCCGTTGATTGTCGAGCCGCTGCCGATCCCAACTGGCAGGCTGCCTTCGGCGATATCTTGCTCGCGTTCTTCCGCGGACTGGACATAGTCGGCTCCCATCACCACGCTGTTGCGGATCGTGACGTTCTCGCCGATCACGGTTCGCAGTCCGATTACGCTGTTTTCGATCACCGTTCCGCGGCCGATGTGGCAGCCGTCGGCGATCAGGCTACCGCGAACTTGGGCGTCTTCCATGACCGAGGGGGGCAGGAAGCGGGGCCGGCTGTAGACGGGCGCTTGGGGTGAGCTGAGATCGAATGGGGGTGCCGCGCTGGCCAAGCTGAGATTGGCTTCGTAGAAAGCGCGAATAGTCCCGATGTCTTCCCAGTAATCATCGAACAGGTGCAGTTGGACGCGTTTTTGCTTGATCGCCGCCGGGAAGACCTCTTTGCCAAAGTCTTCGTGAGTGGTTTTGCGCAGCAGTTCGACTAAGACTTCGCGGTCAAAAATATAGAGTCCCATGCTGGCCAGGCAATCTCGCCCGCCGCTGGGGATGCCATGCGCGTCGATCCAAGCGGGATCGGTGCGGATTTGGTCAATTTCCTCGTCGGTTTGTGGTTTTTCAACGAAGCCCTTTACCCGGCCGGTATCGTCGACTTGCATAATTCCCAAGCTGCCCGCGGCGCTCCGCGTGACCGGAATGCCGGCGATCGTGACATCGGCTTTGTTGTCGATGTGGGTTTGCATCATGTCGCGAAAGTCCATCCGGTAGAGTTGATCACCGGAGAGGATCAGCACGTGTTTGACCCACTTTTGTTCGAGGTACCGCAAGTTTTTGCGAACGGCGTCAGCAGTCCCTTGGTACCAGTCGGTGCCGGCATCAACAGTTTGTTGAGCGGCCAACAATTCGACAAAGCCACCGCTGAAGTGGTCGAACCGATACGTTTGGCGAATGTGCCGGTGCAGGCTGACCGAGAGGAACTGAGTCAGCACGTAGATGCGATTCAGTTCGCTGTTGATGCAGTTGCTGATCGGGATGTCAATCAGTCGATACTTGGCCGCCAAGGGGACAGCCGGTTTAGCGCGAATCTTGGTCAGCGGAAACAGTCGTGTGCCCCGACCGCCACCGAGAATCAGAGAAATGGTTTCTCGCATGGTGTCCTCTTTCCTGTTCATCAAAGTTTTCAATCATCCGTCAGTGGGAACGCCAGCGGGCGCGCGGTCAGAATTCCAATCACCTTTTACCAATACTTTTCGTAACATATTTGCCCCGGCCCCGGGGGCTGGTCCGCCCGAAAACCATCCGCTTGCAGCAATTGCAACATACCCGGTGGATCGGGTGGCGGCTCGTTTGGTCGGTGCAGACCAATCATTTGAGGATTTCCGCATAGGAAAACGTGCGTATCCTGGGGGCGAAGCGGAAACCCGGCTTCTTCCGCCAAACGCCCACTGCTGTAGACCTGTTGCAAACGCTCCAGCCCCACATAGTCGGCCGCCGTGGCGTCCAAGTTTCGAGTTTCTCGAGTGGTGTACCAAAGGTAACGATAATTGTCGTACCTTGCCATCAGCGTCTGGTGAGCTTTTCGATAACCGAGATCTTTTTGCAGCCGCACGCAAGTCGCGACCACAATTGGTCCGCGATGCCCGGCGGCCAACAGTTCAGCAGCCATCGCGTTGTGCGGCGCCTCGCCAGTGCCGGTTCCCAACATGAACACTGCATCCCGCGGGCCGACGCCTTGCAGCCGATAGTTGCCGACGACTCGCGGCTGGACGAACAATCGTTTTCCCGGTTGCAATTGAAACAATCGCGGCGTCAGCGCTGGTGGCTGACCGGCCGCTTCGCGAATCAGCGTCACGTAAAACTCCAAGTAGCCGCTACGCTCGCACGGCAGCAATTCGGCCGCCTCGTCGATGAGACTGCAGGAGATCGAGTAGGCGCGTCGCACCAGGGACCATGATTTCTTGGTTGCTAATTCCTCTCCCTGCGTGCCTGGCAGGCGGGGTTCCCAATACCCCAGCCCTAAGGCCACATATTGTCCCGCTGCAAATTGTGGCACCCCGCTGTCCGGCAAAATGCGAAACCGGGCCAAATCTTCGTGGATGTCGATCCGTTCCACTAGCGTGGCGTTGTAGTTCAGCACTCGCAGTTCGGCGATCTCGTCCGCGTTGGGGACGGCAACGTCGGCATTCCGCGGGGGGCGAGCGCTGACTTTCTCTCCACGGGCCTGTTCGCCATTCGCAGGATTCTCCTGTTTTCCATCAGACAACGCGGTTCTCCTTGCAGTGGCCGCCTAAGGTGCACGCCCAGCAGTCGCTCGGCTCGGCAACGCCAAAGGTAGCAGGGTTTGCGGCGTGAAGCAAAAAGCAAAGCATTTAATCTGCCGATCGGGGACGTTACAATGAGTTGACGTTACAATGCATATTGAGGCTGGGCAGCCGTCTGCTCGCTCACCACATCTCAGTTTCTCCTAATTTGCGTTTGCTTACGATGACCAGGATGCTTTGGACTGCTAGTCGGTTTTTTCCGTCACCGCGTCATGCCGCAGCGGCTTGTGCCAAAGGGGCCTGCGTGGTGCTGGCGATGCTCGTGGTGCTGACCGGCGGCACCAAAGCGTACGCTGAAGAGTGGACGAATTTGCAGGGCACAGCCACCATCGATGCCGGTTTCCTCGGCATGTGGGGCGATATGGTGGTGCTGCGTCGTAACGACGGCAAACGTATCGCAATCCCCAAAGACCAGTTAAATGCCACTTCGCGTTTGTTGGCCGACGAATTGGCGGCTCGGAAAGAGGAGATTCGCCAACGCCGTTTAAACGAACTTCGCAGCGGCGATTCTGCAATGCCCACTTCGCTGGCGGTCAAACCGAGCGCTCCCTACCAGTCCGCTCCACCGCTCGGTAGCGATCTCTATGACAGCCTGACGCATGTTGCCACTCAGTTAAATGTGGGCCACATTCGCGCAATCTGGGACGCCATGCCGGCCAGCTATCAACAAGACCTCGACGAACTCTTGAAATACTCCGCAGAGTCCTCTGATGCGGAATCGCACGCCGTCATTCAGCGGCTGGGAGCTCAGCTTGGAAGAACCCTGCACAAGCAAAAGTCGTTCGTGTTTGGCTATCCCAACTTGGCAATGGTTCCGCCTGAGATACTCGACAACGTTCGCCAAGCGTACGACCCGGTGGTCGGTATAATTCTCGAACTCAGCGACCAGGAAGTCTTCTCCATCGAAAATATGTTGTCGCAACCACTGACCGAAATTGTGGCGACCAAAAGTGAAACCATGGGGCCGCATTTGGCGGAGCTGCTAAAAATGCTCCCCGCAGATGCCAATCCGCTCAATCCGCTCGTTGACCTGGATCCAACCACGATTCAAATGGACGGGCAAGATCGCGGCACGGTGATGATGCCTAGCCCCGGCGGGCAATCACAACCGGTGGTGTTCATCAGAGTCGAAGGCCGCTGGGTCCCAGAAGCGATGGCGAACGACTGGGAAGAAATGATCAGCGAAGCGCGGCAACAGATTGCTTCGGCTGCCGGCCAAGCCAACAATTCGACCACCATCGCCTTGCTGGTCGGGCCAATTTTGGCCAGCGTCGAAAATGCCGAAAGCCAAGAAGAATTCAATAAAATTATCGACCAGCTGATCGGCATGGTGATGCCCATGTTGCCTCCCATGGGGCAACCCGGCATGGCCGGTAACAATGGACCGGGCACTCCCGGTATGCCTGGCATGAGTGGTATGCCGGGAATGAGTGGTGGTCCGGGGATGAGCGGCGCTCCGGGGATGAGCGGCGGGGGAGCAAACTCAGGAGGGCAGCCGCCCTCCTCGGGCGGCGGTCCTCCCGGTATTCAACCTGCGGACGTTAGCAGTGGTGGCGGCTGATGTTCGCCGCCGGTGGCCAGCTATTCCACCGGCATCTTGGGGCGCTCACCATGTTTGGCTTCATATAGCGAAGCGAACTTCTCAAAGTTCTCCGGATGGCAGACAAAGCACTGGGAATCGGGGCGGTTGTCTTGTTCACACCAATCACCGGCCGCTTTGAATTTCGCCACTAGTGATTTATCGCATCGCGCACATTCTTCTTCCGGCACACCATGCGCCCCACACCACCAGACGCCATGCTGATGGGAGCTCGCCGCGTCCTCGTCACCTGCTGGCTCTGCCGATTCCACATCCTCCGCCACGGGTGTTACGGTGGCACTCTCGGAGCAGCCGGCAAAGGTGAAGGTTGCTGCGGCAATGAGCCCGGCGAACATGATGGATACACTCGATCGCAATTTCATCGAAAAACTCCCGTCGGCAATGCCGACTAAGCGAAGAAAAAAACATTATGAAGTCACCTCTGAACGTTGCTCAGCGGCGACTTCGGTAACTACAAGATCATTGGAAAGGCGGGCGGCCCCTGTGGACTCGGCTCGCTCTTTGGGCGAGTTGAAGACGACATATAAAACACGCAAAACCAACAGGCTCATGATCATCGCGCTGCAGACGCCCCCGATCACGACCGTTGCCAACGGACGCTGCACTTCAGTCCCCATTCCGGTGCTGAATGCCATCGGCACGAACCCCAGGCTGGCGACCAGCGTCGTCATTAAGATTGGACGTAGCCGCGTCATGGCGGCTTCTTCCACGGCCGCATCGAGTGAGCGTCCCCGCTGACGCAGCTGGCGAATAGTCGAGACCAGCAACATGTCATCCAACACGGCGACTCCCGAGAGTGCGATAAACCCGATCGCCGCGGATATCGAAAATGGCATATCGCGAATCCACAACGCGAGCACACCGCCGATCCAAGCAAAGGGAACTGCCGTAAAGACTCGCAGGGAATCCAGCCAGTTGCGATAAGTTAGATACAGCAGCCCGAGAATCAAGAGCAACGCAATTGGAACCACGATCATCAGCCGGGTTTGCGCTCGCTGCAGATGCTCAAACTGCCCACCCCACTCAACTCGGTAACGTCCGGCTGGCAGGCTGATTTGGTCCCGCACGCTTTGTTGTGCCTCGCTGACAAAACTTCCCATGTCTCGCCCGCGGACGTTCGCTTCGATCGTGATGCGACGTTGATACCATTCACGTTTGATTGTGTTCGGCTCGCTCACCCGCTCAATGGTGACCAGGCGGTTCAGCGGGATCTGTTGGCCATCGGCCGTGGCGACCAAGATGTTCCCAATCGCTGCGGGGCTGCCGCGCACAGTTTCCGGCAAGCGAATAACTAGCGGAAAACGCAATTGCCCCTCATACACCTCGCCCACGTGACGACTCCCCAGCGACTCAATTAAATGCATGATCTGCGAGGCGGCGACCCCATAGCGGGCAATTTCATCTTGCTTAATGCGAATTTGCAAAACGGGCTGCCCCGTGAGTTGTTCCACCCGCACATCACTCGCCCCCGGAATTGATTCCAACACGCGGGCAATTGCGTTCGCCTTTTCCACCATCAAATCTAAATCATCACCGTAAAGGATTGCCGCCACATCGGCGCGGACTCCCGAAATCATCTCGTTCATCCGCATCTCGATCGGCTGCGAAAACGCTAGCCTCGGGCCCGGCAAATCGCGGAGCTCGCGTTGCACTAAACCAGTCAATTCCTCTTGGGTTGTGGCACGTTGCCATTTCTCCCGCGGATGTAAGGTAATGAATAAGTCGGTTAATTCGGTGCCCATCGGATCGGTGGCTACCTCGGCCGTCCCCACGCGACTCCACACATGTGCAATTTCATCAGGAAAATTCTCCAGCAACACCTTTTCCATCCGCGTGTTGTAGCGAATCGATTCCTCTAAATCGGTCCCCGCCAGTCGCACCACATTTAACGTGATGGCTCCCTCGGAAAGTCGCGGCACAAACTCGCTGCCCAAATTTGGTGCAATCAATCCGAACACCGACACCAGTAATAAAATTGCCGATCCGAGGATGAATGCCTTGTGCTTCATCGTGAATCGCAAAATGGGCGCATAGAGACGTTTGAGGAATCTCAGCAACCACGGCTCTTTCTCTTGAATCCCCTTGGGAAGCACCAAACTGGCTAACACCGGCATGAGTGTTAGTGATAAGACCAGCGACCCGGCCAACGCCATAATCACAGTCAAAGCCATGGGGCGAAAGAGTTTTCCTTCCACCCCTTCGAGCGTCAAAATTGGCAAATAAACGATCATGATGATCAGCTCGCCAAACATGGTTGGTTTGCGAACTTCCACCGCCGCGTCGCGAATGATCTCCAAGCGACTGCGGCCATCACTGCGATGCGATAAATGCCGCATGCAATTCTCAATCATGACTACCGAACTATCGACTACCAATCCGAAATCGATGGCCCCTAAGCTTAACAGGCTGGCTGCGATGCCAAAGCGAAGCATGCCCGAGAAGGCAAACAACATGGAAAGTGGGATCGCGAGCGCCACAATCAGGCCGGCTCTGAGGTTGCCGAGAAAGATAAACAGCACGGCAATGACAAGTAAGCCACCCTCGAACAGGTTTTGTTGCACCGTGTGGATCACGTGGTCCACCAGCTCCGTGCGATCGTAAACCGTTTGCATGGCCATGCCGGCTGGCAGCGAATCCTCGATTTGCTCGAGCGTGTTTTTCAGTGCCCAAGTCACTTCATGGCTGTTCTCTCCCATCAGCATGAAACCCAGCCCCAAAACGGCTTCTCCGCGACCGTTGGCTGTCACGGTGCCGCGGCGAATTTCATGACCCATTTGCACATTGGCAACATCACGCACGCGGATTGGCACGCCGTCTTTCGCCGTGATCACAATTTCTTCAATTTGTGGAATGTTGACGGTGCGGCCCACGCCGTGTACCAACAACAATTCACTCCCCGCTACAATCGATCCACCTCCCACATTTTGGTTATTGGCTTGAATCGCCTCGGCGACTTGTTCATAAGTTAGATCGTGCTTGATTAACAGATCGGGGTCCAAGCGAACCTGATACTGTTTCTCATAGCCTCCCCAACTGTTGATCTCGGCCACGCCGGGGACAGACCGCAGTTGTGGCTTGACAACCCAGTCGTGAACGGTGCGCAATTCTGTTAGCCGAGCGATCCGTTCCGCAGCGGAAATTTCGGAAAAATCAACTCCCTCATAAGTCAGCACATAGTGAAACACCTCACCCAGTCCTGTCGAGACTGGCCCCATCTGCGGACGCTCGATCCCCGCGGGTAGCTCGACGGTGCTTAATCGCTCGTTGATTAGCTGTCTGGCAAAATAGATATCGATGCCATCTTCGAACAGCACGACGACTTGCGAGAGCCCGAACTTTGAGATCGAGCGCATCACTTGCAAGCCCGGCAGGCCGCTGATGGATTGCTCGACGGGATACGTAATTTGCCGCTCGACCTCCTCGGATGAAAGCGCCGGTGCATTGGTGTTGATTTGCACTTGGACCGGCGTCGTATCTGGGAAGGCATCGATGTCGAGCTGCCGCAGGGAAACACCGCCGAAGACCGCCAGCACCAGGGTGATGATGATCACCGCAGCGCGATGACGCAACGAGATGTCGATTAGCCAATTTAACATGGTGCTTGTGCCCTATTCCTCAACACAGCAACCGGCGCCCAGGCCGTTTTTCAACAGTTGCGCCCGTAACACGTCGCTGCCGCTGACCGCTACCACTTCGCCAGGCAACAACCCGGCGATGACTTCCGTGTTACCTTGATGAGTCGCCCCCAAGCGAACCGAGCGAACGTGAAACAATTTGGGGCTATCCGCGCCGCCAAAGTAGTTTTTGTCGCGGACAAACACGATTTGGCAGCAACCTTCCCAGTGCGCAGCCGCGCTGGGAATCACAATCGCGTCAGCGGACTCGCGGATGATGATTTGCCCCGCACCGAAAGTCTGGTCACGGAGATTGCCGCGAGGATTCTCCAGCACGGCGCGGACCTCGATCATCCGTGTTTGCGGATCGGCTCCGGTGCTGATCCAATCGAGTCGCCCGTCGATGGTCTGTTCACCGCCATCGGCCTTGAAGCGGATTTTCTGACCGCTTGCCAGCCGTTCGACCTTCTCCAGCGGGACACTTAGTTTCAACCACATGCGGCTGGTGTCGGCGATCTCGAAAAGCCTTCGTGAGGAATCGACCAGCTCGCCCCTACTGACTTCGCGGCTAATAATCGTGCCATCCATGGGGGCGAAGATGGGGAGCAAATTCGATGTGATGTTTTTGCTGTTAAGCTTGGCTTGGAAGGCCGGGGGGATGCCGAGTAAACGTAACGCCCGCATGGCATCGGCTGGCGACAACTCGCGCAACGGCTCAGCATCCACCGGAAGCCCCAGGTTGAGCAACGCTTGTTCGGCGGTGAGCACATCGGCCTGCGACTTAGAAAGGGCCGCTTCGGCTTCGAGAATTCGCCCCCCAGCGACCGCACCGATTGCATCTTTCAGCCTCGCCACGTTGCGCCGTTGCAGACGTTCTTCAGCCAGCGCGCGGAGTAAATTCGACTTGAGTGTGCCCACGGCCGTCGCGTCGATGAGTGCGAGGAGTTCACCGTGACTCACGGTATCGCCGATTTTTTTTTCCACCGACCAGACATTGCCCGGCACGCGCGCTGAAACAGTGCTTTTGCGAGTCGGATCGTAGACGATTTCACCATTACCCGAGATCGATTCGATCATCGCATCTCGCCCTACCAAGTCGATATCGACCCCAGCTTGCTGCACCGCCTCAATGGAAGCGAACTGAATGCGAGTTTGGTATAGCGTGCAGAGGCTGTTGTTTTCCCGCCGCGGAGCGGTCGCCAACGCTAGCTCCGCCTGTTGGTGATCTGACAGCAAGGGCTCTGATAATAATTGTGTGACTGCCGGTGCCTGCTTGATTTGCGCCAATTGTGGATGATCGAGCACGCAATTGTGCACACCATGATTTTGACACCAGCCAAAATCCTCTGGCGGGGGTGCCAGTTCTGGCTGACAGTTGACGCAGCGAGACTCCGGCACGGCATGATCGGCGCACCAATCATCATTATCGGCCGTCGCAGTGCCAACCAAGGTCGCAAACTTGGGAACTTGCCACGCGTTCGAGTGACCGTAATAAAAAAGTCCCGCGAATCCCAACAACACGAACAATGGTCCTAAACCACTGAATATGTTGTTGAATTGTTCCGCAAGAGCCCTCGCGCGACGGGTTCCAGCCGGGGCGTCCCCTGTGGTGGGTGCTTCCTGCGCAAGCCTGGTATCTGCATTCTCTAACAGCATCGCATTTCCCCAAGTATGAGGTGTCGATCGGATAAGGGTCTTTGCCAAGAAACGCCACCAAGCAACAGAGCTTGGTGCGAAAATAGCTAACCCGGGACAACAGTCCGGGCGCCGCGGTGGTTGGCCTCTCGGTCGAGCGACCGAGCAGAATTTAGACTCAAATCAACAGCGATCGCATGGCGATCCTGTGCGCGCGACCGCTAGAGAATTGCTGGTCAGCAAGGCACTGAAACTTGGGGTGAGAATGCGCGGTCGAAACATTTGCCGAGCTGGCATCCAAGTCGACTGTGAACCATCCAGAAAACATCGTCGTGATGTGGACTAGTGGTGCTGCCGATTCGAGCAAAGCGCCCTGGCAGATACAAGCTGTGCACTGGCAGGCGGAGTCGCTGGGGCAGTCGTGACGGCTTTGCCGCACCCCGGCGGAGCATTCGCCCTTGCCCCCATCAATGGCTGGGGTGTCGCGGGCAACAGGAGCTTCCGTGGACGCCAAATCTCGCTTAGCTTGGGAGCAGCAAGCATCTACCGCATCGACCGTCGGGGGGGCCTGTGGACAATTGGAGTCCGCGCAGCCGTTTACTCCAGTGCACCGCACAGGGCACAGCAGCAAACTGACGGTCGTGATCAAGATGATCAGAGATTTCATACCCACATCGTATTCTCACGGCTCGGCGACGGCAATAGCAGCCCGCCCCTCTGATGGCAGTCCCGCCGGCAGTGAACGCTTTCCGGCGGTATAGAGTAAAACCAAAGTCCGGGTTTTCGGAATATTCGAGATTTTCCTTGCGAGGAGCAAGCTGATGGCGTTGGTGAACAGGCTGGTTTTCGGTGGCACTTTAATGATGGCGAGCCTGATAATGGCGAGCTTATTGAGTTCGCTGGCGACTGCGGAGGATTGGCCTCAGTTTCGCGGCAGCGACTCGACAGGAATCGCCGCTACGGCATCTCCCGCGCAGTGGAGTGTCAGCGACGAGTCGACAACCGAAAACATGCTCTGGAAAGTTGCCATTGCGGGTGAGGGTTGGTCGTCGCCGATCATCTGGGGCGATGCGGTGTTTCTGACCGCCGCGGTGCCGCTGGTCGATGACAAACGGGCGGCGGCGGCCGCCACCAAGCCGGTGGAATATCGCGGCGGCGGGGGAACGCGGCGGGACGATTTAACCGAGACCGTTTACCGTTATCAAGTCATCTGTCTCGATGCTGCGACCGGCGCGGTCCGCTGGCAATCGGTCGCTGACGAACGACAACCACCGATGCCGCGGCACAGTTCCAATACGTATGCCACCGAGACTCCGTTGACCGACGGCGAGCGGGTATATGCTTACTTTGGTATGACGGGAGTCTTTTGTTTTGACATGCAAGGCAATCGGTTGTGGTCGAGAGACCTTGGTTCCTATCCGATGCGAGCCGGTTGGGGCACGTCGAGTTCGCCCGTGCTGTTCGCTGGCAAGTTGTTTCTGCAAATTGATAATGATCAACAATCCTTCCTCGTGGCACTCGACGCGAAAACGGGGAACGAAGTGTGGCGCGTCGATCGAGCGGAGAAATCTCAATACAGTTCTCCGATCATCTGGCAAAATAGCGTGCGTAATGAATTAATTGTCGGAGGCCTGTTCTATCGTTCTTATGATCCAGAGACCGGCAAGCTGTTGTGGCAGTTGGACATGGAAAAAGGACGCAGCAGTGCCACGCCGCTTGCGACTGGAGATCGTCTTTTCGTGGGGACTGAATTGCGAGCGCGGGGCGGTGATGATGATGGCGGCGGATTTTTGTTTGCCGTCAAAGCGGGAGGCTCGGGGGATATCAGCTTAGCAGCGGGAGCCACTTCGAGTGAACACATCGCTTGGAAAACGGCCGACTCGAGTATTCAAATGGCATCACCGGCAATCTGTGATGGACGCTTATACTTTTTGGAACGCCAAAGTGGGCAAGTCCATTGCATCGACGCAGCCACGGGCGAACTGGTTTATCGCAAGCGTATCCGCGGGGCGCGGTCGTTTTGGGCTTCCCCGTTAACCTCGGCCGGGCGGGTCTACTGCGTGGATTCGAGCGGAACCACGCACGTGCTGGCGGGAGGTGCTGATTATAAATTACTAAATAGCAACCAAGTGGATGAGCAGGTTTGGGCCAGCCCCAGCGTCGCGAACGGCCGGTTTTACTTGCGGACCGTCGACCACTTGTATTGCTTTGCCGCGAGCCCCCAGGGTTAAAATTGCCGGAGTTGTTGTTAGCGTTTGATGAATTCCCGCGGCCGGGCAGCTGCCTTCGTTGACGGTACTCTCGGCCCGGACGTAGCATAATCGACTCTTGGCATTAGCTTCCCCAGACTCGCTTACACAGCTTATGAACCGCCGTCAGTTTGTTCGTACTTTTTTTAGATTGGTGGCGGTTCTGTGTGTCGGAACTGCTGGAATTATTTCTGAGCCACTTGTCTTGGCTGCTTCTCCGCAAGCTACCCCGGAAGAGCCGGCGGCCGATTTGGTCGTCATCAACGCCAACCTTCTCACGGTCGACGAAGCGATCCCCATCGCCCAGGCTATGGCGATTCGCGATGAGCGGATCGTGGCGATTGGCACTGCTGCCGAGATTCGCCGTTGGGTTGGCGGAGAGACACAAGTTTTGGACGTTGGTGGGCGGACAATAGTACCTGGTTTTCATGATGCCCACATGCATCCCAGCCCCAAGTATGCTCCCTTATCGCCGCTGGGGAAGATTGATTGCAGTCCCGCCGCAACGCCAACCATGGAAGCATTGATTGCAGCGCTTGCAGCGAAGGCGGCGGTGACTCCGCCGGGCCAGTGGGTGCGAGGTGGCAGTTACCAAGATACCAAACTGGGGCGTCACCCCACGCGGCATGATTTAGATTTGGTCTCCACCGAACATCCCGTTTACATCTCACATTCCAGCGGGCATGTGGCCGCGGTCAATTCGCTGGCTTTAAAGTTAGCCAGGATAACTCAGGATACGCAGGACCCGCCGGGTGGCAGTTTTGATCGCGACGCCGACGGTGTTCCCAACGGCGTGCTGCGGGAGTCGGCCAAGTCGGTGGTGACGCGTGCCGGCCCCGATGATCCTTTGGCAACCACCGAGCAATGGGTGCACGGTATCCAAGCTTGTTTTGATGATTACCTAGCGAAGGGTATTACCGCCATCCAGCATGCCGGGACCAGCACGTCCACGGTGGAGAAATATCTGATCGCCCAGGCACAACAGAAAAAATTACGCATTTACGTCATGCACAGATCGGTGACTGATCTTACGGAGTTGGTCGAGCGAGTGAATGCTGAGGATAGCTGGTTGCGTGTCGGAGCGATTAAGTTATTTCATGGTAATTCGTTATCGGGTCAAACTTGTTGGCTGAGTGAACCTTACGTCGGGCGTCCCAATTATTTTGGCATTCCGCCGGCCCGTTCGCAGTCGAAGCTAAACGATCGCGTCAGCCGAATTCATGAAGCGGGCTTTCAAGCTTGCGTCCATGCCAATGGGGATCGCGAAATCGAAATGGTGCTCAACGCTATCGAGCAGGCGTTGGCAAAGTCGCCCAGAGCGGACCATCGGCATCGCATTGAACATGCGAGCGTCTGTCCTGATCATTTGTTGCCACGCATTAAAGCGTTGGGAGTCGTTTTGGCACCCCATTCCTATGTGTGGGACCACGGTGACAAAATGGAAGTCTATGGAAAGCAGAGGTGGGACTATATGCACCCCAATAAATCGGCCACCGAGGCGGGTGTTTGGGTGGCTGGCAACAGCGATTCGCCGGTCAGCGGCGCAGACCCGATGCTGCGGATTCAGAGTATGGTGACGCGGAAAAGTGCTGAGGGTAAAGTCTACGGGGCTCGCCAGCG
>CAZHTX010000044.1:0-20870 GCA_964535475.1 uncultured Pirellulaceae bacterium
ATAACGAAGCGGGCATAAAGTATGGGCATTCGCATCTATAAGCCGACCAGCGCGGGGCGTCGCAACGCATCGGTCAGTGATTTCGTTGAGTTGACACCGGGGGCAAAGCCTGAAAAGCGGCTGTTGCGACCGAAGAAAAAGACTGGCGGACGAAATAATCAAGGTAAGATTACGGCTCGTCACCGCGGTGGTGGGCACAAGCAGAAGTATCGAATCATTGATTTTCGTCGCACCAAAGATGGTGTTGATGCGGTGATTGACTCGATCCAGTACGACCCCAATCGCACTGCTCGGATCGCCTTGCTGAAGTATGCGGACGGCGTGAAGTCGTACGTCGTGGCGGTTGACGGGTTGGTTGCTGGGGACAAGATACAAAACGGACCGGAGGCGATTCCCAAGGTGGGTAATTGCTTGCCTTTGAAAAGCATTCCGATTGGTACTACCGTCTGCTGCATCGAGCTGCGACCAGGCCGCGGCGCTTCGATGTGTCGGTCGGCCGGTACACAAGCGACTTTGATGGCACGCGATGCCGATTGGGCCCAGTTGTCATTGCCCAGCGGGGAAATCCGCCGGGTGCCTTCCGCGTGCCGGGCAACGGTCGGTTCGGTTGGAAACAGTAGTCACAGTAAAGTCAGGTTGGGTAAAGCTGGCCGTTCGCGTTGGATGGGGCGTCGTCCTCACGTGCGGGGTACCGCCATGAACCCGATTGATCACCCGCACGGCGGTGGTGAGGGCAGAACAAAGGGCGGTCGTCACCCGGTCAGTCCGCAAGGAAAAAGTGCCAAGGGTGGAGCGACTCGTCAGCGGCGAAAGCCGAGCAACAGCGCGATCGTGCGTCGGCGTAAGAGTCGGCGATATGGTCAATTAAAATTACATAAGTAGGATAACGAGAAGTCACAGAAGGTGAAGCGAGTGTCGGTAACATCGATACGAGTTTTCAGTGACAGAGTAGCGGAAGTCGTAGACACAACGTCGATTGAGTTAATCTAATACTGCCAATAGCGTGCGAACACAGGTATGAGTCGAAGCAGCAAAAAGGGTCCTTACGTCGATCCGAAGGTGTTCTTCAAGGTTCAGAAGCAGGCTGAGTCGGGAAAGAGCGAACCGATCAAGACGTGGGCGCGACGATGCACGATTGTGCCTGAGTTTGTAGGCGTGACGTTCATGGTTCATGACGGCCGCAAACACCAAAAGGTGTTGGTCACAGAGGATATGGTAGGACATAAGCTTGGCGAGTTTGCTCCTTCCCGCACGTTTCGCGGGCATGGTGGCAAGGGCAAGCGGTAGGCAAGACAACCGATTGTTGTCGCAGAGTTGGCAACGAGTTTACACGGACAAATCGTTATGGCGATGCGAGCCACATACAAGAATGCCCGGATCAGCGCCCGCAAAGTGAGGCCGCTGGCCGATTTAGTTCGCGGCAAATATGCCGACGAGGCGTTGGACATATTAAAGTTCCAACCGCATCGTGGCGCGCGAATGCTGGAAAAAGTGATCCGCAGTGCGATTGGCAACGCCCAGGATCCAGAGCAAAACGAAGGCCGGAGCTTCAACGTCGAAGATCTGGTGTTGGCTGACGTGCGTGTTGACGGGGGTCCGATGTTCAAGCGGATTCGTCCACGAGCACGCGGGATGGCCTTCATGATTAAGAAACGTACAAGTCATATCTCGGTGGGGATTGTTCCCATTGAGGATCTGTAGGAGCTACCGGAGCAGGTTCGAGAAATGGGACAAAAAGTCAATCCAGTCGCTTTCCGTACCGGCGTCACCCGCGGGTGGGCAAGCCGGTGGTATGCGTCGAAGAAGGACTTCGCCGAATTGTTGATGGAGGATTTCAAGGTCCGCCATTTGATCAAGAATCATCCCAAGCGTTCGCAGTATCGCAGTGCGGGGATTGATCGCATTGAGATTGAGCGAACGCGAGACGAAGTACGAGTGATTTTGTTCGTGGCACGTCCCGGGCTGATCATTGGCAAGAAGGGCCAAGAGGTCGAATTGCTGCAAGAAGAGCTGCAGAATTTGATCGGGCGGCGAGTGAATTTGAAGATTGAAGAGATTGGCAGGCCGGAGATTATGGCCCAGCTGGTCGCAGAGGATATCGCGCAACAGTTAGGGAAACGGGCTAGTTTTCGTCGCACGATGAAACGCTCGATGGAGCAGACGATGGATGCGGGTGCAAAGGGCATCAAGATCCAGATGGCTGGTCGATTAGGCGGGGCGGAGATGGCCAGGCGGGAGAAAGCCAGTAGCGGCTCAATCCCGTTGAGCACCCTTCAAGCGAAAATCGACTACGGCTTTGCCGAGGCGAAAACCGCTCAGGGGCATATCGGAATTCAAGTTTGGGTAAATCAAGGCACATACGGAGACGTTACCGATGGCGCTGATGCCTCGACGGGTCAAGCATCGAAAAAGCCAAAGAGGGCGTATAAAAGGTAGTGCGACTCGCGGAAACACGGTTGTCTTCGGCGAATTTGGCATTCAGGCACTCGAGCCTGGCTGGATTCGCGCCACGACAATCGAAGCGGGTCGTATCGCTGCCCAGCAATACGTCCGAGGCGAAGGAAAGTTATACATTCGAATTTTCCCTGACAAATCCGTGACGAGCACACCGCTCGAAACTCGGATGGGTAAGGGAAAGGGAGAGCCCGATTTCTGGGCGGCCGTAGTCAAACCCGGTACGGTCTTGTATGAATTGAGTGGAGTGACCGAACAGCAGGCAAAGGTCTGTTTCGCACGATTGGCCAGTAAGATGCCAATCAAGGTGCGATTCGTCCGCCGCCGTTCGGCTTAAGTTGGCTGAGCAAGTCGGTCGTTGCGTTAGCGTGACACCGAGTTCCTCTTGTTAGACGACGAGCGATTACCGCCACAAGCAGACATGAACATTCAAGAACTTCGCGAGATGAGCGACGAGCAGTTGCAATTGACTGCCAACGAAGCGGCCGAAAAGTTGTTTCGTCTGCGGTTTCAATCGGAGTCCGAGCGTCTCGATACGCCCACGGAAATCCGAGCGAACCGTCGCTTAATCGCCCGTATTAAAACGATCCAGACACAGCGAGAAATGGCAGCAACCAACTCGCCGTCTTGATCCTCCAGTAGTTAAATTCCAATTCACGATTAAACGTCATGCCTAAGCGCGTCCTCACGGGAACCGTAACCAGCGACAAGATGCTCAAGACCCGACGGGTCGAGATAGATCGTTTGGTTAAGCATCCAAAATACAAGAAGTACGTTCGCAGTCGGACTGTGTGTTACGCACATGATGAGGAGAACACGTCGGGTGTGGGGGATTTGGTGGAGATCATCGAATCGCAGCCCTTGAGCAAGTTAAAGCGGTGGCGGCTGGTGCGAGTTGTGCAGAAAAGTACCTCTGTGGACTTGGCTGCACTGCGGGCGGCGCGTAAAGCCGGTGTGGAAGCAGAGAGCGAGGCCTACGAGGCAACGCACGCGGCTTCGGCCGGCGATGAGGCGGCAGGTAGTCCCGAGTCAAACGAGTAACCGAGATCAAGAGATAAGCGATGATTCAGCAAGAAACTCGCCTCGATGTCGCTGACAACACGGGCGCACGAGAAGTCATGTGCATCAAGGTGTTGGGTGGTTCGCGGCGACGATTCGCGACCCTCGGTGACGTGATTGTCTGCAGCGTGAAAAGCGTCATTCCTGGTAGTGAAGTAAAAAAGAAAGCGGTTGTGCGAGCAGTCGTTGTGCGAACACGACAACCAGTGCGTCGGCCAGACGGTAGTTATATTCGGTTCGATAGTAACGCGGTTGTGTTGATCGACAAAGACAAGAATCCACGTGGGACGCGGATCTTTGGCGCCGTCGGTCGTGAATTGCGAGACCGTTCGTTTATGCGGATTGTCAGCCTGGCGAACGAAGTCGTTTGAGCTTTGTAGAAACTTAATTGGGTAGCGTTCGATGTTGATCCGAGTAAACGACCAAGTCATGGTTATCGCCGGCGCCAGTAAGGGCGTCACCGGTAAGGTATTGAAGGTTGATCGCGAGAAAGGCAAGCTGGTCGTTGAGGGTGTTGCCCGAGTTTGGAAGCACGTTCGGCGCAGTCAAAAGAACCCGCA
This sequence comes from uncultured Pirellulaceae bacterium, assembly GCA_964535475.1. Taxonomy (GTDB): domain Bacteria; phylum Planctomycetota; class Planctomycetia; order Pirellulales; family Pirellulaceae; genus Laterigemmans. The sequence goes on from CAZHTX010000044.1 coordinate 4,074, forward strand.
AGGGGGCCGACTGAGTTTGGAGATGCCGATCGATGCCTCCAACGTGATGGTTATTTGTCCCAAGACAGGTCAGCCGAGTCGGCTGGGCGTCCGTTATTTGCCCGACGGTGGCAAGGAACGATACGCGAAGAAGAGTGGCGCTTCGATGGGGCAGATTGCTCCGCCCCGTAGTGCTTACGCTGGTTCCTAAATCACTTTAATTGTTACGACGCTTCCATGGCTACGAGCACGATACCACGACTGAAGAGCAAGTATCTCGACCAGGTCCGTCCGGGTCTAACCGAGAAGTACGGCTACAAGAACCCGCACGAAGTTCCCAGTTTGCAGAAGATTACGCTAAACATGGGAGTTGGCAGCGCTGTTTCGGATAAGAAGGTGTTGGACATCGCCGCTTCGGCGTTAGCCGATATCACTGGTCAGCGACCTGTGTTTACTCTGGCACGAAATTCGATCGCCGGTTTTCGTTTGCGTGAAGGTATGCCAATCGGGTGTATGGTGACCTTGCGTCGCCAACGCATGTACGAGTTCATGGATCGACTGGTATCGGTGGTTCTGCCACGGGTGCGTGACTTTCGCGGGATCAGTCGTAAAGCGTTCGATGGACGCGGTAATTACAGCATGGGGTTGGTGGAGCAGTTGGTGTTCCCGGAGTTGAACCCTGATAAATACACGAGGCCGCAGGGCATGAACATTGTGTTCGTTACTTCGGCATTGACGAACGACGAAGGTCGTGACTTGTTGGAGATGATGGGTATGCCTTTCCGACAAGTGAAGAAGACTACCGATGCAGCCTAAATGGCGGAATTGGTATACGTTACGATTCATTTTTATACAATTAGTTTTCGGCCCCATTCAAAACCGACAGGTAGCCAGGCGTGGCCAGCAAATCAAAGATCGCGAAAGCAAACCGTACGCCGAAGTTTTCTACGCGGCGAGAGAGCCGTTGTCTAATTTGCGGACGCCCGCGGGCGGTATACCGTAAATTCGGACTTTGTCGTATTCATTTTCGCGAGCTTGCTGATGCTGGCAAGATCCCGGGCGTTCGTAAGGCCAGTTGGTAGGACAAGGGGAGCAGCACATCATGATGACCGATCCAATCGCCGACATGTTGACGCGAATTCGCAACGCAGTACGCGTAGAGCGTCCTTTCGTCGATGTTCCGCTGAGTCGCGTGAAGCGAGGAATCGCTGACGTGTTAAAGCGTGAAGGCTTTATTTGGGACTACGAAGTAGTTCAGGAGGAAGGCGTCCCCGTGGCGACCTTACGTTTGGAGCTGAAGTACGGCCCCAACGGTGAGCAAATTATTCAGTCGATACAGCGCAGCAGTAAGCCTGGTCGGCGGTTGTATATGAGAAGCCGTGAATTACGGCCCGTCTTAGGTGGGCTTGGCATCAGCATTATCAGCACCAGTCAGGGCGTGATCAGTGATCGCGAAGCACGCACGCGGAATGTCGGCGGCGAAGTGCTTTGCCAAGTTTCCTAAGCGTCTGTCAAGTTGGCAGTCGGCCTCAGTGGTTTTTGAGGGCCGAGAAGGATTGGCGGGAGACGGATGACGTTGTTTGCCAAGCAGCGAACACATAAGTAGATTTGAAGAAGATGCTGGGGATTGTCGTGCGGACCAATTGAGGTCATTGCGCTGCAAAATAAACAGCATTGCGATATACTGGCGGGCGCAACGCGACCGTCCTGATAGAAACATTTCAATCAATACGAATTAGCAGCCAGTTATGAGCCGCATCGGACAAAAACCCGTTAAAATTGCCAGCGGAGCGAAGGTTTCGGTTTCCGGACATACGATTCAAGTAGAGGGGCCGAAGGGCTCGCTCAGCTTTAGTCATCGTCCTGAAGTGGTGGTTACCGTTGATGGTGATGAAGTATCCGTCAAACGCTCGAATGAAGAGCGTGCTGCTCGTGCATTTCAAGGTTTGACCCGGGCGCTCGTGTTTAACATGGTGCACGGTGTAACCGAGGGTTACGAACGCAAGCTGGAGATCATCGGTGTCGGTTACCTGGCGTCGATTCAAAACAACGTATTGAACTTGCGTGTCGGCATGGCGAACGAACTGAAAGTTCCGGTACCCCAGGGTTTGGAAGTCACATGTCCCGATCAAACGCACATCACTGTCAATGGTTGCGACAAGCAGGCCGTCGGTGACTTTGCCGCTAAAGTCCGGGGATTGCGTAAGCCTGAGCCATATAAGGGTAAGGGAATTCGTTACCAGGGTGAGCAGATCAAGCTCAAACCAGGCAAGTCGGCTTCCAAGTAATTTCATAATTAGAATTGAACGCAGGCGTTCCTTAAGCCAGTGCAGATATGGACAAGAACAAGAAACTGAATGTTAAACGAGTTCGGCGTCGCAACCATGTGCGGAAGCACGTGCGGGGCACGGCGGAACGTCCCCGTTTGGCAGTCGAGCGAACGTTGAATCATTTTTCCTGTCAGTTGATCGATGACGTTGCTGGTAAGACCATTTGTGCGGCCAGCACGCGGCAAGGTGACCTTCGCAGCGTATCGTCGCACACTGGAAACAGTGAGGCGGCTGTATCGGTCGGCAAGAAATTGGCCGAATTGGCCAAGTCGGCAGGAATTACGATGATCCGTTTCGATCGTGGGCACAATCGCTATCACGGCCGTGTCAAGGCTTTTGCCGATGCGGTTCGTGAGGGCGGGATTGAGCTTTAGTGGAGGCGGTTGTTGCCGCTGGAGTTTGGAATTGATACGGCTATTGGGATTCGCCTGGGTCTGGCAGTCCAAAGCAGCGACGGTCTGATCGGACTGTGCATCGGAATTGGCCCAATTAAACACACACAACGCATTTCAGGAATCACATCGTGTCGACCTCCGTACAATCGGGCGAACTACTCGACCGCGTCGTTAAGATCAAACGCTGTGCCGCAGTGGTCAAAGGTGGCCGCCGATTCAGTTTCGCAGCCATGGTCGTGGTTGGTGACGGCAAGGGCCGGGTTGGTTGGGGTTACGGTAAGGCAAATGAAGTTCCTCCGAGCGTGAATAAGGGACAGAAGCAAGCGTCCCGCAGCATGATCGAAGTTCCTTTGGTCAGCGGTAGCATACCTCACCAGGTTTGGGGACATTTCGGTGCAGCTCGCGTTTTATTGCTGCCGGCGGGTGCTGGTACTGGTATTATTGCGGGGCAAGCGGTGCGAGCGGTCTGTGAAGCTTGCGGGATTCATGATATTCTCACCAAGAGTTACGGGACGAACAACCCAGTGACGTTGGTCAAGGCGACGATCGATGCGCTTGGTAAGCTGCGGACGCGAGAGCAGACCGCGGCTCTGCGTGGCGTCGATTTGGATTGATTTGATATTTTTCACGGTGTCCTGCGGGGCATTCCACCGGTTGCATTCGGCGGCCGTTGTTAACGTATATTCTTGACATTTTTTGATAGCGAAGTCGTAGCCATGCAACTCGATGACGTCCATCGCGGCATTCAGAAGAACAAAAAGCGGCGACGTATCGGGCGCGGCCAAGGTTCCGGGTACGGAAAGACCGCCGGCCGCGGTCACAAGGGCCACAAGAGCCGGTCAGGGTACAGTCGCAAGCCCAACTTCCAGGGCGGTGCGATGCCCATGTTCCGCCGTATTCCTAAGCGTGGATTCAATAACAAATTCGCGCTCGATGTGTTTGCGGTCAACGTTGGCGATCTGAATAACGTCTTTGAGGATGGCACGGAGGTGACTCCGCAATTGCTCGCCGAAAAGGGTTTGGCCAAGGGCGTGTACGACGAGCTAAAGATTCTTGGTGATGGTGAATTGACCAAGAAATTCACCGTCTCGGCGCATCGCTTTAGTAAGTCGGCAGTCGAAAAGATCAATGCTGCAGGCGGCACGATCGACAAACTACCTGCTAAGCGTGCACCAGCCGAGCGAGTGGCTGCACTCAAGGAACAAGCTGCGGCAGCAAAAGCTTAAGACGTTTTTTCCTGACGGTGTCTACCGGGTTTGTGGGGTGGACTTGGACGGAGCGAGAAAGTTAGGATGGCCATCTCGTAGAACTTGTTGGCCGAGTAAAACTCACGGTGTTTCAAACAAGAGGCTGGTTCGTTACTGCGGGCTCGCCTCTTTTCCTTAATCGACGACCGCTCCATTGGCGATCGTGATCCTCACGATGACGTGAGTTCAATGTTCGAAAAATTACGCATTATCTTTTCGATCCCCGAGTTGCGGCTGAAGATTTTCATCACGCTCGCGCTGCTCGCTCTCTATCGCATCGGATTTCACATTCCGTTGCCGATGATCAACGCCGATACTGGCGGATCCGCCGGCGAAGGCGGGGCTAGCGAGTTCTTCGAAAAGGTCAGTCTGTTTGCGGCTTCCGATCTTCGCAATGCAACGATCTTCGGATTGGGCATCATGCCCTACATTTCCGCTTCGATTATTTTCCAGCTGCTCGGCAGCGTGTGGAAGCCTATCGAGGAACTGCGAAAGGAAGGCGAAGCCGGAAGAAAGAAAATCAACGAGTATACGCGGTATCTAACCGTGTTGATTTGCCTTGTTCAAAGTTATATGTACCTGCGCTTCTACATGATGGCCGGGGGCGCCGGTGGCGGGAAGATCAATCCCGACTTCATGGCCGATGGGACGCAGACTTTAATGTTTGGTTGGCAGATCGTTGCCGTCCTCGTGATGACCTGCGGAACGGTTTTCTTAATGTGGGTCGGTGAGCAGATTGACGAGTACGGGATCGGCAATGGGATCAGCCTGTTGATCATGGCCGGGATCCTGGCGCAAATGCCTCAGGCCTTGTACGAGTTAATCCGTAACATGAAGCCGGAACTTGTTGGTTTGGCGAAGGGTACGGTGGGCGTTGAAACGCTGATCATCTTGGTCTTGCTGTTTGTCACTGTGGTCTTTGGGGTGGTGTTCATCACCCTCGGCCAGCGTCGGATCCCAACCCAAAGTGCAAAGTTCACTCGTGGTCGACGCGTTTACGGTGGCACCCGTCAGTTCCTACCGCTGCGTATCAACCAAGCTGGCGTGATGCCGATTATCTTTGCCAGCAGCTTGTTGATGATTCCCGGTGTTTTGTTCGGTTTCGTCGCTCAATCGTTTCAGGAAATCGATTCGACCGCCTACCGGACGTTCAACGGTCTTAGCTCGATGATGAGCGGTGGGGACAGTTTTCTCTACAACTTTCTCTACGTCGCGTTAATTTTCTTCTTCTGCTACTTCTGGACAGCGATCACCTTCAACCCGAAGGAAATGTCGGACCAATTGCGGGAATCAGGAACCTTTATTCCTGGGCATCGACCTGGACGGCGAACTTCAGATTATCTGGAGAAGGTCATGGTTCGGATCACTTACGTGGGTTCCGCTTTCTTGGCGATCGTCGCCATCGTACCAACGATCGTTTACAGTTCACTGGGCGTCTCGTATTCGATTGCAGGTTTTTATGGTGGCACCGGATTGTTGATCGCCGTCAGCGTGGCCTTCGATTTGATTCAGAAGATTGACAGCCACCTGGTGATGCGTAATTATCGCGGTATGTTAGAGAGCTAGGTTTTTCTGAGCGTGAGGGGAGTGGTTCACGCCAGGGGCGGTCTACATGAATGCCCGCCACATCGCACTGCCGTTTTGACTCGGGATTGGGGACAGCACCTTCTATGCGGATCGTTTTCATCGGACCGCCTGGTGCTGGTAAGGGAACCCAGTGCAAACGCTTGACTGAGTTTCTGGCGGTGCCGCATCTCTCCACTGGGGATATGCTCCGTCAGGCCCGCCGGCAGGATTCTGCTTTGGGGCGCTTGGTTGCTTCCTTTTTGGACACCGGCCGCCTGGCTCCTGATTATTTAGTCATGCGAATAGTGACCAAGCGACTGAAGGAGATGGATTGCCAAGGTGGTTGCCTCTTCGACGGTTTTCCTCGCACTTTGGTTCAAGCGCAATTGCTCGACGAGCATCTCTCGGAACGAGAGGATCAGGTTGACTTGGTGCTTGACCTGAATGTGCAGCGGGAAGTGTTGGTCGAGCGGATGTTGAAGCGGGCACAGGTTGAGAATCGCAGCGACGACACCGCCGAGACGATCAACGCCCGCTTGAGAGTGTTCTACAACCAGACCGCACCCCTGCTCGTTTATTACCGCGAGCAAGGAAAGCTGGCGACGATTGACGGTATGCAATCGCCCGACGCGGTCTTCGAAGAGGTTCGGCAGCACGTGATCAAGACGCGGCAACCGTAAATATCTCTCCGGGTAAACACCCTGGATTCATTTGTGCCGATTCGCTTTTTCGGCCCCTTCGCTGCGAGTTTTCCGCGTCCGAGCTGAGTCCCCCAGCGGGCGGTTGCGGTTTTCCCTGCAAAGTTGCGGTAAATTGTTGCAATTTGGCGCGCGAACCCCAACAATATTAGTTGACCGTTCCGCTGGCGTTGCCCTGTCAGCCAATATATCGGTCATCCCCTTCCTTCCCCCTCCCGCCTCGCAAAGGACTGTTCCATGTCTCCGTTGATCAGCGTTAATCGTCGTGGACTGTTACAGATTGGTGCCGCCGGTGTGCTGGGTTGCGCACTTCCTCGAAATCGATTACGGGCGGGTGAGGGTTTGCAAGGGGAACACGCGGGGAATCCCGGCGCGGGGAAAGCAAAGTCGATATTATTTGTCTTGCTCAGTGGCGGCCCCAGCCAACTCGACATGCTCGACCCCAAGCCGGATGCTCCGGCGGAGGTGCGGGGCGAATTCTCGCCGATCTCTACCAGCGTGCCCGGGGTGGCGGTTTGCGAGCACTTGCCGAAACTAGCCCAACAGTTGGATCGTTGGGCTATTGTTCGCACGCTGGCCCATCGTGAGCACAATCACTTGTTGGCGACGCACGTTGCTTTGACGGGGCGCCCGACACCGATTCCGCGTGGCGGCAGTGACTTGGACCGGGTGGAATCTCGCAGTGACTTTCCTAATTTCGCCTCGGCCTTAGATTTTATTCGTCCGCGGAAAGATGGTATCCCCAACGCCGTATCATTACCCAACTATTTGATTGAGGGGCCGCTAACCTGGCCGGGGCAACACGCTGGGTTTCTGGGCGCGAAACATGATCCGTGGCAGATTCAGGGCGATCCCAACGATAAGAATTTTCGCATGCAAGCGCTCAGCATGCGGGAGGGTATGGACCATCAGCGTTTGCTCGCGCGTCGCGATTTGCTGGCCAAATTAAACCAGTCCAGCAACGGAGGACACTCCGGCGGCGGTCGGAGCGCGGAGGTGAAATCGTTTCACGACCAGCAAGAAATCGCGATGAACCTGCTCACGTCGGGGCGAGTCACCGCAGCGTTCGACATCCACAGTGAAACGGACGAAGTGCGAGATCGCTATGGTCGCAACAAATTCGGTCAGTCGCTGTTGATGTCGCGGCGATTGGTCGAGGCGGGAGTTCCGATCGTGCAAGCCACGTTGGGAATTGTGCAAACCTGGGACACACATACTGACAATTGGGGCAAGCTGAAAAACCGTCTGTTGCCGCAACTCGATCAAGGCTTGGAAGCGCTCATGAACGATCTGGAGTCGCGTGGGCTATTGGACGAAACGATGGTCGTCGTGATGGGTGAATTCGGCCGCACCCCCAAGGTCTCCACGCTTCCCGGCCAGACGTTGCCGGGCCGCGACCATTGGGCCCACGCGTATTCGGGAATGTTTGCCGGGGCGGGCGTGCTCGGTGGGCAAGTGCTCGGCCAAACCGACAATCAAGCCGCCTATCCGGTCTCACGATCTTGGTCCCCGGCAGACGTTTTAACCACCATGCTCACCGGCCTCGGAGTTGATCCCGAGGTCACCATTGTCGATCCCCTGCGACGCCCCCACCATCTACTCAACGGAAACGTGATTGCGCCCCTTTACAGCGGGCGTGAAGCGTAACAGCCTCCTTTCCAGAGATCCCTCCATGTTACTTTCCCGCCGCGTCGTTTCGGCTTGCGCGCTGGCTGTCTGTTGGTTTTGGACCACGCAGGCGACCGGCCAGTTTGCCATCAGCTCAGTCTTCCCGCGATCGTGCGTTCCCGGCAGCACCACCGAGCTCATTGTCACTGGCAAAGCGCTCGACAATCAGCTGCGGGCGATCAGTGATCTATCCACGGCGGAACTCAAGCTCACCAGCACCACGGCCGAGCAAGCAACCTTGGCGATAACCTTGCCTGCCGACGCGCCGCCGGGCCCTTTGCGGATTTGGTTGGCAGGCAACGGTCAGGCCAGCGAAGCGATCACGCTCTTGGTCGACCGTCTACCAGCGGTCGTCGATCAGGGAAATAACCACAGCCATGAAACGGCCCAGGCGATCCCGCCGGCGTGTGTGATCAGCGGCAGCAGCGACGGGCCTCGCAGCGACCTTTACCGCGTAAACGTTACTCAACCTCAACGCCTGGCGGTGGAAGTCTTCACCCAGCCCCTCGGCTCAGCCATGGATCCGCTCGTCCGTTTGCTGGACAGCCAAGGAAATCGCTTGGCTGCAGTCGACGATACGGCGGTAGGTGCCGATGGACGTTTTGCCATGGAGCTGGAGCAAGCGGGTGAGTACATATTGGAAATCGTCGATAGCAAGTTTGTGGCGGGAGGAATTTACTGCCTGCGGGTCGGGAACTTTCCCCTGCTGAGTCATCCGTTGCCGTTGGCCGTGCAGCCGGGAGAGCCCACCACGGTGATGTTGCGTGGCGATGGATTGGCTGAGCCGGTCGCCACGGTCGTGCACCTGCCGGCTGATTTTGTCGGCAACAGCACCGTGGTCTCGGCGGCGGCTGAGCAGACCTCCTGGACTCCCTTGGCGGTCAGTGAGCTGCCTCAAATTGTTGAGTCGCCGACCCCGGACGCCAGCGAGACCCCCGCCCCAAACGCGTTTCCCTTGGGGATCAGCGGCCAGCTGTCTGCGGAGCGAGAACAAGATAGCTACGCAATTCAAGGCGTGCAGGGAGTAAAAGTGCGGGTGACTTCAAGGACGCGCAGCCTGCATTGCCCGACCTTGCTAAAAATGGAATTGCGGAACGCGGCGGGGGGCAAAGTTGCTGAAACCGCGGTGAGTGATGCCGATGAATGGAGTTTCGAATTTAGCTTTCCGGACAACGGCATTTACCAGCTCGTTTGTTATGACCTATTAGGTCGCGGCGGCCCCGACTTTGGCTACTGGGTGGCAATCCAACCCGCCAATGATTTCAGTATTGCCCTCAAAGCGGATGCCGCTCTCCGTGAGCAATATGTATTGGAACCAGGGCATGGTGCGTGCGCAGTCGATCTGCAAATTATTCGACAAGGTTATGATGGTGAGATCGAGTTAACGTTTGCCGATGAGTCACCCGGTTTGAGCATGATCAACCCGATCATACCGGCGGGCGCAAAAGAAGCGAAAATCTATCTGCGAGCGACTTCCGCTTGGTCGCCGGATGCCTTGGCAACAGCCAACTTGGTCGCGGTAGCAAAATCGCAGCCAACACTTCGTCGCCACGTTGATAGCGTTGGCCTGCGACGTCTCAAGCAACCGCATGTTCCTTTTCCGCTAGCTGGGCAAGATGGCGCCTTGCTACTCGCCGGTGGAGCAACGACTGAGGCGGCTTGGAAGTTGGCCAGTGAGCAACCGCCACGGTTCGCTCGCCCGTTGTCGACGCAAAAAGTGCAACTGACCTTGCAGCGGACCAACGAAGCATTCAAGGCACCAGCGACAATACTTACCAACCATCCCGCAAACCGCTGGCCGATCACGGTCGAAGCGAAAGAGGACCAATATAACCTCGCGATCACCGTCCCGGCTGATGTGGCCAGTCCGAACGAACGATCGGAGGCCGATTCTATACAGGTTTTTAGCTTTGCGGAATTTAACGGTCGCGGACGCATTGAAACCTCACAACTAGACATCCAGTGGTACGATCCGTTGGCGATCACGCTGGAATGCCAGCAACCAATTCTGGCTGGCTCCGCAGCGGTGTTCACGGTGACCGTGGTCCGTGAGGGGCACGCGGCACAGCCGGTCACGCTAACGTTCCCCGATTTGCCAGCCGGTGTCACCGCGCCGCCATCGATCGCGATTGCCGCTGAGCAAACTCAAGCGGAAGTGACATTGCAGTTTGCCGCCGATTTTGCCGCCGACGCATTCGCATTGACCGCTGAGGCAACCACGAAATTTGATGAGCAAGACATTCGCGTGATCGCACAAGCTGAGCCTCAGGATGTGATTCCAGGTCCCTCCTCGCTGCAAATTTATCCGCCGCAAATCGCGCTGCGGGGCGAGGGTCAACGAAGTCAATTGGTTGTTACGGGAGTCACCAGCGATGGCCGCCTTCGCGATTGGACGCACGATGTAAGGCTGACCTCATCAAACCCTGAGATCGCCATCGTCCGCGATGCGGTCGTCTGGCCGGTTGCTGATGGGAGTTGCGAAGTGATTGCCGAATATGGCTCGCAGCGGATAACCATTCCAGTCCAAGTAGCCGACGTTGCCAACAAGATTCCACCCAAGTTTGAATCGGAGGTCTTAGTGGCGCTCTCCAAGCAGGGTTGCAACTCGGGTGCCTGCCATGGTTCTCCCAGCGGCAAGGGGATGTTCCGTTTGTCTTTGCGTGCGTTCGACAAATCGCTCGATGAACTCACGCTAATCCGCGAGGATTTTGGCCGCCGATTGAACTTGATCGACCCCGAAGAGAGTTTGCTGTTGCTGAAACCCATCATGAAAGTCAGCCATGGTGGCGGCAAGCAATTGCGAAAAGATGATGAGGCGTATGCGATTTTGCGAGATTGGATTGCCGCCGGGGCGCCGGCTGATCCCCCCGGCACGCCGCGTTGCGTGCGTTTGGAAGTATTCCCCAATGAAAAACGGATGCTCGATCTCCGGGGCGGCGCGCAGCAGTTAGCCGTGATCGCTCATTTCGAGGATGGCAGCCAACGTGACGTGACGCATTTGGTGGCCTACGAGAGTTCCAACAACTTGGTGGCGAAAGTTGATGAACATGGTTTGGTGACCGCCATGGCACGGGGTGATGCGGCGATCTTGGTGCGTTTTCTCGAGCACATTGAATCGGTGCCGATTATGTTTGTCGAGGAAGTACCCGGCTTCCAGTGGGCCGCTCCCCTGGCGAACAATTACGTCGATGAATTGGTCAACGCGAAATTGCAACAATTGCAGTACTTGCCCTCAGAAACCTGCGGTGATGCAGAATTTGTCCGCCGCGTTTATCTGGACCTGATCGGCATCCCACCGACGGTGGAGCAGGCCAAAGCGTTTCTGGCCGATTTGGCGAGTGACAAGCGAGCACGCTTGATTGATGACTTGCTGGAACGGGATGAGTACGCCAAGTTTTGGGCTTTGAAGTGGGGTGACTTGTTAAAGCTGACCAGCAAACAAGTTGGCGACGTGGGAGTTTATAAGTATTACCGTTGGCTGGAAAATGCTTTCCTCAATAACATGCCTTATGATGAATTTGCCAAGGAACTGTTGACCGCCAGCGGCAGCACGTTAGCCAATCCGGCGGCAAACTTTTACCGCACTTCGACCGATATGAATGATTCGGTGGAGACGATTTCTCAAGTCTTCCTCGGTTCGCGGTTACAGTGTGCGAAATGTCATAACCATCCTTTTGAACGTTGGACCCAGGATAACTATTACGGACTCTCCGCCTTTTTTAATCGCGTCCGCAAACGCAACACCCAGCGACCGGGCGAGATGTTTATTTGGACCACCGGTGATGGCGAGGTGACCCAACCGCGGACCGGCGAACTTCTGCAGCCTTGGGCACCGCTTGTCGGCAGCATGGAGATCCCTGACAGCGAGGACCGTCGCGTCGCTTTCGCCGAGTGGTTGGTCGGCAGCGACAATCCGTTTTTCGCCAAGAATGAGGCGAATCGGATTTGGAGCCAACTCTTTTCGCGCGGCATCGTTGATCCGATTGATGATTTTCGCGATTCCAATCCGCCCGCCAATGGGCCGTTGCTCGATGCGTTGGCTCGCGATTTCGTCGAACACGGGTACGATCGCAAGCATTTGTTGCGAACCATCTTAAACAGCCGCACTTATCAGGCGAGCTATGTCAGCAACCCGTTCAATAAGGATGACACGACTTATTTCTCGCATCAACATCCACGCTTGTTGACCGCTGAGCAATTGCTCGACGCGGTCAATCTTGCTTTGGGAACGACTCAGCAAATGGGAAATCTGCCAGCTGGAACTTTGGCAACTCAGGTGCCCGCACCCGACTTAGTCAAGCTGGACTTTCTTAAGACCTTTGGCCAGCCGGAGCGAAGCACCGTGTGTGCATGTGAACGGACGGCTGAATCTAATCTTGGGATGGCGATTGAATTATTCAACGGTCCCACGATCCATGAAAAATTGCGAGATAGCAACAATCGCTTCCGTCGTGCGATTGCCGCCGGTAAGTCAATCGAGGAGGTGATCAATGAGGTTTACTTGGCCGCGCTTAGCCGCCAGCCTGATGAAGCCGAATTGAAAATGGCTGTTGAGTATTGCAGCCAAAACGAAGATGTCGCAGCAGCTGTCGAGGATCTCTGTTGGGCTTTGATTAACACCGATGAATTTTTATTCCAACACTAGACGCTCGCTTGGCGGAACCAGTTATGTGCTTCATGTTTAGATTGTTCGCGTTTAGATTGTCCGCTCAGCGGCTCGCCTCCCGCATGCGTTCAGAAATGCCTCTAGGCAAGCTTGGATTATTGGCAGTCACGGTTGGTTTCAGCGGCTTAGTTATGGTCGGTCCCGCGGCGGCGGAAGAGGAGGTCAGCTTTCGCAAAGATATTGCCCCCATCTTTGTCGAACAGTGCCTCGCTTGTCACGCCGCCAAGAAAGCCGAAGGAGGTTATCGGATCGATACATTCACGGAATTGCTCAAAGCGGGCGATTCGGGCGAGCTACCGGTGATCCAAGCCGCCAGCGATGAAGTTACCAGCGATGAAGCTGCGGCCGACGACACCGCTTGGGGCGAGTTACTTCGTCGCATCGTGAGCGATGATGAGTACGAGCGAATGCCGGCGGAGAGTGAGCCTTTACCGGGAGCGCAAATAGAACTGATTCGACGTTGGTTGCGGGCGGGTGCCAAGTTCGATGGCGAGCATCCCGAGACGCTGCTGCCGTTGGTGACGCCAGCGGTTCGGTACGAGGCACCGCCGGAGCATTACCCTGCGCCGCTGGCCGTGACAGCCACCGTGTTCTCACCCGACGGCAGTCAAGTTTTAGCAGCCGGCTATCATGAAGTTACGGTTTGGAATGCCGCTGACGGGACGCTGGTTCGTCGTCTGCAGAACGTGGGTCAGCGAACATTTGCCATGGAATTCGATCCCAGCGGCACCACGCTGGCAGTCGCTTGCGGAGAGCCTGGCCGCAGCGGTGAAGTGCGGCTCATTGATTTTGCCAGTGGCGAGGTTCGCGGCGTGGTGGGGCGAACGACTGATGTCGTATTTGATGTCGCCTACAGCGGAGATGGCAAGCGGTTGGCGATTGCCGCGGCCGATGCCTTGGTGCGGATCATCGATCTGGAAACAATGACCACGATCAAGACGCTGGCCAGCCACGCCGACTGGGTAACGGCGGTTGCCTGGAGCGATGATGGTCAGCGATTGGTATCGGCCAGTCGCGACAAATCTGCCAAGGTGTTTGATTTTGAATCCGGCCAGCTGTTAATCAGTTATCAAGGGCACGGTGCGGCCGTTCGCGGCGTGGCTTTCTTACCGGGGGGCAGCGAAGTATTCTCCAGCAGCACGGGCAATAGTTTGCATCGCTGGGCAATCGCCGATGGAAAAAAAGCAGCCGAGATCGGTTTGGGAGGCGGCGGATTTCAACTCGCCCGACGCGAGAGTGAACTGTTGGTGCCGTCTGCCAACAAACGGCTGCTGAAAATCAACCTTGCCGATAACACCATCGCCCAAGAGTTCACCGGCAGCGAAGATTGGGTCTTGGCGGCCGCCTTATCACCCGATGGCAGCAAAGTGGTGGCTGGCACCCACGACGGCAAACTGCGAGTTTGGAACACCAGCGATGGAGCGATCTCCGCGACCTGGCAGGCCAGCCCGTGACCTTTAATCTTCAGGCAAAGAGCTCGCGGTCTTTCCTTAAAACCGAACACAAGCTTCCGCCGGGTTTGCCCCGCGGTCGGAGCAACAAGTGGCAGCTACTTTGCTCGCTTTAATTTTCCCCTTGCCGCAGAATTTGCTCGGCGGCGCGACCAATCACCACTTCGCTCGCTTCCAGCCGCGCGGCCACGGCGACTGTCCGGGCGGCTTGATCTTGTGGATTGGCAAGCAACCGCGTCAGCTTAGCCACCAGCTTGGTCGCCGTGATCCGCCGCATCACCAGTTCATCGCCACAGCCCAACTGGCGAACTCGCCGCGCATTGTCAAATTGATCGAAAGCCATCGGACAGATCAACTGGGGCAAGCCGGCCGCCAACGCTTGGCTGGTCGTGCCGATACCGCCGTGATGAACTAACAACCGGCAGTGGGGCAGCAATTGTCCCAACGGCACATAACTGGCAACCCGCACCGTGTCCGGTCGCTCCGCCGGTACTTGTTGAGGATCAGCCGACAGCATCAAACCGGGAACTCCCATCCGCCGGCATGCCTCGATCGCCGCCGCGAAGAACTTGGTTCCCAAGAGATGCGCCGAGCCGGGGGTGAACACGATCGGCCGGTCGGATAGTTGCAACTGAGATTGGATCGCCACTGGCAAACTGTTGCCAACTCCTGGCTGCTTACCTGCTTCGGGACCATCGTATCTTGGAAAACCCACGCAGTGGAAATTGGCCGGCAGATCGGGCGGGCCATACCAGTCGGGGAACAAGCCCAGCACGCCATCGGGAGAAAAATACCAAGGGCCCAGCGGATGCCTCACTGGCGACAGCCCGATCGTTCGCCGCACTTCATTCAGCGGCTTTGTCAACCAACGAGCGATCAGCACACGATTGGCCAACCACAACTGAGTTTGTTGCCAAACGGCCGGCCGCCGCATGCCCATCAGGCCGCTGCCGAAACGCGGCGGATCGGCTCGCGAAGGCAAAGCCAGCGGTGCAAGGTGCACGCTCAACTGACGAATGTCCGGCCGCTTGTCTCGCCACAAACGGGATGCGAAATCGAGCGGATGCGAGACCAAGACGGTGTTACCCGGCTCGATCAATTGGTCAAGCAGTTCCAGCAGCCGCGACAAATAAGTGACCACAAACTCGCGGAGCAACAACCTGGGTCCCCGGTAAGGATGCCAAATATCGGGGTCCCGCAAATGTTGTTGAAACTCCTCCTGGGAGATCAAGCCACGCGACTCCAATCCCAATGCGTCAGCCAAGTGCTGGTACGACGCTGGCAAGATCACCACCGGCCGCGCTCCCCGTCTCTGCAACTCCGCGGCGATCGCCAAAAACGGATTCACGTCGCCCCGACTGCCCAACGCGGTGAGGATAATGCGAGCCGGCGTTGCGCTGCTTGTCATGGTCGGGGAATATCATGGTCGGCAAGTTTACGGTAGGCCGTGGCGCGGCTGATGCCTAGCAGTTTGGCGGCCGCTGCGATGTTGCCGTCGCAGCGGTCGAGCGCTTCGCGAATCAGTTTCTTTTCCCAGTGATCGAGCCGCAGCGTATCCATCGTGCCGGCACCGGCATCTCGCAGCCCCAAGTCCTCCAACTCGATTTCATCCCCTTCGCTCATCACGATCGCGCTGTCGATCACGTTCCGCAATTGGCGAACATTCCCCGGCCAGTGATACTCCAGCAGACGCGTGCGGGCTGCCGGTGAAAGATGGGCTTGCGGGCGGCCGTGGCGGAGTCGTAAATGTTCCAAGAAGTGGTCAATCAATAGTTCGATATCCGATTCTCGATCGCGCAGCGGCGGCACGACCAGTTCGAAGACACTCAAGCGATAATACAAGTCCTCGCGAAATTTTTTCTCCCGCACGAACTCTGCCAAATCACGGTTGGTCGCCGCCACGACGCGAACATCCACGCGGACCTCTTCGGTGGCACCGACGGGGAGGAAGGGATGTCCCTCGAGGATCCTCAGCATCTTGGCTTGGGCTTCCAACGTCAGCTCACCGACTTCGTCAAGAAACAGCGTGCCAGTGTGGGCTTGCTGGAACCAGCCATTATGATCGGCGTCGGCGCCGGTGAATGCGCCTTTGCGGTGGCCATACAACTGGCTTTCCACCAGATCGCGAGGAATCGCCGCACAGTTGACACTCAGCAGCGGCCGGTCGTGCCGCGGGCTGGCTTGATGAACGGCCCGCGCGACCAGTTCCTTCCCAGCGCCACTCTCGCCGCGAATCAGCACACATCCGTTGGCGCGACCAATCCGCTCGACCCGTTCTTTGAGGCGAACCATCACCGGGCTGCTGCCAATCAATTCGTCCGCTTCGGCATTGCGATCGGCCAACCGCCGACGTTCGGCGCGCAGAAAATTACTCTCCCGCGCGTTGGCCAAGGCGGCGGCAATCAAGCGGGCGGCGGCGATCGCCAATTCAAAATCAGCTTGTTCAAAATGCCCTTCCCGGCGATGCAGGACCATCGCGCCGGCGATACTGTCAGCGGCGAACAGCGGAATAAGAATCGCGTCCCGAGCCAGCTTTTCGGTGTCGCCCTCATACGTCGCTTCACCCGCTTCTTTGCTGACCCAAATCGCTTCGCCCTGACCGATCATCCTTCTCGCCAACGAACGGCTGGGCGTGACCAACCCGGATGCTTCCGGAGGCATCACATATTCCGCAGTCAACTGACCGGCCGTGGCCAAACGAAAAAAGCCCAACGCGTCGGCACCTGTCCGTTGCCGCAGGAGTGCGGCCGTGGTGTCGATCACTTCATCCGGATCGCCACTTCGCAGCAACTGGATG